>JBGAPN010000037.1:0-21837 GCA_044221235.1 Limisphaerales bacterium
CGGTCAGGAGTTCCTGCAACGTATACGCCGCGCCATACGCCTCCATGGCCCATACTTCCATTTCGCCGAAGCGTTGACCGCCGTACTGCGCCTTGCCGCCCAAGGGTTGCTGGGTGACCAGAGAATAGGGTCCCACGGCACGCGCATGGATCTTGTCGGCCACGAGATGCCCCAGCTTGAGCATGTAGATGTAGCCGACGACCACTTCCTGGTCGAAGGGCTCACCAGTCCGGCCGTCGTACAGGGTGGCTTTCCCGTTTTCGCCGATCAGTGGCGTCTGCGCCTTCTTCTTCTGGTCGTCAACCACCTGTTTCAGGTAGCCACGGATCTCCTTCTCTTTGATGCCGTCAAAGACAGGAGTCGCGATCTTGATGCCGAGGATTCGGCAAGCCCAGCCCAAGTGGGTCTCTAGCAACTGTCCGACGTTCATTCGAGACGGAACGCCGAGCGGGTTCAGCACGATGTCAACCGGCGTCCCGTCTGCCAGGTAGGGCATGTCTTCCTCAGGAACGATTGCAGCGACCACACCCTTGTTGCCGTGGCGCCCCGCCATCTTGTCTCCGACGGACAGCTTTCGCTTGGAGGCGATGTAAACTTTCACCTGCTTGACGACGCCACCGTCAAGGTCTTCACCCGATTCGACACGCTCCACTTCTTCAGCGTGCTGGGATTCCAGATCCTCGAACTTCTTTTTGAAAGCTCCGATGATCTCGTTGATTTTGTTGCGAATGGGGGACGGATCAATCTCGATTCGATCGTAGACCGTTGCCAGCTTCTTCAGCAGCGTCTTGGTAATCTTGCGATTGGCGGGAATGATAATCTCGCCGGTTTCGCTGTTAACGACATCCAGAGGGATCTTTTCACCCAGAAGGATGTTGGAGAGCGCCTCGGTCAACTGCTCCAGTAATTCCTCCTTCTTGGAGCGGAATCCTTCGTCGACCTCCTTGCTGACCTTCTTCGACGTGTCCTTTTCCTCCTTCCGCCCCCCCTTGGCACCCTCGGCCTTCGCGGACACTTTGATGTCCATTACGATGCCGTAGGTACCTGAGGGTACCCGCAACGAAGTATCCTTCACGTCGGCAGCCTTCTCCCCGAAGATCGCCCGGAGAAGCCGTTCTTCAGGTGCCAACTCCGTTTCGGACTTTGGCGTGATCTTGCCCACCAGAATATCACCAGGCTTCACCTCGGCTCCGACACGGATCACGCCGTCGAGTCCGAGGTTCTTGAGGGCTTCCTCGCCCACGTTCGGGATATCCCGCGTGATTTCTTCGGGTCCCAGTTTGGTATCGCGGGCGACCACCTCAAACTCCTCGATGTGAATTGAGGTGAAGATGTCGTCCTTGACGATCCGCTCAGAGATCAGGATGGCGTCCTCGAAGTTGTAGCCGTTCCAAGGCATGAAGGCGACGAGAGCATTGCGCCCGAGCGCCAATTCACCCCCTGCGGTACAGGGACCGTCTGCAAGCACCTGCCCCTTCTTCACCACATCACCCTTGTCGACCAGAATCTTCTGGTTGATGCAGGTGGCGGCATTGGATCGCATGAACTTTCGAACCTGGTAAACCCAGATGTCGTTCGCCGGATCATGCTTGATCTTCTTCTTTCCTTCCGGCATCCGGCCATCCTTGGTGATGATGATCTGGCTTCCGGTAACACTGGCGACTTTACCCGCCTCCTCAGCCACGATCACGGCGCGGGAATCACGCGCCACCCTGTCTTCCAATCCGGTGGCCACGAAGGGCGCCTCCGTCACCAAGAGCGGAACGCCTTGGCGTTGCATGTTGGAACCCATCAGCGCGCGGTTGGCGTCGTCGTGCTCCAGGAATGGAATCAGACCGGCCGCCACCGAAACGAGCTGCTTGGGTGAAACGTCCATGTAATGGACGTCCTTTGGGTCGACGTCGATGAAGTCACCCTTGTTTCGACAGGTGACTTTCTCCGTCAGGAAACGGCCCTTTTCGTCAATGAGCGCATTGGCCTGGGCAATGGTGTAGCCTTCCTCGCGGTCACCCGTGAGATAGTCGAGCTTTTCGGTCACCCGGCCATGTTCCACCTTACGGTAAGGGGTCTCGATGAACCCGTAATCGTTGACCCGGGCAAATGTGGCCAAGGACGCGATCAAACCAATGTTCGGGCCTTCCGGCGTTTCAATCGGGCAGATTCGCCCATAATGAGACGGATGAACATCGCGAACCTCAAAACCGGCACGATCGCGAGAGAGTCCCCCGGGCCCAAGGGCTGAGAGACGTCGCTTGTGGGTCAGTTCGGCCAGCGGGTTAATCTGGTCCATGAACTGGCTCAATTGGCTTCGGCCGAAGAAGTCTCGGACGACCGCAGAAAGCGCCTTGGGATTGATGAGCTTCTGGGGCGTCATCGTGTCCATGGTCTGATCGAAGAGTGTCATGCGCTCCTTCACCAGACGCTCCGTGCGCGCCAGTCCCACGCGACATTGGTTGGCAAGAAGCTCACCTACGGTGCGGATTCGACGACTCCCGAGGTGGTCGATGTCATCTAGACTGCCCTCGCCCTTCTTCAAACGGAGAAGATACTTCGTCGCCTCCAGAAGGTCCTTGCCAGTCAGAATGCGGGAATCGCCCTCGGAAAAATTAAGCTTTTGGTTGATCTTGTAGCGACCGACGCGCCCGAGATCGTAGCGCTTGGCGTCGAAGAACAATCGCTTAATGAGCGCCTTGGCGTTCGCTGCGGTCGGGGGATCACCGGGACGAAGTCGGCGATAAATGTCTTTCAGGGCCTCGTCACCGTTCTTGGTGGGATCTTTCTTGAGGCATTTGATGACGATACCGTCGTCGATGGACGTATCCACCACCCGGATGCGGTTCACGCCAAGTTCCGCGATCTGCTTTACAGTCGCCTTCGACAAGGGTTCGAAAGCTCGGGCGACAACAATTCCCTTGTCGAGGTCCACCGCGTCTTCGATGAGGACCTTGTTCTGGATGTCCTCAAGCTTGTCCGCGTCCTTCACCGGCAGCTCTTCAATCTTGTAGAACAGGTCGAGGATGTCGCCATCCTTGCCCACTTCCTCAGGATTGATCTTGGATTCCGGTTTGGGGTGCAGCCGCGCCTCTGCAATAGCAAACAGAGCCCGGAAGAATGTCGTGGTTAGGAACTTACGACGTCGCTTTTTCCGGTCCAAATACACATAAAGCAGGTCGCTGGTATCGAACTGCGCTTCATACCACGATCCGCGATCCGGGATGATCCTGAAGCTGTGAAGCCGGCTGCCGTTGGGATGCTGGGTCGTTTCAAGGCCAGGCTTGAGAACTGGTGCGGCAACAATGACGCGCTCTGCACCATTGATCACGAAGGTTGCCCTGCGGGTCATGGTGGGATTTCACCGCGAACACTTTCCTCTGCTGGTTCCCGCTGCATCCAGCACTGGAAAACGCGTCACGTACAGCGGAGCGCCGTAGGTCAAACCTTCCCGAAGACATTCCAGCCAATCTACTTTGGGCTCCTGGATCTCACTGGCGCTGGCAAATCGAAATTGATCTTGCCGTCCGTGGCTCTCGATCAGGGAAGACCTCATCAGCCCTGCCTGAAGACCCGTGTTTTTCCATGGACTGCGAAACATCGGCCCATGAAACTCGATAAAGAATCGGCGTTCGATCGGGTTGGGGGGGCAGCCAGCCTCTTGATCTTTCCGAAGTTGATGCGCTCCGTGACTTTATGTGGCATGGCGACCTTAGTGTTCAGCAAGCCGGCTGGCCGGCCGGCCTGTTCCGTCAAAAGACGATAGGACGAGGCCGGGCTTGGATCTATTAAATCACCAGTCCTCGTCTTGGACTTCGTTCCGCAACGCTCCGAGACGTTAACAGCGGTGGTGTGCGGCAATAATTGCCAATAAAAGAGAACACGTGTTCCGCTCCCCGCAAAGTAAAAATTACTTGAGTTCGACCTTCGCACCGGCCTCCTCGAGCTTTTTCTTGGCACCCTCGACATCCGCCTTCGGGGCACCTTCAAGAACGGGCTTCGGAGCTCCTTCGACCAATGCCTTGGCTTCAGCCAGACCGAGACCAGCTTTGATTTCGCGGACCACCTTGATGACGGCAATCTTCTTGTCCGCCGGAACGGACGCGAGAATCAGGTCAAAGGTATCCTTCACCTCAGCAGCGGGAGCCGCAGCACCGCCGCCAGCGGCAGGAGCCGCGGCTACAGCGACCGGAGCGGCAGCAGTTACGCCCCACTTGGCTTCGAGAGCCTTAACCAGTTCAGCAGCCTCCAAAACGGTGAGCTTGCTCAACTCTTCGACGATGTTGTTGATATCAGCCATGTTAACGATATTTATATTAGGTAATGTCCTTCGTCCGTTTAGTCTCGTCGGCTGGGAGGCCTCCCGGCATTGGTCCGCGGCCTGCGGACCGACGATTTACTCTAATGGCGGTTTCCCGCACTCCGGAACCAAAACTGGACGGCGTCTCGGTCCCGAATCTGAAAACTTCCGGTCTCAGGATGCCTTTTCGGCCTTGGCTTTAATGACGCGTGCCAGCTGAGCACCTGGAGTATTGATGACCGCAACAACCTTCTGGGCCGGAGCCTGCAGAAGTCCAAGAATCTTGCCTCGGAGCGTGTTCAGCGGCGGCAGATCCGCGATTGCGCGAACGGCATCTGCATCCAGTCGTGAATTCCCCAAGTACCCAAACTGGAGCTTCGGTTTCTCAAACTCTGACTGGTAGGACTTCACCACTTTTGCCGCAGCCGCAATATCCTCCTTGCCGGTCACAACCGCGAGCTGGCCTGACAGCGCGCCGCTCAAGTCGGCCATGCCAACTTCCTTGGCAGCGACCCGGAAAATGGTGTTCTTGACCACGTGAACTTCCGCCCCCGCCTTGTTCAGACGCTTGCGGAGTTCAGTGAACTGGGACACCGAGAGGCCCCGGTAGTCCACCACTAGGAAAAATGGCGATGCATTCAGCCGGGTAGCGTACTCGGCGGAAATGAACTTTTTCTCAAGACGCATGAAATGATCTCCAGGAAAACGGGTTAGTTGGCTCCAAACTCCTTGAGGTCCAACCGAACCGGCGGACTCATCGTGAGGGACAGGGTGCAGGAGCGAACGAAAACACCCTTGGCACTGGATGGACGAGCCCGAACTACCGCCTCAATGACAGAACGGGCATTCTCGGCGATCTGTTGCGGGGTGAAACTCGCCTTTCCCACCGGCACATGAACATTACCCGCCTTGTCGATCTTGAATTCAACCCGCCCGGCCTTGACCTCTTTGATTGCCTTGGCGACATCGTCGGTCACTGTCCCAGTCTTGGGATTCGGCATCAGGCCACGAGGGCCAAGGACTTTGCCGAGCTTGCGGACTTCTGACATTGCCTCGGTTGTGGCAATCGCCACATCAAAGTCCGCCCAGCCTTCCTGGCATTTCTTGATCATGTCATCGAAACCAACAAACTCGGCTCCGGCGGCCCGGGCCGCCTCTGCCTGAGCCCCAGCCTTGGTAAACACGAGTACCCGGACGGTCTTTCCAGAACCATGGGGCAGCGGGCAGGTTCCGCGAACCATCTGATCGGATTGCTTGGGATCCACTCCAAGTCGAAACGCTAGATCCACGGTTTCGACAAATTTGGCGCGGGGGAATTTGTGGAGGACTTCAACCGCTTGGCTGAGCGGATAGTTTTTCCCTGCGTCCACCATAGACAGGGCTTTATTGAATCGCTTGCTGGACATGTTGATGTGCGGTGCAATCGGGCTTTTGCGGCCCTCCCGCGATAAATGGAACCGCTCAGGGAAAAATCCCCCGCGACGGAGCCCCATGGAGTGACAAACCCAACGATACCTGTCAAAAACTTTTTACCAAAATCATGCGCCCACCGGGATAGCGGAATCCCGAAATACACCAGCCCGAATCCGTTCAAAGACTTCCGACCCATGGACCCTTCCGTCTGGAGAAACGATCGCGAGGATTCCTCTGCAAGGCCTTGCCACCGCCAGATTCTCCAACCGATTCTCAGGGTTCTCGATGAAACCGCTGACATTCCTCCTGATAGCCGGTGATCCATCAGGGGATATGGCGGTTGCAGATCTGGTCCAGGCGTTACGTGAGGAGTCTGGCCCGGTCGGCCCGCGCTTCATTGGCGCCGGCGGGCCTCGCATGGCTGCCAGTGGCGTGAACCTTGCCGCCGAGCTGACGGCCCATTCGGTGATCGGGTTGGAGATCCTCAAGCAGTTTCGGTTTTTCCAGAGAACGTTTCGCTCATTGCTGGATCTGGCGGATCGAGAACTGCCCGATGCCGTCATTGGTGTGGATTACGCCGGCTTTAATCTTCGATTCGCGACAGCCATTCGAAGGCGTCTCGCTAACCGCCAGGGCCCTTTTCACAACTGGAATCCGTTCCTGGTGCAGTTCATTTCGCCGCAGGTTTGGGCGTCCCGTCCAGCCCGCGCGAAACGAATGGAAAGGATCCTCGACCTCCTCCTGAGCATCCTTCCCTTCGAAAGGAGTTGGTTCCAACGAATCTCTCCGAACTTGCCCGTGGAATTCGTGGGGCATCCTTTGGTGGATCGCCGGTCAACCACTCATCCGATGAATTCCGCCAAACCGAATGCTGAGCCAACTCTCCTCCTGCTTCCTGGAAGCCGGGCGGGCGAATTGCACCGCCACCTGCCCGTGATGGTTCCCGCCGCGCTCCTCGTCCAACGGGAAACCGGAATACGAATCCGGATGGTGCTCCCCACCGAAGCCCTGGGAAACATGGCCCGCCAACAGGTCCCTCCCGATTTCCCTGGGACTATTGAAGTGGGCGCACTTGATGACGCCCTCGATGGAGCCACCCTCGCCATCGCTTCCACGGGTACCGTCACCTTGGAATGCGCCTGGTTCGGGGTTCCAACGCTGGCGCTCTATAAGACGTCCCGCCTCACCTACGAAATCGGGCGCCGAATTATCACGGTCGACCATCTGGCCATGCCCAACCTTCTCGCGGGGAGAACCCTGATGCCGGAATTCATCCAGGACGACGCGAATCCAAGCCGATTGGCGGCGGCAGCCTTAACGCTGATTGGGGACGAAAAGCAGCGAGCCGCGATTCGAAATGACCTATTGGGCGTCGCGCGCTCGCTGGGTCCACCCGGGGCGAGCCGGCGTGCAGCCCGAGCCATTCTTTCCCGCCTTCGCCCCGCGTAACCATCAACCAACAGCGGCATCCCGCGCCGCCCTTACCCGCAAGGTGGGAACATACCTGCCGACAAATTCGCGCCGGAATTCGGCAAACGTTCCGGCTTCCAGATGCGCCCGAATTTCCCTCATGACTTGCAGGTAGAAGTGGCTGTTGTGGATGCTGACCAAACGGAGCCCGAGAATCTCATTCACATTGAGGAGGTGACGAATGTAGGCCCGGGTATGGTTCTGGCAGGCGTAGCACGTGCATCCCTCATCTATTGGCTTAAATTCTGATTTCACGGCCCCGCCTTTGATGGCGAAGGTACCTTTCCGGGTGAACGCCGTACCATTCCGTGCCACTCGGGTGGGAAGGACGCAGTCGAACATATCCACTCCCCGCGCCACCAGTTCCACCAACTGGGCCGGCGTTCCCAGCCCCATGGCGTACCGCGCCTTGGATTCGGGCAGGAACGGCTCCGTGATCTCCACCGCCTTCATCATTTCCGGCTCGGGCTCCCCAACACTCACGCCACCAATGGCGTAACCGTCGAAACCCATCGCAGTGAGCTCGCGGGCACAGCGTTCCCTGAGGCAGGCATCACCCCCTCCCTGAACAATCCCAAATACCATCTGCCCCTTGGCCCGCGGTTGTTCCAAACATTCCGCGGCCCATCGCAACGTTCGTTTTACGGCGCGAACCACCTCCTCGTGGGGCGAGTCATGAGGCGGGCATTCATCAAACACCATGGCAATATCCGAGCCCAGTTCCCGTTGGATGGACATGCTCTCCTTGGGACCGAGGAAAATGGGAGACCCATCCAGATGGCTGCGAAACTCAACCCCGTGTTCTTTGATCTTTCGAATCTTGCCCAGGCTGAAAACCTGAAACCCACCGGAATCGGTGAGAATGGGGCCAGTCCAATTCATGAAGGCATGGAGCCCCCCCGCCTGCCGGATGATCTCCATGCCCGGCCGAATACTCAGGTGGTAGGTATTTCCCAGAAGGATCTGTGTTCCCATCTCCAGCAGCTCCCGATTGTCGAGCGCCTTGACGCTGGCCTGGGTTCCCACCGGCATGAACACCGGTGTTTCAATCACACCCCGGGACGTTTGTAACCGTCCCCGGCGTGCCCGGCTCTCCTTATCCGTAGCAATCAGCTCAAACATTGTTGAAAGGCTCGCCAAGCTCCGCTTTCGAAATCAACGTGCACTTGAATTGACTTGTACGTGGCCGCGGCCAACTGTATGGGTGTTCACACACAACAGAAACTACCATGTCTCCTTCTCCCGCATCCCTCCGAATGACAGCCCGGCGTACGGCGCGCCAGGGGTTTACACTGATCGAGCTGCTCGTTGTCATTGCGATCATTGCGATTCTCGCTGGCATGCTCCTTCCAGCATTGGCCAAGGCCAAGTCCAAAGCCCAGGGCATCTTGTGCATGAACAACGGCAAGCAGTTGATGCTCGCGTGGAAGCTGTATTCCGGAGATAATAACGAAGTTTTGGTGGCTGCTCAAAACCTGGCCTCCAACCCCTACAAGCGCAGCAACTGGTGCGATGGCGACGTCAGCGGTTACAACAATCGTCAGAACACAAACATCAACGTCATCACCAATGGCCCCCTTTTCAAGTACGCCGGTTCCGCCTTCCAGATCTACAAGTGTCCGGCTGACCGGTCTGCCATGGGAATGCTGAAGGGATACAAAGGCACCCCACGCATTCGCAGCATCTCGATGAGCCAGGTTTTCGGCAACGGCGAGTGGCTCGACAAATCTTACAATCAGAGCCAGAAGAAGTGGAAAACCTACGCCAAGGACGCTGAAATTGTTTCCCCAAGCAAGACCTGGGTCTTTGTGGACGAGCACCCGGACAGCATCAATGACGCTGCTTTCGCCAATGCCTGCACCGGCGCCGAGGTACCGACAGGCAATACGGGTCAAATCATCGACATGCCGTCGTCCACGCACAACGGCGCCTGCGGATTTTCCTTCTCTGACGGCCACTCCGAAATCCACCGTTGGGTGGGCAGCAAGATCAAGCCACCCACCAAGTACGTCGATTCTGGCGTCTCGTTAAACGTTCCGGCCGGCGACGCGCAGCCTGACGTTTTCTGGATGCAGGAGAATTCCACGGTCAAGAACTGATCACTGGCTACTAGACCATGCTTTGCAGACTGCCGCCTCCGGGCGGCAGTTTTGTTTTTCGTGAAGTCCCCACCCCATCTTCGCGCCAAGGGCGCGCGCATTCTGGTCGCCTGCTGCGCCTTTTGGGCGTTCAGCTTCCCGATCATGAAGGCGCTGGAACAGGTTGGCCGATCCAAGGTTCCACACGCGAGCAGTTTGTTCCTCGCCTCACTGGGGGTCAGTGTGAGGTTTGGTCTGGCGACCCTGATTCTCGCCGGATTTATCCTTCCTCGTCTTCGACAATTGAACCGACTGGAGCTGACCCAAGGAATCGGACTGGGAATCCTTGGCGCCATCGGCTTGGTGCTGCAAATGGACGCCATGTCCTACACACAAGCCTCAACGTGCGCCTTCCTGACCCAGGGTTACTGCGTCTGGTTACCCATCTGGTTTGCCTTTCGTGACCGACGGCTGCCGTCGGTGACGGTGCTCGCCGCGACGGGAATGGTCCTGCTTGGTGGGGCTGTCCTTGCCGGTGTGGACCTGAAACATCTCCGCCTGGGACGGGGAGAATGGGAAACCCTCGCCGGCTCCGTCGCATTCGCAGGACAAATACTCTGGCTTGAACGCCCGCAATTTCGGGGCAATGACGTCCTGCGTTTTAGCACTGTGATGTTTGCAACCCTGTCACTTCTGTCCCTTCCACTCGCGCTGATCACGGCGGGGGAATCGGGATACTGGGTCGAAACTTATGCGTCACCAGCAGCAGGAATCCTTTTTCTGATTCTCATCCTGGTTTGCACGCTGTTCACCTTCACCCTGGCCAATCGTTGGCAACCTGAGGTATCCGCAACCGAGGCGGGTCTACTCTATTCCACCGAGCCTGTATTCACCGCTGCCATCTCCCTCTTCCTTCCCGAACTGATTTCCCGGTGGACCGGGATTCAGTACCCCAACGAGCAACTCAGCCCAAATCTGCTGATAGGAGGCGGTATGATCCTTTGCGCGGTGGTCCTGCTCCAGCTCCCTTCCCTTTCCAAAAACAGCGAATCGCCGGAATAGAGACTCGCGCTCCAAAATCGCCGCTGAAGCCGCCACCACGGTCAACTCCCACTTCGAATCAGAGCCGCAGGTGTTCCCAGAGGTCGGCCGGGGACAGGCGTAGGTTGATATAGAACGGGCCAAATTCCCCGTAGCGTGCACTGACTTCGTCAAACCGCATCTCGTACACGATTTCCTTAACGGCATCGAGCTGATGGGCCATCAGGGTCACCCCCCATTCCCAATCGTCCAATCCAGCCGAACCGGTGATCAGTTGCGAGATACGGCCCGCATATTTCCGCCCCGTTCGCGCATGCCCTCCCATGAGTCTTTTGCGGGTGTCGAAGTCGAGGGAATACCAATTGTCCCCCCCCAGACGCCGTTTGCTCATCGGGTAAAAACACATGATTTCCCAGTCCTCCAGTTCCGGATAAAGCCGGTAATGCTGGTATTCGGCGTTGCGCTTCTGCGCGGCCGAGAATCGCTCTTCAAACTGGGGATGTCCCGGCACAATGCCCTCCCGCGCCAGGATTGCACGGAGATCGTCATCGGTGGCCACATACTCAGGAAGTTCCGTCACGCTCAGGTAGCTATAGGCCAGGCGGAGCGTACCGGCCGGAAACGCCAGCTCGATCGATCGCTGAAGGTCACTCAACTCCTGCAGCTCCGACGCCAGCAACAGAAACGCCGCATCAGATTTCCCGCCGACTCCCGCGAAGGTCATGACACGGGGCACCCCAGGACCCGGACTGGCCTCACACACGGCCTGGAGGCGTCTCAACGAGGCGGCGGATTCGCCGGCCGGCAACGACTGCCAGCGGAGTCGATCGACCTGAAAGAACAAATGCAACACGTGGACGCCACGTGACAGCTTTACGGTGGGAAGAGCCATACGTCAGATCAATCCTGCCTTCTAATCGATCGCCAGGGCATAATCGAGAAGTTGAGGTAACTGTTCGAGAATCGCGGTATCCGCGGCAGCCAGTCGAGCGCCCGCAGCGACCGCATCGTTCCGAAGCTTTTGTTGATGCACCCCCGCATATCCGATGATGGGAACGTGGGCAACCTCGACATCCATCTTGAGCTCTCGGATGACGCCGCAAAAATCTCCGTGGCGCAGCGGCAATTCAGCCACCAGCAGCATCGGTTTCTCGCGGCGCACCAAGCCTGGAACGTTGGCCGCAATGTTGACGGTGAGGACCCGCCATCCAATGTCGGTCAGGCGGTTAGCGATCTGACTGCCGGGCAGCAGGGTCTCGTGGAACACGATGGCCAGCGGTTTTGTCACACGCCCAGACTGTGCCGCGGACGCGCGGATTTCACGAAGAAACGTCCAACCCCGTCGGCCGACCAGCGTGTCCGGTAAGACCACATGCGTCAGGCGGATTCACCCATCAAAGGCAGGCGCAATCGGGCGATGCATCCACTCCGGTCACACCGGTTTTCCAGCGCCAGCGAACCCCCATGGGCCTCGGCAATTTGCCGGCAGAGGGTAAGGCCGATCCCGCTGCCGCGGGGCTTGGTAGTAAAGAACGGGACAAACAAGTTCGCCGGGTTGGCGAGACCGGGTCCCGTGTCCGTTACGGTGATTTCCACCAACCCCGGCGACCGTTTCCAGGCCACCTCAATTCCCTTGCCGGAATCCCGGGCCAGCGGTACCTCCCCGGAAGATTCCAGAACGGCGTCCGCTGCGTTGCGAAGCAAATTGATCAACAGTTGCTCCAATTGGTCCGGATCCGCCAGGACATTGAGGACGGGGCCTCTCTGGACTCCAGTCGGCACGCGGGCGTCGAGCGCAGCAACGCGGTCCACCAAGTCCGCTAAATCCAAGGACCGTTTGCGCGGGGGAGGCAGTTTTGCGAGCCGGGAGTAGGCTTCCATAAACCGTGTGAGCGCCTCCGCACGCTGCGAGATCACCGCGAGGCTGCGCCGCGCGTCCTCCCGCCAGTCCTCAGGGAGCGGTTCACGCCCCAGAAGAAACTCAAGGCTGCCCGCCAGGCTTTTGATCGGAGCAAGGGAATTGTTGAGCTCATGTCCCAGGACCCGGACCAGACGCTGCCAGGCCAACCGCTCCTCCTCCCGGAGGGCCTGGCTGAGGTCCGCGAGAACCAGCAATTGGTGGGGCCTGCCATCCTGCCGGAACGAGGACCGTCGGACTCCGAACCGCCCCACTGCACCCGGGAACGTCAGGGACACCGTCCGAGCCGGGTCTCCAGCGAGACATTCAGCCACACCCACTTCCTCCGCGGTACGTCCCAGCAATTGCTCGATGGGCCTTCGCAGCAAGTTCTCCGCAGCGCGGTTGGCCAGCCTGAGCTTTCGGTTCTCATCAAATGCGAACACAGCCGAGTCCAGCTCTGTGATCACTGTCCGCAATAGGGCCGTGGCCTCCAAGGCGCCTAGGCGCTGCTCCCGGAGCGTCTCTGCCAATGCGTTGGCCTCAATCAACACCTCCCCGAGAGCATCATCTCTCACAGCCCCCCGCGCACGGGTGGAGAAATCTCCCTCTCTCATCCCACCAAGCAGGTTGGCCAGCGTCTGCAAGGGAAAGACCACCCGCTGGACCAGGAGTGCGGCTATCGCCGTGGTCCCGAGAACGGCGAAAGAACCCGCGGTCCATCGCTCCAAGGAACTGTGACTCCCCGTCACCAGCATCAATATCGCCACCGCAGTCCCGGGAAGACCCACGGCCAGGGCCATGAGTTTGAGACGGCGCTCAAATCGCATTTGGGGACTCGGTGTCATGCGCTCACCGGGCGTGGCGATTTCCCCCCGGCCAGGACGGCCACCAACTTCGAAACCAATAGCGAGTTCCCAAAAGGGATTCGATCTCGACCGGTTCCGGGCGTGGGTCACAGCGCATGTTTTTCCAACCGGCGATAGAATGCACTTCGGCTGAGACCCAGCTGCTCGGCTGCCTTCATGGCATTGCCTCCACATCGGGCAAGCGTCTGCCGAATTAAGTATCGCTCCACCTCATCGAGGTTCATGTCCTCCAAACGTGGTGTGGAATCCCGCGTTCCCGACAAACCCAGGTCGGCAGCCCGGATGCTGGGTCCCAAGCTCAGGAGGACACCCCGTTCCACCGCGTGGCTCAACTCCCTCACGTTGCCGGGCCAAGGATGCGACTGGAGTGCGGTCAGCGCCGCCGGTTCGAATCCTGTAAACTGCTTCCGATAGCGTTGCTGCAGCTGGTGGAGGAAAAAGTGGGCCAAAGGCTCGATGTCTTCCCGACGATCCCGAAGCGGCGGAAGGTGAATCTCAATCGTATTGAGTCGAAACAGGAGGTCCTGCCGAAAACGCCCCGCCGCCACCTCGGAGCGGAGATCGGCATTGGTCGCGGCGATCAGACGGACATCCGCCTGCTGGGTGCGCGAACCCACCCGCTCGTA
Organism: Limisphaerales bacterium; assembly: GCA_044221235.1. GTDB lineage: Bacteria > Verrucomicrobiota > Verrucomicrobiia > Limisphaerales > UBA9464 > UBA9464. Next base: position 13,686 of record JBGAPN010000037.1, read on the forward strand.
ACTGCGTGTCTCCAGGACACGGAGCAATTTAACACACTGCTGACCCGGGGGTACATTCGCAATTTCGTCCAGAAACAATGTTCCGCCCTCGGCCATTTCAAAACGGCCAACCCGATCCGACTTGGCGTCCGTAAATGCCCCTTTTACATGTCCGAACAGCTCGCTCTCAAAGAGTGTTTCGCTCAGTCCGCCCATGTTAACGGAGATGAATGGACGGGACGACCGACCGCTGGCGGCGTGCAATGCTGCGGCAAGCCACCAGGCCCTTCCCCGTTCCGTTCTCACCGGTGATCAGGACGGTAGCATCACTCGGCCCTACCCGTTCGATCAAATCCACAACCGGCCGCATAACCGCCGACTGGGCCACCAGGACCGGCCCCCGCGCCATTTGGGCAAGGCTTGCTGCGGCCAAACGCTCTCCGTCCTTCAAGGCACGACGGAGTGCAATCTGATTGCGAACAACCGCCAGGAGCCGGGCATTGTCCCAGGGCTTCTGGATAAAATCCTTGGCGCCCCGGCGCATGGCTTCCACAGCAACGTCCACGCTTGCCCATGCAGTCATGACGACCACGGGCAAGCTGGGATCCACCGCCAACACCCGGGCCAACAGGTCCAGTCCTTCCTGTCCGCTGGTTGTGTCCCGGGTGTAATTCAAATCCGCCAGGAGCAAATCGTACTCCTGACGGGCAATCGCCTCGATTACCTGCTTGGGCGATGAAACCACTTCGGCTTTCAGCCTCGGTCTTGAACAGCAGCCGAAGGGCCTCTCCGATGTCGGATTGGTCGTCGGCAATTAACAATCTGGGTGCGGAAGCGCTGGCCACCTCAGGGATTTAGCGGAGGATGGGATGTGAGGGCAAGTGCACCAACAGTGGATTGACAGCATTTCGTCAACGGCGGGGATCCCCGGAAATGCAAACCGCCCTGTTCCGGCAGGAACAGGGCGGCATGTACCCACCCAACCGGGCGGCGAAAGATTTCAATCGACGATATCGATGCCCATATTACGGGCCGTGCCGGCAACCATTCGGAACGCGGCCTCCTCCGAATTGGCGTTCAGATCGGAGCCCTTCAGCTTGATGATCTCAAGCACCTGCTTGCGGGTCACCTTGCCGACCTTCTCCTTGTTGGGGGTCTTCGATCCCGAGGCGATTCCCGCAGCCTTCTTGAGAAGGACCGACGCGGGAGGCGACTTCAGGATGAATGTGAAGGACTTGTCCTGGTAAACCGTGATGACCACCGGGATCACCAAACCGGCCTTGTCCTTCGTGGCGGCGTTAAACTCTTTGCAAAACGCCATGATGTTGATGCCTTGGGAACCCAAGGCGGGCCCGACCGGGGGCGCCGGATTGGCCTGTCCCGCCTGAATCTGCAAGCGGACTGTGCCTGTGACTTTCTTCGCCATGTTATATGTGTGCTGGAATCGACAAGGGATCGTCGCGTAGAGGCGTCACGACTTCTCCACCTGCCAGTATTCGAGTTCGACGGGCGTCTTTCGCCCGAAAATGTCCACGGTGACCCTCAGCTTGCCCTTGTCAGGCTCAATCTCCTCGATGAGACCGCTGAAGTTAAGGAAGGGGCCGTCGTTGATCTTGACCGTTTCGCCAACCTCGAAGTTGACCTTGGGCTTTTCAACATCCTCAGCGTCACTGATCGCTGCCTTGATCGTGTTGATTTCATCAAGCTCCACCTCGGCGGGGCGTTCTCCACCGATGAAGCCGATGACGCCGTCAATGCCTTTGATGAAATACCATGGCTTCTCCAACAGCCGCCGGTTCTCATCCAGCAGGGCCATCTCGATGTAAAGGTAGCCCGGGTGCAGTTTGCGGTTCGTCACCGTCTTCTTGCCGCCGCGAACCTCCACCACACGCTCCATGGGGAGAAGCACCTCGCGGATGTAGGGCTCCATTTCCTCAATCTTGAGCCGCTTCTGGATGCTGTCTCGCACCTTTTGTTCCTTACCGGCGAGTACATGGAGAGCAAACCACTGGAATTTCATTTCTTACAGCAGGTTCAGTGGTTCAACCAATTAAGAATCGGACAATCCGGAGGATGCCCCAGTCGGCAACCAAAAGGAAAATACCCAAGAGACCGACGGTCACGATGACCATCACAGTCGTCTCACGAAGTTCATCCCGACTCGGCCAGGCGCATTTCTTCAATTCGTCCCGGGTATCGCCGACGTATGCGGCGAAGCGAGCCAAGTAGCCGAACTTCCAGAGCAACCCGAAGGCAACCCCGATGACCGCAGCCCAGACGAACAGTTGGATGTAAAAGCTTGTCACAAAATCGAACTGGCGGAGGGGGAGGGATTCGAACCCCCGGTGGGTGTGACCCCACAGCGGTTTTCAAGACCGCCGCAATAGACCACTCTGCCACCCCTCCGCGAGGTTTTGGCAGGGCGTGAGGGACTCGAACCCCCAACCAACGGTTTTGGAGACCGCTACTCTACCAATTGAGCTAACGCCCTGTCCGGATCGAATCCTCCTCTCAAAGAAACAAAAGGGAGGCCGGACGGCAAATCCGGCCTCCCGTGAAATTCTTCAGGCAATCACGTCGGTCACACGACCCGCGCCGATGGTGCGGCCACCTTCGCGGATCGCGAAACGGAGACCCTTCTCCATGGCGACCGGGTTGATCAATTTGACCTCAACGTTGACGTTGTCACCCGGCATCACCATTTCAACACCAGCGGGCAGCGTCACATTGCCGGTGACGTCCGAGGTGCGGAAATAGAACTGCGGACGGTAGTTGTTGAAGAACGGGGTATGCCGGCCGCCTTCATCCTTGGTCAGGACGTACACCTCAGCGCGGAAGTTGGTGTGCGGCTTGATCGAACCCGGCTTGGCCAGGACCATGCCACGCTCAACGTCTTCCTTCTTGACGCCGCGGAGCAAGATGCCGGCGTTGTCACCAGGACGAACCTCCTCGAGGAGCTTGCGGAACATTTCCATGTCCGTCGCAGTCGTCTTGCGGGTGTCCTTGATTCCAACGATCTCAACTTCCTCCATCTTCTTCAGGACACCGCGCTCGCAACGGCCGGTCACCACGGTGCCACGGCCTTCAATGTTGAACACGTCCTCGATGCACATCAGGAACGGCTTGTCCGCCTCGCGGACGGGCTCGGGCACGAACGAGTCGAGCGCATCGAGGAGGCTGGCGATCGCCGCTTCACCTTCCGGCTTGCCAGAGATGGCCGCGGTGGCGGAGCCACGGATGATCGGCGTCGTGTCGCCAGGGAAACCGTACTTGGTGAGCAGCTCCCGGATCTCCATTTCAATGAGCTCCAGAAGATCCGCGTCTGCGAGGTCCACCTTGTTCAGGAAGACAACAATGCTCGGAACACCGACTTGGCGGGCGAGGAGGATATGTTCGCGGGTCTGGGGCATCGGGCCGTCCGCGGCGCTCACCACCAGAATCGCACCGTCCATCTGCGCGGCGCCGGTGATCATGTTCTTCACGTAGTCGGCATGACCCGGGCAGTCGACGTGGGCGTAGTGCCGCTTGGGGCTCTCGTATTCGACGTGGGAAACCGCAATGGTCACGGTCTTCGTCTCATCGCGAACCGTGCCGCCCTTGGTAATGTCCTTGTACTCGATCAGCGGGGCGAGACCCTTGCGGTTCTGGACCGCGACGATCGCGGCCGTCAGGGTGGACTTGCCGTGGTCAACGTGGCCGATGGTGCCCACGTTGAGGTGCGGCTTGGTGCGCTGGAAGTTGTCTTTTGCCATGGGACTGACGAACGTTTTCTGGTTTTCGCTTGTCTCAACTTGAGTTGCCGGCTGGAGCCCGCGATCGGGTTTGAACCGATGACCTCGTCCTTACCAAGGACGTGCTCTGCCAACTGAGCTACGCGGGCATCGCCTTCGGCCTTTCATCACCGTACGGCGACAAAAAATTCAGTTTCCACGCTCACCAAAGCGGGGAAACCGAAAACGGGCGCCTGCAACTCAAAAATGAGGCGCGAATTGATAGGAGCGTGCCCTCCGAGTGTCAACGGGTTTTTCCCCCGAAATGCGGTCTGCCAATGGTTTCGGGAACGTTTTCCCGCAGTCAGGCTGACTTGAGCCCATTTATCGCACTGAAGTGGCTCCACTGCCGATCGCGGCAGCACCGCTCACTTCGGCACCGGCCAGTTCAAATGCCGGTGCAGGAACTCAAACGTGCCCAGCCCGTGAATGGAATGGGGTCCGTCGAAAAACTCGATGTCAACGCGGTCGGGAAGACCGAGTTTCACATAGTGGCGCCTCGTTTTGGCAAACTCATAGGACACCCATTCATCCGGCGCCACCCCGTCATCGTGCCCCCGCTCCACCATGAAGGGCCGGGGAAACACAAGCCACGACATCTCGGCGTAATTAAAGGTATTGCCCAGGTCCCACTCCGGCATGTCGTACTCCATGGTCCAGAGATAACTGTAGGGAGCCCGGGATGAGACGTTCTTCCAGATCCACTCGTTGTAGTCCGCAAGCAAATGCTCAGGCAGTAGCGGTCCACGCAAGCGGGAACCCGCATTGCCGTTTTGCCTCCATAGCTCAGCCCGTAGAACCCAATCCGGGCCGGATCAACAAACTCCAGTCCGGAGAGCCAGTCCGTGATCACCTCGTGCTGGCGCACGATGAAGGACCACAAGGTAAGCCCCAAGGGCTGCGCCTGCCGCAGCACCTGGCGAAATCGAGTCTTGCCAATGTAGGGATTCTGCGGGGCAAACGTGACAAATCCCCGCTCCGCCAGACGAAGGCCGTACTGGTGGTAATAGGGGCTTTCAACTGCCGGATCCGAGACATCCGTCGGGCGTCCTTCGAGACCATGTTGGCAGACCACGACCGGCCTTCGCTCCCCCGGCCGAATCGTCGCCGGCACGCAAAGAATCCCGTAGGCAAAGACATCGGGATGAACGTCCAGAACGACTTCAAATCGGCGGACACCCCGGCTCTCGCCCAGGAACCGGGACCGCACCGAAGGGGGAAGCGATGCCTTGGGAATGATTCCGATGACGTTGCTCCGGAAATAGTCCCGGTACCACGAGGCTGAATTTGTAAACCCGGCCAACGACCTAAAATCCGCCTTCTTCCAGAATTCCCGACGTGCGAACTCTCCTTCCCTCATCAACACCTGGGTGTCTTCCAGCACCTGGCGATATTGCCGGAGTTGGCGTTCCGAGAGATCGGGCAGGCTCACATTGACTTGGGTTTCCGAGGGGGAAACCGAGGCTCGGATCTCTCCAGCCAATCCGGCGGCAAATGGCTCCAAAGCTTTGCCAAAGAGTCCAGAAGGCGTCCCAAGCGCCAAGACCGCCCCGTGTCGCGCCAGCTCCGGACGTCGATCAAACTCCCTCTGAATTTCCGCCGAATCTGGTCTCCACAAACGTCCCGGCGCGCCGCCCTTGGCGTCGGTCAGGACCGCTTCGGGATATCGGGCGGCCTCCAGCCATAGCGGACGCGGCGCCACCAGGGCAGCAATCTCCGCATCACCGAACTCGCGCAATTGGCCAAAGACATTCCGATCAATCGGTTCCTCCCAAAGGCGGTCCCGCGGCCCAAAATATCCGCTGACAAACGCGGCGGAGACTCGCAGGTCTAACGCTGCTGCGAGGAGCGCCAATCGCCCCCCCTCGCCGTACCCCACGACTCCAATGGGTCGCCGTGGCGGTTCCGAGGGATTCCCCACCGGGGTTGGTGATGCAGAATGGGTCGGACTGGATCCAAACCAGTCCACCGCGGCGAGGATCTGCTGCAATTCATAAGCCCCGGGAGTCCTCCCCATTTCATAGGCGGCGCGCCAAAGTGTCTCTCGTTGGGAATGCCCGTTCAATCGCACCCCTGGATTGCCTCCAAGCCGTGTATCCCGGCTGATCAAGGCGGGTACCAAGACCCGGAATCCCCACTGGGCCAGCCGGCGCCCCAACTGTTCCTGCGGATCCAGTCCCGGCGTGAGGCCACACCATTGCTCGGGACTCATCTCGCAGTCCGGAATTGCGATGACGTCGGCCCGGACGACGCCGTCAGGAATCAGGAGATACCCTTCCGCGCCCACTCCCCTCACCGCATTCCAAGCCACCGCATACGCCGAGAAACCCGGAGATTTTGCCACCGGCCCGTTCTGGAGCGGCGAATCGACCGGGACATGGCTGATGACGCGCAACAAAGCTGTCTCGCGGGCATCCACCACGCCCAGCATTCTCTTCAGGCGCCCACGATATTCTTCAACGGTGCGATCGGAAACCGAGGGGAGTGCTACCCGATTGCCGGCCACGGACTCGGTTTCGCGCTGCAGGTACCGGCTGATTCCATCCACCATTTCGGCGGCGAGATCGTTGGTGCCCGTCAAGGGCTGCGTCCCCTGGAGGGGCTCAGAATGAACCAGCAACGGAAGGGCGGCAAGGAGCGCCCATAGGCATCGGACAGGGTTCATGTCGGAACTCTGCCGCCCGTCCAAGAAATAAGGAAGCCCCGGCAAAATGCCGTGAGGCATCCGCCGGGGCTTGAACCTGACGCGGAGATTAATTCGGCAGGTATTCGCGAGGGTCCGCGATCCTCCCGGCAATGGCGCTTGCGGCCACCGTCGCCGGGCTGGCCAGGAACACCTGGGATTCCTTGTGCCCCATGCGACCCGGGAAATTCCTGTTCGTCGCACTGATGCACTTGAGTCCTGCCTGGTTCATCCGGCCAAAGGTATCCACGGGCCCACCCAGGCAGGCGGCGCACCCGGCATTCTCGGTCATCCGGACTCCGGCATTCTCCAAAATCTGCCAGATGGTCTGACCATCCCAGCGGGTGGACTGGAGCTCATGCACAATGTCCGGCGTGGCCGGGACGCCAAATGTGTCGATGGTCACGCGGCGCCCCCGCAGAACACGGGCAAACTCCACGAAATCGCTGGTCTTGCCGCCGGTGCAGGATCCCAGGTAGGCGCGGTCCAGTTTGACGTGGGACAGCTCCCTGGCCTTCTGGCGCTGTCCGGGATCCGGATGGCAGGCCACCGTGGGTTCCAGCTGATTGAGATGTACGACTGTCTCAAAGACGAATCTTTGGTCGGCATCCGCCTCCACGGGTTCATAGGTCGCCTTGGTTCCGTTCAACCGGGTCCTTGAATCCACGTATTCCGCCGTCCGGGAATCAAAAGGGAAAATGCCGTTCTTGCCACCGGCCTCAATGGCCATGTTGGCGATCGTCATCCGGTCGTCCATCGAGAGGCTGGCGACTCCGGGGCCGTCAAACTGCATGGCCCGGTAGGTGGCACCATCGAACCCGATCTCGCCTATGACATGCAGGATGATGTCCTTGGCCATCACTCCGGGTTGAAGCTGCCCTTCCAGACGGAACCGCATAGTCTCTGGAACTTTGATCAACAGCTTGCCCGCGCCCATGACAAACCCGGCGTCCGTGTTGCCGATTCCGGTTGCAAATTGATTGAACGCTCCGGCCATGCAGGTGTGGGAATCGGTCCCAAACAGCACCTCCCCTGGCCTCGTATGTCCCTTGGCGGGCAGCGCCGCGTGGCAAACGCCGGCGTACGATGACCCGTACTGTTTCTTCAGGTTCCCCTTGGCCGGGTCGAAAACCCAGTGCCCGTTGGGATCATCGATCACGTCGTAGAAGTACGGCAAATCCTGTTCCCGCGCGAAGTCACGCAGGATGTCGACGTTGCGGTTGGATTTGGAATCCGCTGTAAAAATGTAGTGGTCGGGGATGATGACGACCTTCCTGCGGTCCCACACCTTGGCGTCGGGCCCGAATTCACGCTTGAATACCCCGATGGTCCCAGGTCCGCACACATCATGGGTCATGAGTACATCGGCATTCACCCAGATGTTTTCGCCAGCCTGGACCCGGGCTTTTCCAGCCGCCCGGGCGAGCAGTTTTTCCGTCAACGTCATGACCCGAACAGCCTAGCGGACGGCGCAATGCCGGCGCAAGGGTGGGCGGAACTCGACCGTAATCCAACCGGAGCGTCTGTTGGACAGGCATGCACCCGGCGTTGACTTACCTGCCATGGTCGGCTACTTCCCCGCGCCAATCGGAGGTTGCGACTCATGAGCCTTGCATTGAATCAGCAGGTCCTCGTGTTGAATCGATTGTGGCAGGCGGTCAACGTCTGCACCGTTCGTCGCGCACTGTCGCTTCTCTTTGAAGGGCACGCGCAGGTGGTC
>JBGAPN010000038.1:0-22369 GCA_044221235.1 Limisphaerales bacterium
GGGGCATGCTGGCGCGGAAATCATCCCCTCCCATCGCTTCCGAGCGTTCCGGAACCACGGGAGACGATCCGACGGCGGTGCCCTGGGCGCCGCGGGTCCCATCCTCCTGTCGGGAACAACCCGCCAGTACCATGAGTGTGACGGCAAGGACCAAAGACCGGACCGTCCAAACGCGTTCCTGTGCCATGAAACCTGCCTCGCTCATGCGCGCTGCGATGGCAACCAAAGTCTTAGGCGATTTGCTCCAACACCGCCGCCATTTCGAGGGCGGTGCGCGCCGCCTCGGCGCCGCGATTGGTCCGAGGATCCAGGCACCGGGCCTCCGCCTGCGCCTCGGTGGTCACGGTCAACACTTCGTGGACCACCGCAATACCGCTCTCCATCGCCAGCTGCATGAGTGCTGCGCTGACCGAGTCCCCGATATGCCGGGCGTGTGAGGTCTCGCCCTGAAGTATGACTCCAAGGCACAGGATGGCGTTGGGACGCGCCACGGTCCGATGAGCCATGGCAGCCGCGGTGACCGGGATTTCCCATGAACCCGGCACCCGGACCACTTCGGGCTCCGGCGCTCCGGCCTCCTTGAGGATCCGCAATGCCCCGTCCAGCATTCCGTCCACAAACCGGGCATTGTACCGGGACGCAACGATCGCGAACTGCCGGCCGGCTCCGGAAGCGAACGGCGCTCCTGCATTCGATGTCAGCATGGGACAAGCCTGCCGAAGTCATCCCCCGGAGCCAGTGAAGATTTCCGCATGGAGGGTGCCTTTCCATTCCGATCCGATTCACAAGGGGGAGTCCGAATGTTTGTGATCCAACTGGGATGGACGCCGGTCCACGGTGTCGGCGGGCAGATCGTGCGCAAACTGGTCCGAATCACCCACCTGTTCCTTGAGACGGTAGAGGCGCCTCTTGAGTTCCTCGAACAGCGGTCGGGTCCCTGGATCGTCCGCCCGATTGTGCAACTCATCGGGATCGTTCACGAGGTCATACAATTCCCACTGCCCGGACTTCCAATAATGGATGAGCTTGTGGGTGTCGGTCCGAATTCCGTAGTGGGCACGGGTGTTGTGATGGCCGGGATCGTGGTAGTAGCGATAGTAGAACTCATGTCGCCAGTCTTCCGGCACGCCACCCGTAAACAGGGGAAGCAGGCTCCGCCCCTGCATCGATTCTGGAATCCGCGCTCCCGCCAGTTCCAGAAAGGTCGGTGCAAAATCACAGTTGATCGCGAGCGCGGAGCTCACCGTCCCCGCGCGGATGCCCTCCGGCCACCGCGCCAGGAACGGCATACGGATGGAGGGCTCGTACATGAGCCGCTTGTCATAGAGACCGTGGTCGCCAAGGAAGAACCCCTGGTCACTGGTGTAGATCACCAGTGTGTTGTCCCGCAGTCCGTGGGTGTCGAGCCAATCGAGGATGCGGCCCACGCTGTCATCCACGCTCTGCACGCACGCGAGATAGTCCTGCATGTACCGCTGGTATTTCCATCGCTCGAGATCCGCACCCCGCAGCACCCGCGTGCCGTCGGGGGTCTCCAGTTCCACGGACTCGGGTTTTTCCCCCAGCCATCGCTGCCGCTCCGCTTCGGTCAGCCCCGCCGGAGGAACCAGTTTGAGGTCCAGCCGCGTCAGGTCGCGAAACACGGACTGCTTCTGCTCCCGAAGCGCATCTCCGCGACCTTGATAATCATCGTAAGGTCGAAGGCTCAGGGAATCGTCCTGGCCGCAAACTCCTGGCGATACCGTTCGGACGGGGTCCATTCCCGATGCGGTGCCTTGTGGTGACACATCAGAAAAAACGGCGGTCCCTTCGGGCGCGTCTCAAGGAGGGTGATGGCCAGGTCCGTGATCATCCGTCGTAACGCCATAATGGAAGCCGTCCCGGTCATGCCAGAAGCCGGATCAGGTGCGCAATCCCTGCCCCGGAAGAATATTCCACGCATCGAACCCTTGGGGATCCGATCCCAGGTGCCACTTGCCAGCATTGCCGTGTAGTATCCGGCGTCGTGCAACCGGTGGGCAACGGTCACCGTCGAGGGATCGAGGTTGTTGAAAACGGGCACACCATTGCGGTGACTGTACTGGCCCGTCAGGATGGTGGCGCGACTGGGGGTGCAGATGGAATTGACGGCAAAACACCGATCCAGGCGGAGACCCTGGCGGGCAAGCTGGTCAAGGTTTGGAGTCTGGTTGACCCGGCTCCCGTAGGCGCCAATCGCATGGGCCGCGTGATCGTCCGTCATGATGAACAGGATGTTCGGACGGGGCGCAGCGGCGTGGGCCAGCATCCCGACCCAGATAACGGCCAAGCCCAGCCAGCCTGTCAGGAACCTCATACCGACACAGTACGCCAGCGAGCGGAACCGTGTCACCCCTCCGGTGAGGCATCACCAAAACGCAGCGGCTTCGTTTTCCCGGACCGGGATCCCCTCTCAACCCTGACACCGGCAGGCGATCTCAGCGATGCCCTTCGACTCCTGCGGCCGCCGTTGCCCGGGCATGTTTGCTCAGTTCCTCCTCAATCCTCTGGATCAGCTGGGGCAAATCCACGGGCTTGGCGATCATCGCGCAGCCGCCAATCTGTCCCCCGCCCTCCTTGACCTCGTCGGGCTTGGCCGCAGCAGTCAGGAAGATCACCGGCACGGAATGAAGCACTGGGTGGTCCTTCAGCCGGACCGCCGCCTCTCCGCCGTCCATGGAGGGCATCATCACGTCCAGAAGCACGAGATCCGGTTTGAAACGCTCGGCTGCGGCCAACGCCTTGCGGGAATCGTTGATGGCCTCCACGGCATACTTTCCCGTCTCCTCCAGATTGAGCTTCAGGAGGCGGGTAAGCCCGGCTTCGTCGTCCACGATCAGGATTCGCGTCTGTTTCATGTTGGCGTTTTGGCTGTGACCTTGAACCAGAGAGAGGCTTTGACCCCCCCATCGGCTCTATTGATGATGGTGATAAGTCCGTGATGCAAGTCGATGATGCGGCGGGCGACAGACAATCCCAGTCCGGTGCCGACTCCCACCGGCTTGGTGGTGAAAAACGGATCAAAGATCCTCGGAAGAATGGCCTCTGGAATTCCGGGCCCCGTGTCTTCAACCTCGGCCACGACCACTTCCTCGCCGGCTTCAAAGGGTGAATCCGTCCCGGACGCCGTTCCTTCGACAGGATTCCATCGGGTTTTTCGCGTTCGAATTCTCAGGAATCCTCCCTCGGCCATGGCGTGGATGGCATTCATGAACAGATTCAGGAACACCTGCTGAATCTTGCCCGGATCAATCGGGACGGGTGGAACCTCATCCGACAGATCCGTCTCCACAAGGACCCGGTGTTGGTTCAGATGGTGATTCATCAGCCGGATGGACCGCCGGATGAGGTCGTTGAGATCGTCGGCGCGAATGATCAGCCGCGGCGGGGCGGACAACTGGAGCAGATCGCGGATGATGGAGTCCGCCCGCTGAATCGCTTCCCGCATTTCGGTGATCACGAGGCCCTGGCTGTTGCCTGGACTTCCCGTTGGCCGGTCGAGATAAGCAAGACCCATCAGGATCGTCTGGAGCGGATTCTTGACCTCGTGGGCGACGCCAGAGGCCAGCGTCCCGATCACTTCGTGGCGGGCCGCCTGGATCAATTTAAGCTGGGTGGCCCGGAGCTCCTCATGCGAGGCCATCAACTCCGCCAACGCCTTTCGCAGAGCTTCCTCGCTCAGCTCCAGTCCCGCCTTGGCCTGACGCAATCGTTCTTCGACCAGTTTGCGTTCGGTCAGGTCGACATGGGACCCCGCCATCCGAAGCGGCCGGCCCTGTGCATCCCGTTGCGCGATGCCACGGGCCAGGATGTAGCGATAGGTCCCATCCTTGTGGCGAAGCCGGTGCTCCAATTCGTAGGTCGGCAGCCGCCCTTCAAAATACCCGCGGATGGTGGACAGCGCCTGCTCGCGATCCTCCGGATGAACGAGGCGCTCCCATTCGGAGAATTTGTTCTCAATCTCGTCCTCCCCATACCCAAGCATGCTTTTCCAGCGGGGGGAGAAATACACCTCGTTCGTCGCGACATTCCAGTCCCAGATCCCATCGCTGCTGCCGCGCATGACCAAATCCAGGCGCTCCTGGCTCTCCGCCGTGGCCTGTTCGGCTTCCTTCCGGGCTGTGATATCGGAGACCACGCCATCGTAGCTCACCAATCGACCGTGGTCGTCGAAATGCGGGACCACCGTGTTACGGATCCACGCCTGCCGGCCGTCCTTCCGGACAATCCGGTGCTCCAGGGTCGGAGGAAACTCCCCGCGAAGGATGCTCGCCACCTGGGCTTCCACCGCGGGACGGTCGGCGGGATGTATCATCCGGTACCACAGGTACGGATCCGCCGAGAAACTCTCGGGGCTGTATCCGGTGAGCGCGACACAGCCCTGACCGTGGGTCGTGCCGGTCGCCTGGCCATTCTGTACCGCGACCGTGAAGAGGTAGTCCGTGGTGGACTCCAGCAGCCGCTTGTAACGCTGCTCACTCTCCCGGAGGGCCTGTTCGGCAAGCTTCCGCTCGGTGATGTCCCGCGAAATGACCACCACCTTGGACGTTTGCCCTTCGGGGTCCCGGATGACGCTGCCCTGCGATTCCACGTAGCGGATTTCCCCGGCCACCGTGACAAAGCGATACTCCGCGCGTTGGCCGATCCCGCTTCGAACCGTGTCCCGAAACACCCGCTGGATGCGTTCGCGGTCCACCGGATGGATCTCCACAAAGGAATCGGTTCCCCGCAGCTCACCCACGTTGCTCACCAAACGAGCGTAGGACGGATTGTTGTAGAGGCGCCGCCCGTCGCGATCGATTACGGCAATCATGTCCGTCACGTTCTCGGACAGCAGCCAGAGGAAGGCTTCACGTTCCCTCAGGCGCTCCTCGGCCCGCCATTTTTCAAGAATGTGGTGAATGACCGTCGCCAGCCGCCCTTCCGGAGTGTCGGTCTCAGGAATGCATTCCGTGGCGCCCGCCGCCAGAGCCTCCAACCGGGTCCTGCTGTCGTCTCCTTCCGGTACCATCGCCAGGATCGGCACCCCCGACCGGGTAGCCGACCTCAATCGCTCGAGCGTCTCGAAGCCGTGGGAATCGGGAAGTTCAAGCCGGGTACAGATCGCGTCGAACGTCGTGCCGCTCAGTTTCTCCCTGGCTTCCGCGAAACTTCGAGCCACATGAAACTGAATCGAAGGGACTGCGCCGTAATCGCCGCTTCGAATGCAGGAGTCCGCAGGCGACGCCTTGCCCCAGACCATCAGGATTTGAGCGCTGGAAGGGTTCATGGGACCCGGATGAGGGTGGGAATGCGGGTGAGGATCCGGGAAAACAATACCGCATGCGGCCACGGAAGGAAGCAAACATCCCGACGGTCCCGGGCTTAACGTTTGACTTTCCTTATTTCTGATGTTTCTGTTTTGACAGAAATTACTGATGAAATCGCTTTCAACAGTGGAACAACGCTTCATCCTTCATTGGGGAGAGATGGGAACCCGATGGGGCATCAACCGAACGGTGGCCCAGATCCACGCCCTGCTATTCCTGTCGCCCACTCCCCTGAACGCCGAGCAGATTCAGAAGACCCTGGGGGTCGCCCGCTCCAATATCAGCACCAGCCTCAAGGAGCTCCAGGGATGGGGCATCGTGAAGCTGGTGCACCTGCCGGCCGACCGGCGGGACCACTTCGAAAGCATGAAGGACGTGTGGGAAATGTTTCGGGTGGTCCTGGACGAGCGAAAGAAGCGGGAGCTGGACCCAACGCTTGCGGTGCTTCAGGCGAGCATTGACGAGGCGGCGGCGGACAAGGACACGACCGACTACAGCGAGCAGCGGCTCCGTGACCTCCACGAATTCTTCCAGACCACGACGTCCTTCTACGCCAGCACCCGTAAATGGCCGACGGACGCCCTGAGGCGTCTGGCCCGCATGGGAGACAAGACCCTCAAGTTGTTGGGCCTGGGCACCTAGGATCACTTTCCACTTTCCCACCGTGCAGCCGTATCTCACAGGAAATGCTGCGGAACCGGTCGACACCGGGTGCGGTTGGATTCTCTTCGATGGTGCGTGTCCGCTGTGCAAGGGCACCATTCGCCGCTGGAAACCCACCCTGCATCGCCGGGGGTTTCGGTTCGCGGCGCTGCAGGAGGAATGGGTTCGAATGCGGCTTGGGCTGGCCCAGGGGGAACTGCCAGCGGAGATGAAACTGTTGCTGCCGGACGGAAGGACGGTCGGAGGCCTCGACGCCCTGATTCATCTGGCCCGGTCGGTCTGGTGGCTGTCACTGCTGGGGTGGATGGCCGGATTGCCCGGAATCCACGCCCTGTCGGCAGCGGTTTACCGTTGGATCGCCGCCCGGCGCTACTGTGTGGCAGGAGTCTGCCCGATTTGGAACAACCGGGAGCGCCGGCCCCACCATTCCGCCACCACTTTCCTTGAACTGCCATGACCCCGTTGCCGGCATGGCTGGAGATGGTGCTGCTCTGCCTGGCGCTCTACGGAACGGCCAAAGTCGTGACGTTCCGGGCGCTGGGGCCGTCCCGGAGAGGGATCTCCCCGGGACGGGTGGCAGGTTACCTGGTGCTCTGGCCGGGCTTGGACGCGGAACGATTCTGCACTACGAACGCCACGATCGCCGCGCCTCCGCCCCTCGAATGGATCCAGGCTGGAACCAAGACCGTGCTGGGCATGATTGTTACTTGGGGACTGGCTCGCCGGTTCATGCCGGAGTCGCCGCTCGTTGCCGGATGGCTGGGGATGACAGGCCTCGCGTTCGTCGTTCCTTTCGGACTGTTTCATTTCATGTCGCTGGGCTGGCGATGCCGTGGAGTGGATGCCAGGCCCGTGATGCTCAAGCCGCACCGCGCCACGTCCCTTCCGGATTTTTGGGGACGCCGGTGGGACCTCGTGTTTCACCACTTCCTCGATCAATTCATTTTCCGACCGGCCCGGCATTCCTTCGGCGGGGTGGCCGCCTTGTGGCTAAGTTTCCTCGCCTCCGGTCTGGTCCATGACTGTGTCATTTCGATTCCCGCACGTGCAGGTTTCGGCCTTCCCACGCTGTACTTCCTGATGCAGGCACTGGGCATCACCTTGGAACACACGTCCGTGCTGCGTCGACACGGATTCGGCAGGGGCTTTCGAGGGTGGCTGTATACCGTGGTCTGGGTGGTGGCGCCGCTCGGACTCCTGTTCCACCGCCCCTTCATCGAACGGATTGTTCTCCCGGGCCTCCGGGCGTTGGGTGCGATGTGAAAGATTCCCGACGTGAAAACTCTCCGAGTGCTCATGGGACAGGGCTGCGTGGGACGCCGCGCATTCCTCGGCTGGGGCATTGCCTTGGCGCTGATCAAGTACAATGGCGATCGGATCCTGGCGTACCCGACGTCGTGGAACCTGGTCGAACCCACCACCCTTTACGCGTACCTGTTCACATGGTGGCCATGGGGTGGAAGCCCTGAAGGCCTTCAACAGGGAGGGAAACTGCTGCTGTGGTCGCTTCCCTTCGTCTGGGTGGGTTCCATGCTGACACTGGCCCGACTTCGCGACGCCCGAATAAATCCCTGGTGGGTCGTTCTCTTTTTTGTACCGGCGGTAAAACTCCTCTTCTTTGTCATTCTGTCTGCCGTGCCGACCGGTTTACCCGGTGACGCGGCATTGCCTCAGACACCGCGCTGGCCTCGAGCCCAACGTTGGCTTCCCCGAACCCGCCTGGGATGCGCGTTCGCTTCCGCCACCTATTCCGGCCTGTTGGGTGTCGGCTTGATCGCGTTCGGAACGGAAATTCTCCGGACTTATGGTTGGGCGCTTTTTGTCGCGACCCCCTTTTTCCTCGGCCTGGTTTCGGCCCTGCTCTTTGCCGTCCATCATCCACTCCGTCGCAGCGACGCCACCGGACTGGCGGTCCTTTCCATTGCGATTGCCGGGCTTCTCCTTTTCGGATTGGCCATGGAAGGCGTCATTTGCCTCGCCATGGCCGCACCAATCGCGGCGATCCTCGCGATCCTGGGTGCCTGGATCGCCAGGGCCATTCTCATCGGCTCCCGAAACGTCCCTGAGGATCGTCTGTTGTGCCTCGCGGTATTGGCGATGCCTGCCCTGATGGCGGGCGAAGCCAACTGGGCACCCGAACCCCGGCAGTTTACCGTCATGTCGGAAACCGTCATCGACGCGTCCCCCGAAAAAATCTGGCCCTTGGTCGTGAATGTTTCACCGCTTCCCCCGGCCGTGGACCGTTACGCCCGCGCGGGCATTGCCACATTTCAACGGGCGTGGACGGATGGGGAAGGAATCAATGCCGTCCGCTACTGCGAATTCAACCTCGGTCTCGCCCGGGAGCCCGTCGAAATCTGGCAGCCCCCACATCGGTTGAAACTGCGGGTCGAGACCACTCCGCCTCCCATGGAGGAATGGACCGTTTATCCGCACATCCACCCGGAGCATCTCGACGGATTCTATCAGGTCACCGGTGCTGAATTCCGTCTCGAACCTGCTCCGGAAGGCACTCGAGTCCGCGGCATCACCGTTTACCAACACGGCCTTTGGCCGGCAGACTATTGGTCCTGGTGGTGCAACTCCGTAGTTCGGACCCTGCAACAACGGGTGTTGGCGGAGGTCAAGGCCCGTGCCGAACGTCCAAAACCATGACGAACAATGTGGGTTCCACTTTCGTCATCCCGGATTCACCGGGGCGCTCCGCAGCCTCAATTAAAGCCGCGCCCAACATCAGCGGCCCTCCCCTGTTCCGACTCACGGGTTCCCGCCACACACCACTCTCAGGGCGCCTGTGCGGACTTGGAATCGCGCCGGGGTC
The DNA here is from genome assembly GCA_044221235.1 of Limisphaerales bacterium. Classification (GTDB taxonomy): domain Bacteria; phylum Verrucomicrobiota; class Verrucomicrobiia; order Limisphaerales; family UBA9464; genus UBA9464. Next base: position 8,812 of record JBGAPN010000038.1, read on the forward strand.
GTTCCGATCACGTCACCATCGACGGTAATCGCCGCGGGCCGTTCGCCCTGCAGTTCCAGCCCGGATCCACGAAAAAACCGGACCCGGGGATCCTTCACATGCGTTCCACGGACCACACGTGGAAACTGCCAGGCGGGCTCGAGCCAGTGCAATTGTTGGATTAAGCAGATGTCCAACTGTCCGTCATCCGGCCGGGCCCCCGGGGCATGGTGCAGACTTCGTCCCCCGGCGCGTGCCGCATTGGCGGCACAGACGTGCATCCAGCGTCCGGCGAGGTCGACGTCGCCCGACTGCACCCGGAGAGACACCGGCCGGTAGATAGGCAGCGCGCGGAAGAACCCGACCGGATAACACAATCTTGAGCCGAACCACCGCTTCACCGCCGGGGTGGTCTGCCGCAGCAATTCGACGGCAAAACCACAGGCAGCCAGCAGCAGCGCATGGCAAACCTCTGCACCCCGTTCCCCTTGGAACTGCACCTCAATGGCGTCCCAACACCGGATCCGCCGGGCTCCGATGGCCTCCACCAGGGCAGCGTCCGTCGCGGTGCCCAGCTCAACGGAGACGTCGTTTCCAGTGCCGAACGGTGCAACTCCGAAAACAACCGGGGATCCCTCCACAGCCAGGAGACCAGTGGCAACCTCCCGGGCCGTTCCGTCACCGCCCACTGCCACGACCACCCCATGACTGCCCGAGCGCGCCGCATCAGCGGCCAACACCGTGGCGTGACCTGAATGCAGCGTCCGCTTGGAGTCCACCTTGGAGCCGCGCTGGCGCAGGCTCCGCTCCACGCGGGCCAACCGGGCCAATTGGTCGCGACCCGCGGCCGCCGCGGGGTTTACGATGAGCAGGACACGATCAGCCACGGCGAATGCAACTCCTGCAGACGCCTGGATGCAATGCGTCTCTCCCCGCGCGCCCCCGGTACCCCGGCCCTAACGTCCACCCCAAATGCCTTGAAGACGCACGGGGCCCGTAATGAACTGGGGAAGATCCTCCTGACAAAGGCCGCTCCACAGGAACTTCGACATGTCTACTCCATCCATCGGTCCCGGTGTTTTCATCGCCACGCTTCTGGCGTGCGCCACCCCCTACCTTCATGCCGCCAATTGCCCCACCATCGATTTCGGTCCGGTGCCGTTCCCCATCAAGTCAGTCACCCTTGCCAATTACGGCGCGAGCCCGGACGTGGCGGCCGTGGCAGACTTCAACAAGGATAAGAAGCAGGACCTCGTTTACTGCAGCACCGGGCCGGTCTACCTGATGCCCGGGGATGGACAGGGTGGTTTTGGATCCGCGTCCAGTATTGTCGGAACGACCTGCACCAGCGTGAAGGTGGCCGACCTCAACCAGGACGGAAACATGGACCTCGTACTCGGAACGGGAACGGTCGTTGTCCGCGTCGTTCTGGGGAACGGCGATGGCAAATTCAAGGCCGCGGTCGACTATGTTGCGACCACCGTCGGCGCACCGGCAGCCAGCATGGTTGCCCTCGCTGACTTTGACGGGGATGGCGTTCTCGACATCGCTGCGACCCTGACTCTGGGCAACGCCATCGCCGTCCTTCCCGGACGTGGAGACGGGACGTTTGGAGCCGCCCGCCCCGCGGCGGTGCCATCGCCCAACGGGGGTCTCGTGACCGGCGATTTCAATGGTGACGGCTTCATCGACCTTGCGACCACCTCGGCGGGCACACAGATCGCCGTGCTCTTGAACAAGGGGAACGGCACATTCTTTGCCCCGCTCAACACGCCCGTCGCCGTCACCGGCGTCACTCTCTCCAGCATCCGGGCGGCCGACTTGAACGGGGACAAGGTCCTGGATCTCGCGGGAATCAGCACCTACAACTCGGCCCAGAAACGGTTCCTTTCCTTTCTCGGCGCGGGAGATGGCACCTTCGGCGCCGCCGCGGTCAAACCCATCACCACCATCGGGCCGTTCAACACGGTGTTGACGGACATCAATGGCGATGGACGGATGGACGCCCTGATCTCCGCCAACACCACCATGATCGTCATGGAGGGATTGGGCGACGGAACCTTCGCGGATGAACTTCCCTTCGCCGCCACCTCGGTCGGCACGCTCACCAGCGGAGATCTCAATGGCGACGGTCGCCCGGATGTCCTCGTTTTTGCCGGAACCAACGCGATGCGGACTATGCTGAACGAGACCAAGTTCCTCCCCGAGGTTCCAGTCCTGGGCTGGCGCCTGACCGCCGGCCCGCTTCGCCTCGACTGGTACAATTCCTATTCTGGCTACCAGCTGGAATACCTGCCGCTGACAGCCAATGCCGCATGGGAACCCATCACTTCCGGCATTAACGAGGTGGACTGCCAGGATTTCTACAGTGTTCCGACCGGCCAAAGCGGGCTGTATCGCCTGATCAAGCATTGATCCAGGTCCCCGTTCGCCGCGTTCCGGGCGAATCCATTACGTCTTCCTCCAAGCCGGCTACACCGGAAGTAACTCCGGCGTCGATTCCCTTGCCGACCCGGTCATTCGCGGTCAGAAAAGAGCCCGGGCCACAAGGTCATTCTATGGAATTGCTCGACCAGGTGTTAATTCCCCGCGAATTGCCGGACTCACCACCGGCCGCGATCCAACTTCTCCGCGGGAACCTGGCGGAAATCCCGGCCGAACACGCGGTGGACCTGCTGGTCGTCTCGGCATTCCCCAACAGCTACACCCCAAACCAGGGGACCCTGTTCGAGAGCCTGCATCGCCGCGGACTCGATATGGCCGAGGTCGCCCGTTTCAAGGCGGAAGACCAGCGGGCCTACCTGGGGTGCTGGCTGTCCCGACCGCTTCCGGCCCACCTTGCCGAGCGGTTTCATTTCCGGCAGATCCTGTGTTTTGAACCCCGGTTCCCCCGGTTTCTCGAAACGGTGGATTCCCAGGAACTGGAAATCTCAGGGCAGGTCGGCCTGGTGTTCCGTTGCCTCAATAATTTCGTCATCCCCGACTCGGACGGCCGGGAGCGTGGGCGGGACCGGCCGATTTCACGCGTCGCCATGCCCCTGCTGGCCGCCGGCAACCAGGGCGAGCCTGTGGAGCGCATTCTTCCCATGATACTCGATGCCGCCTGTTTCTGGCTCACGCGCGGACTTCCCGTAAGCGAGCTGAAGATTGTGGCATTTCGGGAGGCGGACGTGGCCGCAGCCCGGTCGATTTTCGAGGAATTCAGACGCGGCCGGAAGACGAAGTTCTCCCATCGGCCTTCCATCGTCGAACGCTCCGGGGATTCCAGCGGAAAACTCGCGGCTCGCCTTGTGGAGACCTGTCGACATGAATTGGGGCGGGAGTTGCTGGCCCTGGCGGAATTGGAGGAGCGGCCGGTAATCGAACGCGTTTTGTCCCGCGCCGCCTTGAATTCTGCTCCGAGGGATTCATCTGAAAAGGAGCCATCCTACGATCTGTTTGTCAGTTACGCTCACAAGCAGGACACCGAAGTCGCCGCCTTCGTCTCTGCGCTCCAGGCTGCCTCGCCTGGACTCCGGATCTTTCATGACCGATCCGCCATCCTCGTGGGTGACCCGTGGCTCAAGCGCATTTCCGACGCCATCCAGGGAGCCCGGTCGTTCGTGGCCATTCTCTCTCCCGATTACTCGGCATCTCCCGTATGCTGGGATGAATTCCAATGCGCCAAGCTCAAGGAATACACCACCCGCATCCCGGTCATCCAAACGATCCGACTGTACCGTGACCCGCAACTCCCACCGATCATGGGAGTGCACAGCTACGAGGACTGCAGCGAGGGCGACATTGAGAAATTGAAGCGGGCTGCCGCCAAGGTGGTTCCGCACTGATCGAATTCTTGGCAGGGAGCCGCCAACGTTTCATGGTGACGAGACCCACCATGAAAACTCTGTTCCGCTTCCTGCTGGGACTGGCCCTCCCCTTCCTCTCCTCTACTGCCGCCACAATCTCCTGGAAGGCCGCCATCGACGGAGCCTGGACGAATGCCGCGAACTGGAGTCCCGCACAAGTTCCAGGCGCCAGCGACACCGCCGTCATCAACCGGCCGGGAACCTATACGGTGACGCTCAATTCAGCGGCAACGCTTGGGGCGCTCAACCTGGGTAGCGGATCGGGAATCCAGACGCTGCAGGTCCAGGCGGCGGTGCTGACGGTGTCCGGCGGGGGCACGGTTGCGAATGGCGGCTTCCTGGTGTCCAGCAATGCCACCCTTTCGGGCAAGCTCACCATCGACACCGGGGGTCGGCTCGACCTCACCGGTTCGGACTCCAAAACCTTCGACAAGCTGGACCTCTTCAATGCCGGCACCGTCCGCTGGCTGGCGGGGTCCATCGGTTTCAGTTTCGGCTCCGCCGCCAACGTCATCACCAATGCCGGGCTCTGGGAGATCTCCGCCGACTCCTCCTTCGCCTACGGTTTTGGCGGCGCCATTCCCCGCTTCGTCAACACCGGCACCCTTCGCAAGATCGCCGCCACCGGCACCACCGCCTTCCAGAACCTCCAGTTTGAGAACGCAGGTCTGGTCGATGTCCAAAAGGGACGCATCCAGTTCTCCAACGGGACCGGCTTAATGGCCGGCAACTGGTCCACCGCCGCCGGGGCCTCCATCGTGTTCACCGGCGGATCCTTCACCAATCTCAGCCTCGCCACCTTCTCCGGAGCGGGCTCCGCGGACTTCCAGACCGGTTCCCTGTTCCTGGGTTCCACGGTTCAGCCGCCGGGACTCCAGCTCAGCGGCGGTTCCCTCAATCTTCTCCCCTCTTTCCAGGGCGGGGTCGTCACCAACCTCACCCTCTCCGGCATGGCACTGCGGGGCACCAACCGGGTGACCGGCTTCCTGGTGTCCAGCAATGCCACCCTTTCGGGCAAGCTCACCATCGACACCGGGGGTCGGCTCGACCTCACCGGTTCGGACTCCAAAACCTTCGACAAGCTGGACCTCTTCAATGCCGGCACCGTCCGCTGGCTGGGGGTCCATCGGTTTCAGTTTCGGCTCCGCCGCCAACGTCATCACCAATGCCGGGCTCTGGGAGATCTCCGCCGACTCCTCCTTCGCCTACGGTTTTGGCGGCGCCATTCCCCGCTTCGTCAACACCGGCACCCTTCGCAAGATCGCCGCCACCGGCACCACCGCCTTCCAGAACCTCCAGTTTGAGAACGCAGGTCTGGTCGATGTCCAAAAGGGACGCATCCAGTTCTCCAACGGGACCGGCTTAATGGCCGGCAACTGGTCCACCGCCGCCGGGGCCTCCATCGTGTTCACCGGCGGATCCTTCACCAATCTCAGCCTCGCCACCTTCTCCGGAGCGGGCTCCGCGGACTTCCAGACCGGTTCCCTGTTCCTGGGTTCCACGGTTCAGCCGCCGGGACTCCAGCTCAGCGGCGGTTCCCTCAATCTTCTCCCCTCTTTCCAGGGCGGGGTCGTCACCAACCTCACCCTCTCCGGCATGGCACTGCGGGGCACCAACCGGGTGACCGGCTTCCTGGTGTCCAGCAATGCCACCCTTTCGGGCAAGCTCACCATCGACACCGGGGGTCGGCTCGACCTCACCGGTTCGGACTCCAAAACCTTCGACAAGCTGGACCTCTTCAATGCCGGCACCGTCCGCTGGCTGGCGGGGTCCATCGGTTTCAGTTTCGGCTCCGCCGCCAACGTCATCACCAATGCCGGGCTCTGGGAGATCTCCGCCGACTCCTCCTTCGCCTACGGTTTTGGCGGCGCCATTCCCCGCTTCGTCAACACCGGCACCCTTCGCAAGATCGCCGCCACCGGCACCACCGCCTTCCAGAACCTCCAGTTTGAGAACGCAGGTCTGGTCGATGTCCAAAAGGGACGCATCCAGTTCTCCAACGGGACCGGCTTAATGGCCGGCAACTGGTCCACCGCCGCCGGGGCCTCCATCGTGTTCACCGGCGGATCCTTCACCAATCTCAGCCTCGCCACCTTCTCCGGAGCGGGCTCCGCGGACTTCCAGACCGGTTCCCTGTTCCTGGGTTCCACGGTTCAGCCGCCGGGACTCCAGCTCAGCGGCGGTTCCCTCAATCTTCTCCCCTCTTTCCAGGGCGGGGTCGTCACCAACCTCACCCTCTCCGGCATGGCACTGCGGGGCACCAACCGGGTGACCGGCTTCCTGGTGTCCAGCAATGCCACTCTTTCGGGCAAGCTCACCATCGACACCGGGGGTCGGCTCGACCTCACCGGTTCGGACTCCAAAACCTTCGACAAGCTGGACCTCTTCAATGCCGGCACCGTCCGCTGGCTGGCGGGGTCCATCGGTTTCAGCTTCGGCTCCGCCGCCAATGTCATCACCAATGCCGGTCTCTGGGAGATCTCCGCTGACTCCTCCTTCGCCTACGGTTTTGGCGGCGCCATTCCCCGCTTCGTCAACACCGGCACCCTCCGCAAAATCGCCGCCGCCGGCACCACCGCCTTCCAGAACCTCCAGTTCGTAAATCCGGGCGTTGTGGAATCCAGCCGGGGAACGCTGCAGCTTCCGGCTGGATTCAGCCAATCGGAAGGTGTGCTTCGCCTGACCGGCGGAACGGTCGGGGTAAACGCTGGATTCATTGCGGTGGGAGGACTGGTCGAAGGCTCCGGCGGCGTCCTCGGCGCAAGTTTTACTGGCGGAATTCTGAGCCCTGGGGGTGCCGGAACCGGCCAAATTCTGTTTCCAGATGGCCTCCGCCTGTCGACCGGCGCCAGTTTGAGGGTGAATGGTTCAGGCCTGACCCCGGGATCCCAGCATGACCAACTGAAGGTCACGGGGACGGTCACCCTGAACAATGCCACTCTCAACATCACCGCTCTCGGCGTGGAATGGCGATCCACGATTCGACTCATCCTGATCGTTGCACGATGGTGTGATCCCGTGGTCGGTACGTTTCTTGGACTGGCCGAGGGTGCGCTTGCCTGGATGTCGGTCTCAATCTGTACCCGCATCCGGTACAAGGCGGGGACGGGAAATGACGCATCAGGCGCGGGATGACGGCGGAGTGGTTCTTGACGCCAATGCCTCTACAGCCCGGCGCGAACTTTCGCCCGCGTTGGGGTTGGGCACCAATTTCGTGACCTACGCCATCGAGGCATCCACCAACCTCGTGGACTGGGTGCCACTGGGGACGGCGCCCGCAAATGGCGGCGGGCTATTCGAGTTCATCGATACTGAAACGGGACTGTTTCCGTTCCGCTTCTATCGATCCATCGGACCCTGATCCGATCCTCCTCGGGCACCACCAAATTCCAGGTTGTTTGGACGGCAGCCAGGCATCGGACGTGTTGCACCGGATTCCTGGGCCGCAGGGTAGACTCCCCCTGCCGCCGGAGCATGGGATACAGCGCCAGGGGCTTCGACCCCAGCGACTCGCCCCCGCTTCGAAGCGGTTCACTCAAATGTCCCGTACATCAACCCCATCCCTACTCGCGGGACTCTCGCAGGTGGTTAATCTCGCGCGATGTCTTCGGTCGCCCCAGAACGACACCTTGCTCCGCCGTGCGATCAGGCGGGAACCGTCGTTGACCACGCCCACGCGGTTTCATGACCACAAGGCCGAGGACAGTCCTCATCGCAGACGATGAACCGCTCGCTTTGGAGCGGCTTCGACGTTTGGTCCGTGCCGAACCGGACTACCAGATCGTCGGGGAGGCCGCCACGGGACCGGAATTGGAATCCCTGATCCAGGATCTCCGCCCCGAGGTCATCATCCTCGACATCCTGATGCCTGGCGCAGACGGACTGGAAGTTCTCCGAAAAATGCCACCCTCTTCGCGGCCCGCTGTGATTTTCGCCACCGCCATGGTGCACCGGGCCCTGGACGCCTTTGAAGTCGGTGCGGTGGATTACCTGCTCAAGCCCTTTGACGCCGGCCGACTGCGGGCCGCCCTCCACCGAACCCGTCCAGGATTGCGCCGCTCATCCATGCCCCCCCCGCGCGAAATCACTGGACGACGCATTGCGCTGCGGTCAGGGAACCGCTGGATCCTGATGGACACCGACCGGATCGACCTGGTGGAAGCATCCAATCAGGAATGCACCGTGACCACTTCGGACGGAAAAACATTCCGGGCCCGGGAACTCCTGGGGGAATTCGCCCGCCGTCTTCCCGCACTTCGATTTCTGCGGATCAGCCGCTTCGCCGTCGTCCAGCTGGAGGCTGTCCGATCCGTGGCCCCCAAGTCCCACGGGGACCAAATCCTCGAACTCCGCAATGGACGCCATGTCGCCGTTTCGCGAACGCACCGGCAGGAGTTGCTCCGGCGGCTCCACCAGCGGGGTTAGGCTCCCGACGCGCGACGCCGGTCATCCACCCGTTGCGCGTCCGTTCACTTCCCAGCCTTAGCCTTCTGGAGCACTTCGGCCAGGGTCACCTCGGCTCCACCCCGGCGTTTGCTTTCGTCAGCGGCCTCCATGAAGGCAAAGATCTCCAGGGTTTCCTCCGGCTTCACCGGCGCTATTCCGGTTCGGAAGAAGGGGATGATCGCTGCGACCAGGGGCGCATATCCGTCGTAGCTCCCCACCGCCATGCTGCCGCGGGTTCCCTGGGCCATACCCGAGTAACCCTTACCTTCCCGGAAGGTGCCCATGCGCCCATCTTTCCATTTCCCAGTCACCTCGATACCCCCGTCGGGCGCGGTGCCGCGATGCACACTGATGCAACCCGGACCCATCACCGTGAACAGGGATTCGACACCATGGACCCCGTACCAGAACAGGTCGGGATGAGTCTTCTCCAGGTGGGCGGGACTGGACGTCACGGCATTGGTCACCGTCCCGATGACCCCCGCCCGCACCGCAAGGGTGTTGGTCGCAAAACGGAGCGAGGAGGCCGAGAACACCGGCACACCGGCCTCGGCCGCCAGTCGCAGAATTTCAACGGCGTCGGGAAGAGTGCCGCCAATGGGCTTGTCGATATAGAACGGCTTTCGAGCGGCGATGACCGGCCGGACCTGGGCCAGGTGGGGGCGTCCGTCGACACTTTCAATCAGCACGGCGTCCACGTTGCGGCACAACTCCTCGATGGAGTCGTAGATCTTCACGCCGTACTTCTCCTGAAGCGTCTTGGTATACTCTTCGACGCGGGACCAGCTGGACTCAATGTCCGGACTTCCCCCCTTGAAGCCCGCAACCACCCGGGCACCCGGCACGTGGTCCTTGGCATTTGGGTTGTTCAGGATCTCGGTGAAGGCCGTCACATGGGAGGTATCGAGACCGATCAATCCCAGGCGAAGTTCCGGGTCCGCAGCCAGGGAGGCACCCACGAGACTTGACGAAGCAAGCAAGGCGAACAGCCAGTTCATGCCCTGACGTTCGCGAGGTCGGGCGGTTTCCGGCAAGCCTGGAATCCGACGCGGGAGAAGAGTCGGCGTCTCCTGGACCTGTCGCCTCTTGCTTCCGGACGCCGAGAGGCAGGGAGAGGGCAGAGCGGGAACTGCTGGCGCGTACCCCCTCATTTCTCCGAAGAAGTTTTGATGGAGATTTGAATTCCTGCGTCGAGAGGATACACCTGTGGCCGCAACACCCGAGTTCATGAAACGCCTTTTCTCCCTCCGCCAGGCGGCCATCGCAGCCGTCGTGACCAGCCTTGGGGCCTCTGCCGCTCCCGATTTCCAAAAGGACGTCCTGCCCATCCTCCAGAAGACCTGTATTGAGTGCCACGGACCCGACAAGCAGAAGGGCAAGCTCCGGCTGGATTCCCGGGAAGCGGCCGAAAAGGGAGGCAAGGATGGCCCGGCCTACAAGGCGGGCGACATTGCCGGCAGTGAGCTGATCAAGCGCGTTTCCCTTCCGGCAAACAATGACGACCGGATGCCTCCCGAGGGGGAACCTCTCAGCGAAGCGCAGATCAAGATTCTCAAGGACTGGGTGGCCGACGGAGCCAAATGGCCGGATGGAATTGTCATCGCGCCGCCTGCCAAGGGGGATGCGCCGGTCGTAGCCCGGCCGGCAAAGCTGGGTCCTCCGCCTCCGCCCCTGCCCGAACTGCCCAAGGACTTCAAACCGGGACCGGATGAGGCAACCGCTCTGGCAACCCTGTCCAAAGCCGGCCTCGATGCCCGACCGGTTGCCCAGAATGTTCCATGGCGGGAGGCCAATTTCCGGCTGGCTGGAACCAATGTGACCGACGCCTCCATCGCCCCGCTCAAGAACATCAAATCATTGATCGAACTGAATCTGGGGAATACCCGCGTGACCGACACGGGTCTGGCAGCGATCGAAAGCCTCGGATACCTGCAAAACTTTCAGGCACCCCTGACCTCCCTCACTGACGCCGGACTCGCGCACCTCAAAGGGTTGTCCAATCTCGTGACGTTGAACTTATACGGAACCCAGGTAACGGATGCGGGGTTGGAACAGCTCAAGGCCCTGAAACACCTCCGCGCCGTTTATCTATGGCAGACCAAAGTCACCCCGGCGGGAGCCGATGCCCTCCGGGCGGCCCTGCCCGGCACCTATGTGAATACCGGGGCCGAGCTGGCCGCTTTGGCAACCAATGCCCCGCCTGCCGAGAAGAAGGAGGAAAAGAAGTAGGCGACTGACGGGGTCCCGTACCCTGATCCACCGGCCGACGTACGCTATTGGGCGGCGTCGGCCGTTTTGCTTTTGGCAATCCAGCCCTGGAGTTCGTTTGTGAATGCGCCCACTCCCCCCTTCAAATAGCCCACCTGGCGCCCCAGCACTTCGCCTTTGGGATTGACCAACAGGAAGGTGGGAAACCCGCTGACATTGAATTTCTTCCGGGTCGCGTCGTTGGCCGTTTTGACGGCGGCAGGCTGCGGCACCGTTTGGGGAAAATCCAATTCCACCAGGATCAGATTGGACGACGCGAACCGGATGAATTCGGGTTTGGACAATGTTTCCGACTTCATGCGCATGCACCAGCTGCACCAGTCGGATCCTGTGAAATTGAGCAGGATGGGGCGGCCGGATTTGGCCGCAAACTCCTGCGCCTTGTCATAGCTCGTCAACCAACCGGGTGTCGCAGCCAGGGCTGACACGGTGGACAGAAATGCCAGCAGGACGGGAGGAGGTTTCATGGACGACAATCGGAGGAAGGTTCCGTTCAGGCGATGAGGTTCCGCATCACCTCACCGTGGACGTCAGTCAGACGGTAGTCCCGCCCCTGAAATCGGAAGGTCAGCTTCTCATGATCGAAGCCCAGCAGATGCAGCAGGGTGGCGTGGAGGTCATGAACATGGACCTTGTCCTTGACCACGTTGAACCCGAAATCGTCGGTTTCTCCCACCGTCACTCCCGGACGTGATCCGCCTCCCGCCATCCACATGGTGAAGGCCTGCGGGTGGTGGTCCCGTCCCAGGGACCGCTTGAGCTCGGTGCTCGCCTCCACCTGCGGGGTCCGTCCGAATTCCCCTCCCCAGACCACAATCGTCGACTCCAGCAGTCCCCGTTGCTTCAGATCCCGGATCAAGGCAGTGCAGGCGCGATCCGTCAGGGCGGCCTGGGCCTTCACGCCGCCCTTGACGTCGCTGTGATGGTCCCAGGCCTCGTGGAATAGCTGAACAAAGCGGACACCCCGTTCGACCAGGCGACGGGCAAGCAGGCAGTTGTTGGCAAACGACGCCTCGCCGGGCTTGGCCCCGTACATTTCCAACGTTTCCTTGGACTCCTTGGACAGGTCCACCAGTTCCGGGGCGCTGAACTGCATCCGGTAAGCCATTTCAAACGCATTGATCCGCGTCGCAATCTCCGGATCCCCCATCAGCCCGAGCCGTTGCTCATTCAATTCCTTGACCGCATCCAGCGTCTTTCGCTGCAGCGACGAACTCAGTCCGGCCGGATTACTCAGATAAAGGATGGGATCGGCGCCTTTCCGGAATGGAACTCCCTGAAACACCGTCGGCAGGAACCCGCATCCGTAATTGCCGGCGCCACCACTGAGGCCGCCGGCGGAATTCATCACCACAAACCCGGGGAGGTCCTGGGACTCGCTGCCCAGTCCGTAGGTCACCCAGGACCCCATGCTCGGCCGGCCGAATTGCTGGGAGCCGGTGTTCATGAAGATCTGGCCCGGAGCGTGATTGAACGCATCGGTGCTCATGGAGCGGATGAGGGTCAATTCGTCCGCAACGCTCGCCAGATGGGGCAGCGCCTCGCTGATCCACGCGCCGGATTTCCCATGCTGGGCAAAGGCGAACTCCGGCGCATAGATCGCAGAGTCGGGTTTGATGAAGGCGTAGGTCTGGCCACCCAGGACGTCCTTGGGCACGGGCTGGCCGTTGTACTTCGCGAGGGTCGGCTTGTAGTCGAACAGCTCCAATTGGCTGGGGGCGCCCGCCATGAACAGGTAAATCACGGCCTTGGCCCGGGCTTCCTGAGGCGGGCGCCTGGGGGAAAGCGGATTGACCACCGCCGGGGCATTGGCCAGCGCACGGGGTCCGTTCAAAAGGGATGCCAGGGCTAGCGATCCCAGACCGAGACCGCAGTCACGAAAGAACCAGCGGCGGGTCAGGAACTGTCGGCGCTCCTCCTCGAGGTGTTGGTTCAGATTCATTTCAGAGATGGGTTCCGAGCTTGGGGAAATGGATCACTCCTTGGTGACAGTCTCATCAAGATTGAGCAGCGCCCGGGTCACGGCCGTCCATGCTGCCAACTCGGGCACATTGACACCCCCGGGCAATGGCGGCGGGCTTTTGGGATCCGACAGCGCAAACAGCGCCGCTTCACGGGACTTGCCGGAAAACTCCTCCCGCGCCTGCCCCAGTAGTTTTTGGAGAACCGCCAATTCTGCGTCCATCGGCTTGCGCCCAAGACACTGGCGGAAGGCCCAGGCTGCGCGGGACGGATCGTCATTGCCCGCGGCCACCGCACGCCAGGCCAGCCATCGGGCCGCCTGATTGAATGTCGGCTCATTCAAGGTCACCAACGCCTGGAGCGGCGTGTTCGAACGGACCCGCCGGACACAGCTTTGCTCCGCAGTCGGTGCGTCAAAGGTCATCATGGCCGGATACGGCACGCTGCGTTTCCAGAAGGTGTACATGGAGCGACGATACCGATCATCCCCTTCGCTGACATTCCAGGGAATCGGACCGTAGGCCAGACTCATGACGCCATCCGGAAGCGGGGGGAAAATGCTGGGACCCCCAATCTTGGGCGACAGCAACCCCGACACCTTGAGTGCAATGTCCTGAACTCCCTCGGCATCCACTCGGAATCTCGGACCCCGGGCCAGCAACCGATTGTAGGGGTCCTTCTCCAGAAGCTCCGGGGAAACCCGGGAAGCCTGTCGGTAAGTGTCCGAATGCACGATCAACCGGTGCAGATGCTTGAGCGACCAACCCGGAGTTGCCCCTGCACGCTCCCCGGGAATCCCGGACACCGACGGCGCCATGAATTCTGCCGCCAGCCAGTCCAGCAGTTCCGGATGCGACGCCGGTTCGCTGCGCACGCCAAAATCCTCGGGCGTCAGGACCAGACCCTGACCAAAATAATGCTGCCAGACCCGATTCACCATGACGCGAGACGTCAGCGGATTGGCCGGGCTTACCAGCCATTCCGCAAGACCGCGGCGGTCCTTCGGAAGTCCCGGCGGAAATGGGTTCAATGCGGCAGGTACATCCGCGGAGACG
>JBGAPN010000039.1:0-21439 GCA_044221235.1 Limisphaerales bacterium
ACGGTGCAGGAGCTGCTCGGGCACCAGGATGTGGCGACCACCCAGATCTATACTCACGTGCAGAGCCGGCCTGGGATCGGGGTGAGAAGTCCGCTGGATTGAGGGCGGCGGAGCGGGAAGCGGGAAGCGGGAAGCGGTCTTCTCTCGGGATCGGGGGTGCGTTCTTCCGTGTTGGATTGGCCCGAGGCGAGGATGCGGGTGGGGCGCTTGGGTGCCCCGGGGAGAATGGCGCCTCCTGCCGTCGGCGGCTACAAGGGGCGGGCGAAGATTCTGGCGGGGTGGAAATGTTTGCGACGTCGTGCCAGTCTGTCGTGCGTGAAGACGGTGGGCAGACGGTCAATATCTCTGGATCCGGCGGACGTGGGCCCCTTGGAGGCCTTTCGTCGGGCAGAGATCCTTCAGCGTCAATTGGACCGGATCCATCCATTCCCAAAACCCAGGGGATTCGTGTTCAAGGCACGAACGTGGGACGAGTATGACCAATGGCGTCGCCAGCAGGCCAATCCCCGACTTTGGTAACTCATGACCGAATCTCCGCTCATTCGCGTCTGCCGGCTCTTAAACGAGGCCGGCGCACGCTACCTCGTCATCGGTGGTCAAGCATGCATCCTGCATGGTCTAGTCCGCACCACGGAAGACGTCGACATCCTCATTGAGGCGTCCGAGCAGAACTGCGCGTCGGTCATCGCGGCCCTCAGCCGATTGGAAGACGGTGCGGCGAGCGAGCTCACCCCAAGGGATCTCCTGGAGAACGTCGTGGTGAAGATCGCTGATGAAGTCGAAGTCGATGTCAGCACGTCCGCCTGGAAAGTGACTTATCCGGAGGCTCTGCCGGGAGCCCTGAGCGTGGAAATCGACCAGGTGAGGATTCCGTATCTCGGCATGGATTGCCTGATCGCCAGTAAAGAAACCTACCGCGAACAGGACGCCGTAGACCGCCAACGACTCCTGGCATTGAAGGCCCGCGGCCGCTGAGGGGGAAGGACGCCCGGGGACGGTTGTGGAGCCTGCGCTCCCCAGTTCGCCTTCAAGGGTTCAGGCTCGGTGGATGCCGTCGCTACTCACCCTTGCCGCGTTTCCCTTCCTGAACGGTAATCAGCGACATCTGCGGATGACTCGGCTTCTCCCAGAATCGGGGAAGGTGTTCTTCCGTGTCGGATTGGCCCGAGGCGTGGAAGCGGGCGGGGCGCTTGGGTTTGCCGGAAGGAGAATGGCACTTCCTGCCGTCGGCGGCTACGCGGGGGAAGCGGATGATGCGACTATTCCCCGGGCAGATGCACACGGGGCCAGCAACCGCGGACCGAGGGCGCGTGAATCTTCAGGGTGGGATCGTCGCCGATCCACCCGGGGCGCCCAGCCGGGTCCACAAACGCCACACCGATCGGCAGGTCCGGTTGCTCGTCCGCCACCCGGATCATCTTGGCCTCCGCCTCATCGCTGATGCGAATCCATTCGGTTTTCATCTCCCTTGGATCCAGGTGACGGGCACGGATCTTGTCCATCTCGGTCGGGCTGACCCTGGCGAAGCGTCGCATCATGTCGAGGAGCGACAGAGGAGAGAATCCAGGGTCCTTGCCGCAGGCGGCCCAACAGATGGCCGGGAGCGGGAACAATCGACTGAGCTCCAGAATGTCAATGTAGTCGCGGGTCTCTGTCCTCGCGGACAAGGCCAACGCCTTATTGGTCGCAATGTCGAACAAGTGAAGTCGCCATCCCAGAAGCTCATCCCGCTCGATCGGAAAGAACCGGAAGGCGGAGTCGGCAGCCCAATCGATCTCGAAACTCTCATCGCCCCGCGAGACCCGCGCCTTGCGAAAACTGGACTCCCGGCCCCATTCCCCATCCCGGTCGAGCGTCTCAACCTGGAATCCGGAGGCGCGCAGTTCTTCCACATCCCGGTCACTCGACCGGGTCACCTCCTCGGCCAACTCGTGGAAAATGTCGAAGTCATGGGAGTAGCGGGCCGAATCGGGCTGCGCATGGAGGACGAGGCCTCCCGCGAAATGGCTCGCTTCGCTGCGATTCATCGCCAGAACGGCTAGTGCGTCTTTCTGTAGAGAGGTGAGAGGCATCGATGGAGCTCCTGGGCTTCTTTCCAAGCCCGCCAGCCACCGTGTTGTCGCAGGCGCTCGATGACCAACCGGACATCGTCAAGAGTGCGGACGCGGGCGTCCGGGTGCCAGAACCAGAAGCAATCGGGATTGTGGCGCACCAGTTGCCAGGCGCGTTCAATTAATTCCGGAGGCGCCGGTGTGAGCCCGGAAACGTCTTCTGGATCCTGCACCTCCGGCAGACTGGCCATGAAACGGACTCTAAAAACTTCCGCGTCGTCTCGCAAGGCGACACCGCTGGGCCGAGACTGATCCATCGTCGGCACCCATCTTCACTCCTCTACTTCTACAGGCCACGGGCGAGGTCACGCCGAAGCGGGATGAATCCCGCGGTCCGTTCTCGTTCGCCGTCTCCACAGCTCACTCTCCCACTCTCCCACCCGCCAGTTCCCCTTCCTGCCTTCCTGAGTTCCAAATTCAACCGGGTCAACCCCCAGCGGTCGAGACGCAGTCCGACCAGCGGAGGCCGAAACGGGCCAGGTATTTGCTCAGCCGATCGGCGTCGTTGGGTTGCTTGCGGCCCAGGCGCGAAGCCCGGAACAACGTCCGCCCCGCCTCGGACAGACTCCGGGATTCTCGGCACACCCGCACCACATAGGCCAGCTGGACCCGGTCGAACGGATCCACCGATTCCAGCCGCTCACTGCCCAGCAACCGCTCCAGTTGTTCCGAGTCATCCGCCGAAGCACCCGGTCCCTTCGGTGCGGTCCACAATGCCCGCAGACGCTCCAGCTCCTCGTTCAACACCGGGACCGTGATGCGTCCTCCCTCCGCCAGGGTGGCCATGCGGGTGACGGCGGCATTGAGGTCCCGGAAATTGGCCGTCCAACGGGCCTCGTTGGAATGGGCGAAGGACAGGAACCGCTCCCGCACCTCGCGGCTCAGGGTCACGCGTGTTCCGTGTTTGCGCGCGAATTGCTCCAACTCGTAGTCCAGGTTGGGGCCGATGTCCTCCGCACGATCCCGCAGGCCCGGGAGCCGGAAGGTCCACAGGTTGATGCGCGCCAGCAGATCCTCCCGGAACCGTCCCTCGCGCACCCGGTCCTGCAGGTCCCGGTTGGTGCCGGTGATGAGCTGGAAATCGCTGCTCACCTCCCGGTCGCTGCCGAAGGGCGGAAACCGTTTCTCCTCGAGGGCCCGCAGCAGGATGGCCTGCTCGTCCAAGCCCAGTTCCCCGACTTCATCGAGAAACAGCAGGCCGCCGTCCGCCATCCGGAGATACCCGGTGCGATCCTTCAACGCACCCGTGAACGCGCCGCGGACGTGTCCGAACAGCGCGCTCATCGCCGCATCGCCGCGCAGGGTGGCGCAGTTCACCTCGACGAACGCGCCCCCGAGCTGATGCCGCGCCTTCTTGAGCTCGTAAATGCGCCGCGCGAGTTGGGACTTTCCGGCACCTGTGGGTCCCATCAGCAGCACCGGATTCCGCGAATGCACTGCCACATGCTCGATCTGCTCGATGAGCCGGTTGAACCGCTCGCTGCGGGTTTCGATGCCCGACTTGAGGAAACTGCGCGCCTCGCTGGCTTCCCGGCGGAATCGGGCCGCAATGCGGTCGTAACGCGACAGGTCGAGGTCGATCAGACTGTAGCGACCGGTCGGCGAACGCCGTCTCGCCTCCTGCGGCTGCGTCTGGACCAACCGGCCGGGGAAATGCCGGCTTTCCGTGAGAAGGAACAGGCAGATCTGCTGCACCTGGGTTCCGGTGGTGATGTGGACCAGATACTCCTCGCGTTCCGGATCGAAGGCGTAGTTCCGGGAGAACTCGTGCAAGGAGGCGAACACCTCCTCAAAATCCCACGGATCGTTCAGGGCCTGCGCCTGCAGCCGGACTTCGGTCTCGGGCGAGACCCGGGCGATGTCCGCCGCCACGCAGCGGGCGATGTCGAGATGCGCCGGCTGGTGGAGCAGTTCAAACCGGGACACCACCAGATCCTCGTGCTGGCACAGCGACACCGTCGGACGCCACTTCTGCCAGCGTTCGTTGTGGAAGCCGGAATCGAGGACGCTGCCCAGGATTCCCAGGACGACGGTTTTCTTCATAAGGGCGAGCCCGGCGATCGGCCGGGGTGACTCCGGGGATCGAACCGGACTCGATATTCTCCGTAAAGCGATGATTTTATCCGATAAACGATACTCTCACCCAACCGCTCCCAACAGAAACCTTCGATTCGCCCCATTTTACGAGGTTTTTGAAGCACTCGTTCCGTTGGCACGCTCGCTGCATTAAGGGGTTCAACGATTACGAAAGGACGACTATGGCCAACCCCTCACTGTTTCGATCCCTGTTCGGACCGCTCGCTCCTGCGGACACCGTGAACACAGTGGTAGAGCATCGAACTGTTTCCCAACTCTTGTCGTCCCCATTGAAGTCCATGACGGTGCCGCCCACGCGCGGCACCCCTCACCCATGATCGCTCCGCAACACACTCCGCTGCTTCTCGACGGTTCCCAGGGCGAGGGCGGCGGACAAATCCTCCGCACGGCCCTGGCACTGAGCCTTGTGACCGGCCGGTCGTTCCGCATCGAGCGGATCCGCGCCGGCCGGTCGAAGCCCGGCCTCCTGCGCCAGCACCTGGCGTGCGTAGAAGCCGCCGCACACATCGGCTCCGCCACCGCCGAAGGGGCGACGCTCGGCTCGACCGAGCTGAACTTCGTGCCGGGCCCGATCGTCGCCGGGGAGTACACCTTCCGAATCGCCAGCGCCGGTAGCACCATGCTGCTCCTGCAGACCGTGCTCCTGCCCCTGCTGTCCACCGGCCAGGCCAGCGCCCTGATCCTGGAAGGCGGAACGCATAACCCGTTCGCGCCGCCGTTTCCGTTCGTGGAACAGGCCTTCGCGCCGTTGCTGCGCCGGATGGGGTACGCCCTCGATCTGGCCCTCGAGCGCCCAGGATTCTACCCGAACGGGGGCGGACGCTGCCGGGTGACGCTGTCACCGGCGGGGGAACGTTTGCCGCTGAACCTGGAAGCCGCTGAACCGGCGGACCGCGGTGCCGTTTCCGCCGTCGCCCTGGTCGCCGGACTGCCGACGCACGTTGGCGAACGCGAAGTGTCCCGCGTCCGGGACCGGCTGGGTTTCCCGCCGTCGCAGGCGCAGGTCCAGATGCACGCCGACGCCTTCGGGCCCGGCAACACGCTGCACGTCTCCGTGCCGGCCGACGGCTATGCCAATGTGTTCACCGGATTCGGCTCGCCGAAAGTCCGCGCCGAGCAGGTGGCGGATACGGCAGCCTCCGCAACCAAGGCATTTCTTTCCCGTCCGGCGGCGGTCGATGAACACCTCGCTGATCAACTCCTGCTCCCGCTGGCACTCGCGCGCGGCGGCAGCTTCACCACCACCGAACCGAGCGGTCACACCCGCACCAACATCGACATCATCCAACAGTTCCTGAACGTGCCGATCACCACCGAGCCCCAGGGCCCGGGCATCTGGCGCATCACCGTTTCACCCCGCTCCTGAATCTCACCCCATGAACGTTAAACAACTCCATGCCCTCGGCGTGCCGCCCGGCGAGGCCACGCGGGCCGCCCTCGCCTTCATCTCCCGGTTCTGCATCGCCGGGAACCCGAAGTCCGAAATCGCCTCCGCTGTGGAAACGGTAATCCGCAATCCGGCCGCCTACCTCGAGGACGACCTCCGCGGCCCGCTTGCCCAGGCCCTGCATAACATTCCCACCTTCACCCTGGGGAACGCCCCCTGGCGGCAGTGGGGAAGCGGACTGGAGCCGCAGTCCGTCGACCAGATGGCCCGAGCCTGCCAGCTGCCCATCGCGGTTGCCGGGGCGCTGATGCCCGACGCCCACGTCGGCTATGGCCTTCCCATCGGCGGGGTGCTGGCCACCGACAACGCGGTCATCCCCTACGCGGTCGGTGTCGACATCGCCTGCCGCATGAAACTCACCGTGCTCGACTGGCCGGTGTCGGCGCTCGAGGAGCGTCGCGAGGCGTTGGTCCGGGCCATCGAGGCCGAGACCCGCTTTGGCGTTGGCGCCAAATTCAAGCAGCGCCGCGAGCACGAGGTGATGGAGGCGGACTGGACGGTCAGCCGGCTCACGAAGACGCACCGCGACCGGGCCTGGTCGCAGCTGGGAACCAGCGGAAGCGGGAACCATTTCGTGGAGTTCGGCGTCCTCAAGGTTCACGCGGATGCCGCGACCGCAGCGCCCGGATTGAAGCTGGCGCCCGGAGAGTATATTGCCCTGCTGTCGCACAGCGGAAGCCGGGGAACCGGCGCCGCAGTGTGCGACTACTACAGCAAGCTTGCCACGGAGTTGCACCCCGAGCTGCCGCGCGAGTTCCAGCGCCTGGCCTGGTTGTCCCTCGACAGCCCGGAAGGCCAGGAATACTGGGCCGCGATGGAGCTGATGGGTCGCTATGCTGCAGCCAATCACGCGCTCATCCACCGCCATATCGCCTCGCACCTTGGCGCCACCGTCCTCGCGGATGTGGAAAACCACCACAACTTCGCCTGGAAGGAGCGGCACGTCATCGATGGTGTCGAGCGGGATGTCGTGGTGCACCGCAAGGGCGCCACGCCGGCCCATGCCAGCGTCCTCGGGGTGATCCCCGGGTCGATGGCCAGTCCCGGCTTTGTCGTCCGCGGCAAGGGCGGACCAGGTTCCCTCGGGTCCGCCTCGCACGGGGCCGGACGCGTCATGAGCCGCACCCGCGCGGTCGAGACCTTCGACTGGAAAACGGTGCGTCCGCTTCTCGAGGAGCGTCAGGTCCACCTGATCTCCGCCGGTCTCGACGAAGTTCCGGGGGTCTACAAGGACATCCACCAGGTCATGGCCGCACAGCAGGATCTCGTGGAGGTTCTCGCCGAGTTCCAGCCGCGCCTGGTCAAGATGGCTCCGGCCGGCGAGCGGGCGGAGGATTGAATGGGGACCGACGCAGTCGGTCCCTACCTCGCGGACTCCGGCGACGGCCAGCCACCGCCCAATGCGCGATACAATTGGACGATGGAAACCTTCTCGGCGACCTGGGTCTGAACGAGCGACCGCTGGGTGGGATACAGTTCCTGCTGCGCCTGGAGTACTTCGAAGTAACTCGCCTTGCCGGTCAGGTACCGTTCCATGGCCACGGTAACCGAATCCGAGAGTCCATTGACGGCCCGGTCGAGGTCCGCGCCCGTTTCTCCCAA
Organism: Limisphaerales bacterium; assembly: GCA_044221235.1. Classification (GTDB taxonomy): domain Bacteria; phylum Verrucomicrobiota; class Verrucomicrobiia; order Limisphaerales; family UBA9464; genus UBA9464. The sequence goes on from JBGAPN010000039.1 coordinate 7,258, forward strand.
TTTTTCCCGGGAGATCAGGGTATCCGACACTTCACGAAAGGCGGATATCACCGTCTGTTCATAACCGGACCGGGCTTCATCAAAGCCGGCTTTCGAAGCGCGATACTGAGCCCTCAATTGCCCGCCCTGGAACAGCGGTCCCGCCAATGTTGCCCCCACGTTCCAGGCATTGGCCGACCCGCTGCTGAAGGCGGACAGCTCCGGGCTCACCTTTCCGAGAAAGGTCGTGAGCCCGATCTGCGGGAAGAAGTTCGCAAAACTTGCCCCAATGTTCGCGTTCGCCGCGATCAGGTTCTGCTCTGCAGCGAGAATGTCCGGACGCCGTTGAAGCAGGTCGCTGGGCAGTCCTACGGGAACTCCGGGTGCCATCGGAGGCAGATTGGTCAGGGAGCCCCTGGCGATTGGCCCGGGTGTGCGTCCCAGGAGGACATTGATTCGGTTCTCCGTGGTGGCGACTTGCAGTTCCAGCTGGGGAATCAGCGATTCGGCGCTGGCGAGGGCGGCGGACGCCCGGTCGGTCTCCAGCCGCGAGGCCACTCCGTTTTGGCGACGTTCATTGAAGATGCGATAGGTCCCAGCAAAGGCATTCGTGGCCTCGCGTTGGATGCGGAGTTCCTCGTCCAGGCCCACCAACGCGAGGTAGGCGGTGGCGACATCGCTGACCAGGGTGAGGGTGATCCCCCGTCGGGCCTCGTCGGTGGCAAGGTACTGGGCGCGGGCGGCCTGGGTCAGGCGTCGGATGCGACCCCAGAAATCAATCTCCCACACGGCATTGATTCCAAGAAGGGTGGAACTCTCGGTGGCCCCATTGAGCGGTGAGGGGGTGTTGAACTCGGCATTCTTCCCCCGCCCCACTCCGCCGCCGTAACCGACCTGCGGAAACAGGGGTGCCCGGGCGACCGTCACCTGTTCCCGGGCCTGTTCCACCCGTGCCGCCGCCCGCTGCAGGTCGTAGTTGTTCGTCAATGCGACATGGATCAAGTCCTGCAGCTTGGGATCCTGGAAGACCTGCCACCAATTGAGCTCGCCCAACGTGTTGGTCGCCCCGCTTCCGGTGGCGAACCGATAGGCGTCGGGCGTCGGCACCGGTGGACGCTTGTAGTCGGGACCCACCGCACAGCCCGCCAGCACGGCCAGACCTGCCGCACAGACCGCCGGCGCCATTTTCGAAGTCCGGACTTCGCCATCGGTCGGGGTAACAGAACCCTTCGAGAAGAGCCTCTTCATCGGTTTGGTGGGGTGAAAATGGGTGTCAGTCTGCCGATTGTGGAAGGCGGGCGGTTGGACGCCAGAGGTTCACCAGGTCAGATTGAGTTGAAGTTGGAAGACGATGCAGCGGTCGGACGTCGGATTGTTGACCGCATCCCAGAGAATTTGAAGGTCCGGCTGCAGGGATGCCGTCGGGGTCACCTGGAGCACGTACATCAATTCCAATCCGGTTTCCCCGGAATGCGTGACGGGCTGCATGACGTCCGAGGGCCGGCTCCACACGAACGCGAGTCCCAGAAGGTCGTTGCTGAGCCGGGGCACCATCCCTGCGTATTGAAGCGGCCCCTGCAGGACCACGCCCGTGGCGACCTGCGCCGAGGCACCGTCCAGGGTGACCGCTTCGCCGCCCACGCCAAATCGCCCAAACCAACCGAAGGGTGACTGGGCGCCCAACTGCTGCTGGATGTTCAGGCCGACGCCACCCTGGGTCACGCCGCCCACCGTCGCGACGAACGGCTGGAAGCGATAGGCCCCGGGCCCCAGTCCAAACACGTTCGTGGGAGTCCAGCCTAGCTCGGCCACCCAGGACCAGTTGTCGAAGCCGAGGTTTACAAACGGCGACTGGCTGGGACGCTGATTGTTCGCCCCCATCCCCAGCAGGGCGTACCAACTGGGGCTCTCCTGATATTGCAGCTGGGTTCCCAGATTGTCGTACGGAAGCGGTAGGACCGAACTGTTCACGAACGCACTGTTCATGAACTGGCCCTGGCTGTTGTTGGCGTAGGCATTGACGTCAATGTAGTTGCTCTGGTCCATCTGCCCGGCCAGGACGACCAGATGGCCGTCCATGAGGGCCTGCTGCCATGCCAGCTCGGAGATCCAGATGCCGTTCGGCCCGAACACGGACGCCTGCGGATAGACAATCGATCCGAGGTTTTTCGACGGGAGCTGGGCCCGGCTGTCCGCAGACAGCCCCTGCTGCACATTGACTTCGGTGCTGATCCATCCAGCGCGCCCTGCATTGGTCCATTCCGTGATCCCCCATTTTCCCTGAAAGGTCGCCGTATAGTACTGAAGCGTTCCTGAACCGGATTTCTCCCCGGTCATGCTCATCATCGTCAGGCTCTGGTAGAGGATGTAGCGCAACCCGGCATCCGCGACCGCCGTCTTGCCCGCCTGGACGACCGGGCTCACAGGGTCGGTCGGCCACAGCGCGCCGGACTGGATCGCCGTATTGCCGTACTCATCCACATTGGCGAGATACGGCGGCAGGATCGGGGGCGTATCGGGAAACCATTCCCGCCCCGATTTGCTTTCCCGGATACGCTGGCTCACGGAATCCGACTGCGAAGCGCCTTTCTGCGTCTGCGGAATCTGCCGGGACACGTCCTGGCCTGCGGTGGGGTGGGCCCCGGCTTCAACCGAATTGGTGGAATGGGACTGCATCCGGCCCAGCTTGTCGGTGAGCAACAAAGAGGACGCCTTCGGGGATTCCTGGGCCTGCCCCTGAGCGTTCGGCCCTCCCAGCAACAGGAGCATCGCGACCAACAGCCGGCTTCCGGCACGAGCGCCCAGGTGGGTGGACTTCCACCGGGAACAGGCCGTCGACTCCGAATCCAAGACCTGCCCCGCCTTCCGGACGGGAAGCATGGCCACATCGGAAGGCATGGCTGTGGAACAGGGCCAAACGACGGTCATCGGGACCGGAGCAATTTTCTCCGGGCGGTCGCTATTTCCCGGCGCTTGGAGTTATCCACCCGGGGATAGTGAAGGTCGAGAGACCCCAGCGTGTCGATGATGGCCGCAGCCACCACCACCCGCGTGAACCACTTGTTGTCCGCCGGCACCACGTACCACGGGCAATCCGGGGTGGCCGTTTCCCGGATCATGTCCTCGTACGCCTCCTGGTACTGATCCCAGAACTCCCGTTCCTCCATGTCCGCCGCCGAGAACTTCCAGTTTTTCTCGGGATCCTCCGCCCGTTCGAGGAAGCGCTTCTTCTGTTCCGCCTTCGACACGTGCAGGAAGAACTTCACCACCACAATACCGTTGCGCGACAGGTAACGTTCGAATCCGCGGATGTCCTGGAACCGCTGCTTCCAAATCTTTTTTGTGATCAGTTTCGGCGGGATCTTCTGTTTCTCCAGGAGCTCCGGATGCACCCGCACGACGAGGGTTTCCTCGTAGTAACTCCGGTTGAAGATGCCGATGTGCCCGCGGTTCGGCAGGTTCTTCGTGCAACGCCAGAGGTAATCATGGTCCAGGTCTTCGGCCGAGGGCGCCTTGAACGAGGAGACCTGGCATCCCTGGGGATTGACCCCGGACATCACATGCTTGATGGCGCCGTCCTTGCCAGCGGCATCCATCGCCTGGAAGACCACCAACACGGCCCATTTGTCCTGGGCGTACAATTTGTCCTGCAACTCCGCCAGGGCCTCGACACCCAGGGCCAGCGCCTCCTTGGCCCTCGGCTTGTCCTCGGACTTCAGGCCCAACGTATCCCCGGGATCAATGTCCTTGAGTCGAAAGCCATCGGCCCGGGTGATCCGGAAGGGTTTGGCGAAGGTGTGGGCCCGATGGAGCAGATCCTTGGTCTTCATGGCTGTGCACTGGGTAGGGATCCTGCAGGGGCTGTAGCCGCCGGACGGGTCTCGCGTTTCCCGCCCGCCAGCGTCTCCACCACGTAAAACAGGACCGGAATCAGGAAGATGGCGATGGCGCTGGCCGCGAGCATGCCCCCGATGACCGTGAATCCCATGACCTGGCGGGACAGGGCGCCGGCGCCTTTCGAGGTGGCCAGCGGGATGCAGCCCAGAATGAAGGCGAAGCTGGTCATGAGAATGGGCCGCAACCTCAACCGCGCCCCTTCCAGGGCTGCATCCATCAGCGGCTTGCCCTCCTCGTAGCCGGCCCGGGCAAATTCCACGATGAGGATGGCGTTCTTGGCCGCGAGCCCGATCAGCATCACCAGTCCAATCTGCGCGTACACGTTGTTCTCGTAGTGTCCCACCAGGATGCCCGCGAACGCTCCGAACACGGCGATCGGTGTGCCCAGCAGCACACTGAATGGCAGGCTCCAGCTTTCATACTGGGCCGCCAGAATGAGGAAGACGCACATCAACGACAGGCCGAAGATCACCAATGGAGAGACGCCCTTGTTGGCCAGCCATTGCTGGAAGCTCATGCCGATGTAGTCGTAGCCCATGCCCGGCGGCATCGTCTCCGCGAACACCTCCTCCATGGCCTTCATGCCCTGGTTCGAGCTGAATCCCGGGCCCATGTTCGCGTTGATCTGGGCGGCCTGGTAAAGGTTGTAGCGCAGGATGTATTCCGGGCCGTTGGTGGAGGTGACGGTGGTCAGGGCCGACAGCGGCACCATGTTGCTGGACGAGTTCATCACATAAAACTGGCCCAGATTGTTGGCGTCGGTGCGGTAATCCCCCTCGGCCTGCACGTAGGTCTGCCACTGGAGTCCGAAGCGGTTGAAATAGTTCACGAACGCCCGCCCATGAAGCACTGAAGCGTCTGATACACATCCTGGAGCTTCACCCTGGCTCAGCACCTGGTCCCGGTCCACGTTCACGCAGAACCTGCGGCACCGACGGGAGGGCGATGGTGAACACGGACGAGAATTCCGGCCGCTTGCGGAGGGCGGCCATGTACTTGTCCAACTGCGCGAGAAATTCATTGCCCCGGCCCTGGCGGTCCTCGAGGACAAAGCTGACGCCGCCGGAGGTTCCCACGCCCAGGATGGCCGGGGGCGGGAAACAGAGCGGCGACGCCTCCAGGGTCTTCCGAAACTCCTCGTTCAAGTGGGCCATGATGGCCTGGTACTGCTCCTCCGGCTTGCGTGGCGCTCATCCCAAAGGCCCGGAAATGAAGATGAACCCGCTGTAGGTGGCGTAAACCTGGCTCAAGGGGCTGTATCCGAAATGGTGGTGTAGTACTCGACCCCGGGGTCTTTGAGGATCTCCTCCTGCCGCATGATCTCGTGCGCTGAAACTGACGAGGCATGCCGGGGAAGCTACAGGGCGCCGAAGATGAACCCCTGGTCTTCATCCGGCAGGAAGCCCACCGGAACCCGTTTCCCCAGAATCCCGGCCATCATCATCACCCCGAGCAGCAGTACCACGGCAACCACGCCCTTCCGGATCAGGAAACGGCAGGTTCCCACATAGCCGTTGTTGGCGATGCCGAAGGTGCGGTTGAAGAGGTCGAAGAACGATTGCAGCGGTCCGTGCCCCTTCTTCTTCGGGCGGAGGAGCAGTGCCGCCAGCGCCGGCGAAAGGGTCAGTGCATTGAAGGCCGAGAACGCGACCGACACCGCGATGGTGACCGCGAACTGCTGGTAGAGCCGGCCGGTGATTCCCGGGACAAACGCGGTGGGAACAAAGACCGCCGCGAGGATGATGGCGATGGCCTTCACCGGACCTGAGACTTCCTCCATGCCCCTGAGGGCGGCCTCCTTCGGCGACAATCCGTTTTCGAGATGATGTTCGACGATTTCGACCACCACGATGGCGTCATCCACCACCAGTCCGATGGCCAGAACCAGTCCGAACATGGACAGCGTGTTCACCGAAAATCCGAACAGGGGAAACACCGCAAACGTGCCCACCAGGGACACCGGAACCGCGATCAGAGGAATCAGCGTGGCCCGCCATCCCTGCAGGAACACGAACACCACGATGATCACCAGGAGCAGCGCCTGCCACAGGGTCCGGACGATTTCCTTCATGCCCTCGGTCACCGCGAGGGTGGTGTCGAGGCAGATCGAGTAGTCCATGTCGGGCGGGAAGGTCTCCTTGATCTTTGCCATGAGCGCCTTCGCATCGTTGGCGGCCTGCACCGCGTTGGAATCCGGCATCTGGTACAGGGCGACAATTGCCGCGGCGCGCCCGTTGAGGCGGGCGTTCATGAAGTAGTTCTGCGATCCCAACTCCACCCGGGCCACATCCTTCAGACGAACGATCTCCCCACCCGGTGAGGCACGGAGGACGATCTCACCGAACTGCTCCGGAGTCTCAAGCCGCCCCTGGGCGCGCACCGAGTAGGTGAACTGCTGCCCCGCCGGAACCGGCTCCCCGCCCACCTGACCCGCCGGATTGACGGTGTTCTGCTGCTGTACCGCGTTGATGATCTGCGGAACGGTGATGCCCATCTGCGCCAGGCGGTCCGGGCGCACCCAGACCCGGATGGCGTACTGTCCCGCGCCGAAAATGGACACGCTGGCGATGCCCGAAATCCGGGTCATCTGGTACTGGACGTTAATCGTCGCGTAGTTGGCGAGGTAGACGCTGTCGTAGGTGTTGTTCGGCGAAAAGAGCGCGAACATGATGAGCGGCGACGAGGTGGACTTCTGGACCACCACACCCTGTTCGTTGACCGCCGAAGGAAGCTGGGACGCCGCCTCCGATTCGCGCATCTGGGTAAGGATCTGGTCGGTGCTGGCGTCGGTTTTGACGTCGAAGTCCACCGTCAGGGTCATCTGCCCATTGTTCGCACTGGTGGAGAACATGTAGTTCATGTTGTCCACACCGGACATCTGCTGCTCGATGGGTGTGGCGACCGACTGGGCCAGCGTTACCGCGTCCGCGCCCGGGTAGGTCGCCTTCACCTGGATCTGCGGATCGGCGATGTTGGGAAACTGGGCGATGGGAAGCTGCACCAGCGACACCAGCCCCATGATCACCATCAGGATGGCGATGACCATCGCCACGATGGGGCGGTTGATGAAGAACTTGGACATGGTTGGCGAGTTGGAGCCTAGGGCTTGGCGGTTCCCGCTCCGGCCGCGCCTCCCGCCGGCGGTTCGGAGAGCGGGACCGGATCCACCTCAGCCCCGTTCCGCACCTTCTGAATTCCCTCCGCCACCACCCGATCGCCCACCTTCAGGTCGCCACGGACCACCCAATTCTGACCGACTCGCAGTCCCGTCTCGACCGGCCGGACACTGACCTTGTTGTCGGGTCCCACCACCGCCACCAGGGACCGTCCCTGCAGGTCGGTGACCGCCTTTTGCGGGACGAGCAGTGCGCCCTTCTGCGTTCCCATGTGGGCCCGCACCCGGACAAACATTCCAGGAACCAGTTTCCGGTCTGCATTGGGGAATTCTCCCACCACCATGATGGTGCCCGTCTTCACATCGACCTGGTTGTTGCTGAACCGGACCTGTCCCTTGAGCGGATAGGTTTCCCCGGAGGCCAGGACGATCTCCAGGACCGGCCCATCGTCCCGTCCCGCCGCCAGGAGGTGCGATTGCGCTTCCTCAAGCATCTTCTGGGAAATCGAGAAATAGGCCCGGATGGGATTCACCTGGGCCACAGTAGTCAGGGGTCCGGTTGACGGTCCGACCAGATTTCCAATCTGGGCCTGGTCGGAGGCCAGTCCGGCCACACCATTGACCGGTGACAGCAGCGTGGTGAATCCGAGGTTCAACTCCGCCTGCTTGACCGTGGCCGCCGCTGCTTCCACCTGACCCTGGGCCGTCTTCTCATTCTGGATGGCGTCATCCAGTTCCTGCTTGCTGATCGCCTCATCGGCGGCGAGCGGGGTGTAGCGTTTGACGTCGAGTGCGAATTTGTCCCGTCGGGCCTCCGCTTCCGTCTGCTGCGCCCTGGCCTGCGCCAGCGCCGCCTGGAAGGGACGCGGATCGATTCGAAAGAGGGGCTGTCCGTTGGTGACCACGCTGCCCTCCGAATATTCCCGGCTCAAAAGGTACCCGCTCACCTGGGCGGAAATAGTGGCGTTCACCTCCGCCTCCAGGGTGCCCACCCAGTCCTGATAGACCGGGACATCCTGCTGTCGGACGGCCACGAACTCGACCCGGGGTCGAGCCGGGGGCGGGGCGGCTTTCTTATCGTGGCAACCCGCGCCGGCGACCAGCACGCCCAGCAGCAGGATCAGGCCCGACCCTCGGAACGGGCCGGAAACGAATCGAGTGTCCATGAAAGGATCCCTTGAACGACTTGGAGGAAGATTGGAGAGGGAAGCCCCCGGAGGTCCGGCCCGTGGCGTCCCGGCGGGTCTGGGAGACGCCAGGTTGGAGGGAGGCGTCTTCAATAGGATTCCTCCGTCAAAACGACCTTGCCCCGGAACACGTAGTAAATGGAGGCCGTGTAGGCGAGGACGATGGGGACCCCAATCAGGGCGACCACGAACATGAACCCGAGGGATTTGGCGGTGGAGGCGCCATTGTGGATGTCGAGGCTGTTGGCCACATCCGGCCGGGCGATCACCAGGTAGGGAAACAGGGTCGCTCCCAACAGCATCATCAGGGTGGCGATCGACAGGCAGGAACTCAGGAAGGCACGCCCCTCATTTCCCAACCGCACCTGGCGCGGGATGTTGAAGGTCACCAGCAACGCCACCCCAATCAATAGTCCCAGCAACATGCTCCGGCTCTTCATGACGGCGTGCAGATGCGGGCAGGTCAGGAGCGTCACCCCATTCAGGACGATGAAACAGACGAGATAGGCGGGAACGGTCCGCCGGGTCCACCGCTTGAGACGTTCCTGGAGTTCCCCACCCGTCTTGAGGACCAGATAGAGGTTGGCGTGCATGACCATGAGCGCCACGGTGGTGACGCCCACCAGCAGGGAGTAGGGATTCAGCAGGGTCAGGAAATTCCCAATGAAATCGTGCCGGGCGTCCATGGGAATGCCCCAGATCACATTGCCGGTCGCGACTCCGATCAGGAGGGCTGAAACGAGGCTGCTGACACCGAAGGCGACATCCCAGCCGCGCCGCCACGACGCTCCGGGCTTTTGACTGCGGAACTCGATGGCCGTCGCCCGGAAAATCAGGGCGAACAGGAGCAGCATGAACGCGTCGTAAAAGCCGGAGAACACGGTGGCATAGACATTGGGAAAGGCGGCAAACAGCGCACCCCCTCCAGTCACCAGCCAGACTTCGTTGCCGTTCCAGATAGGGCCGATGGCATTCAGCAAGATCCGACGGTCCTCGTCGCGCCGGAGGCAGAGCAACAGCGGCCCGGTGCCCAGGTCGAAGCCATCCAGGATGGCATAACCGGTGAGGAGCAGGCCCACGAGAACAAACCAGATGGTATTGAGATCCATGGCGATCACTCCTGAGTCTGCCGGCCCGACCGCATTGAAAGCGGGTGCCAGACTTCCGGAAGCACCGGTTCCCCACCCGCATCCACCGCGGCGGGACCTTGACCCACCTTGCGGGCCAGCAAGGTCACAAACAGCCAGGTCAGGAGCAGGTAGATCACAGTGAACAATAGGATGGAGGTGAGGACCTGGGGCGCCCGCACCACCGCCGAGGCGGCCTCTCCCGTTTTCAGGACTTGGTAAACAATCCAGGGCTGCCGGCCCATCTCTGCCGTGAACCATCCCGCCTGGGTGGCCACCTGGGCGAGGAACGGAGCGGTCACGAAGAACAGGAGCAGGAGCCGGGCGAGACCGGACTCCGGATTGAACAGGATTCCCCTCCACCACAGCGCGCACCCGGCGAGGGCTCCTCCGGTCAAAACAACCCCGAGAGCGATCATGAGGTGGTAGGTCTGGAACAGGACCGGCGCATTCGGCCAATAGGACGGTCGCAGCGCACTTAATTCTGCCGCGGTGGCGCCGGGATGGCGTTTTCGCAGGAACTCATCCGATGGCAGCTGATTCAATCCCTTCACCGGGGTTTCCGCCGCCGTCTCCGGATGCAGGAAATCGCCCGAAACCAGGATGCTGAGCATTCCCGGGATGCGGAGCGCCCGGTCTTCCACCCCGGTGATCCGGCCAGAGGCGTCGCGTTTCCAGCCCACCCAGCCGACCAATCCGAGCGGCGCCCGTTTTTGGGTCGCCTCCAGCCCTTCCATGGCCGCCAGTTTCGTGGGCTGGTTCACGGCAACCCCCCGCGCAGTAGAATCCCCGGCGAGCATCTGCAGCAGGCAGGCCATCGTGGCAATGGACAAGCTGATCTTCAAAGACGCCCGGGCCGAAGACACATGACGCCCGCGCAACAGCCACCAGGCGCTGATCGCCAGCACCACGCAGGCACCGGTGATCCAGCAGGCGAAGATCGTGTGCGCCAGTCGCTGCAACGTGGACGGGTTGAAAATGGCCTCGCCGAAGTTGTCGATGACGGCCCGGACCTGGCCCAGGTCCGCCGGCTGGACCACGTAGTCCTGCGGCAGCGCAATCTCCCGGATCGTAAAGGCCCTGCTCCCGAGGTCGGTCGACAGCGGAAACGGGGCGCCATCCGCGGTGACCTTCATCTGACGGGCCAAGTGGTATCCGGCCGGAGTTTGCATCCACGAGTTGGCCACCAGGATCCAGATGGCGCTGAAATGCGCCCCCAGCGCGACCATGCAGGTGGAGAAGAGGTGCATCTTCGGTCCGACCTTGTCCCAGCCAAAGAGCAGGAGGGCGAGGAACCCCGACTCCATAAAGAAGGCGTAGATGCCCTCAATGGCCAGCGGGCTGCCAAAGATGTCGCCGACAAACCGGGCATAATGGGCCCAGTTGGTGCCAAACTGGAATTCCATAGGGATTCCCGTTGCCACCCCCATGGCGAACACCAGGCCGAAAATGCGGGTCCAAAAGCGCGCCATCTCGGTGTAGAGCGGCAGACCCGTCCGCACCCGCAACGCCTGCATCACCACGAGGACCAAACCCAGCCCGATGGTCATCGGTGGGAACACGAAGTGAAACGACACCGTCAGCGCGAACTGGAAACGGGACAAGGTCTCGACGTTCATCGGCTCCGCCTAGGCGTTGGTCTTGTCGGTTTTGGGATCATGCCAGCCGCCGGGCGGCACGACGAGCTGGTCCGCCTCCTCGGGTCCCCAGGTGCCGGGCTCATATTCGTAGACTGGTGTGGACGACTTCAGCACGGGGTCCACGATGCGCCAGGCTTCCTCAACATAATCCTCACGGGCAAAGAGCGTCGAATCCCCGGCCATTGCATCGCCGAGCACCCGCTCGTAGGCGTCCATCTCCCGCGCGTCCGGGTGATGACCGCTCATCATCTCCTGCGCCACGCACGCCTGTTCATCGTCGGGTGATATCGAGTTGCAGGTAATGCCGAAATGGACGTCCGGACTGATGCGAAACCGGATCGCGTTACTCCGCAGATCAAACTTCCGGTACATGGTCGGGGGTTGCCGGAGGCGGACCAGGACTTCGGTGCAGGTCACGGGCAGGCATTTTCCGGCCCGGATGAAGAACGGAACTCCATCCCAACGCCAGGAGTTGATCCCGAGCCGCAAGGTCGCAAACGTTTCGACGGTGGACGTCGCGGAAACGCCGGGCTCATTGCGATAGCCGCGAAACTGTCCGCGGACAATGTCCCTCGGTTCCAGCGACGGGATCGCCTTCAACACCTTCACCTTCTCATCACGAACCGATTCGCTGTCGGTTCGGACGGGAGGTTCCATGGCCAGGTGGGCCATGACCTGGAACAGGTGGTTCTGCATCACGTCGCGGATGGTTCCGGTCTGGTCGTAAAACCCGCCACGGCCCTGGACGCCGAAGTCCTCGGCCATGGTGATCTGGAAGCTCTCCACGTACTCGCGGTTCCACACCGGCTCGAGCAGGGTGTTGGCAAACCGGAAGAAGAGCATGTTGTGAACGGGCTTCTTTCCCAGGTAGTGATCGATGCGGAAGATGCGACTCTCGTCGAAGGTTCCGAGAAGAATGCCGTTGAGGCGACGGGCGGAATCGCGGTCGGTCCCGAACGGTTTCTCCACGATCACCCGTGCTCCTTCGCCGGCGCATCCGGAAGCGCCCAACTGCTCCACCACCTTGCCGAACAGCACCGGAGGAATGGCCAGGTAATGGGCGGGACGAAGGGCATTCCACAGCTCCCCCGGCGCAGCGCCGCGAGGTCGCCGGGTCCTCGCTGACCCCGTCGACATAGCGCAGCAGCGAACTGAGCGTTTCGAACGCGGTCGGATCGAGCCCGCCATGCTTCTCCAGACTGTCTCGCGCGCGGGCTCTGAGCTGGTCCAGGTTCCAGCCGGCTTTGGCCACGCCAATCACGGGCACGTTCAGGTGGCCCCGCTTCAGCATCGCCTGGAGTGACGGAAAGATCTTCTTGTAGGCCAGGTCACCGGTGGCCCCGAAAAACACCAGCGCGTCGGAAGGTTCGGCGGTCATGGTCTTCTCATTTCGCGGATTTCTCCAAGTGGCCGCCAAACCCAAAACCGCATCGCGGACAGGACCTTGTCTTGATAGTCACAACTTCGCCCCGGGAGGCGAAACGCTCATACAACGCGGTGGTCAGCACTGGCACCGGCACGCCCTCGTCAATCGCGGCCTTGATGGTCCAACGGCCCTCGCCCGAGTCAGACACACGCCCGCAAACTCCTTCAGGTCCGCGTCCTTGGCCAACGCCGTGGCTGTCAGGTCGAGCAACCAGGAGGCGATGACACTGCCGCGGCGCCAAACCTCGGCAATCTCCCAATTGAAGGTCGTATTGGTAATGTTCCAGTCCGCAATGGGGTGGTCTCCACGCATCCGTGTCCGTCGTTCTCTTGCCGGCATTGGCTGCGCGAAGAACGCCCAATCCCTCCGCATAGGCCGCCATGATGCCATACTCGATGCCGTTGTGGACCATCTTCACGAAGTGTCCCGCCCCGTTGGATCCGCAATGCAAGTAGCCCTGTTCGGAAGTGCCGCCGAGCGACTCCCGGCCCGGGGTCCGCGGGATGTCCCCGATGCCCGGCGCCAGGGTGGCAAAGATCGGATCCAGATGGCCCATGATGTCCTTCTCGCCTCCGATCATCATGCAGTACCCGCGTTCCAGGCCCCAGACGCCGCCGCTGGTTCCCACGTCCACATAATGGAGGCCCTTGGGCGCCAGCTCCCCGGCCCGGCGGATGTCGTCGACGTAATAGGAATTGCCTCCGTCGATGACGATGTCGCCCCGCTCCAGCAGCGGCACCAGTTCGGCAATCGAATGGTCCACCACCGCCGCGGGAACCATCAGCCAGATGGCCCGTGGGGCCTGAAGTTTCTTCACGAGGTCCGCGAGGGATTCCGCGCCGGTGGCGCCCTCGGCGGCCAGCGATTTCACGGCCTCCACCGAGCGGTCATAGACCACGCAATGGTGGCCGCCTTTAATCAGCCGGCGCACCATGTTGGCGCCCATCCGGCCAAGTCCGATCATTCCGAGCTGCATAGGGGACTGGATACTCATATGGGGGAATCAGTTCAAAACTCAGGAGCGTCGTTTGGGGGAGCGACGGGAGGGAGCCGCATCAGACTCCCACATCCGGAATCCACCCAGGAAGGCATTGGCGTTGTCTCCGGCGCGGCATCCTTTAGGAAGCGTCTTGAGCTTGCGGACATTTCCACCGCCCAAAACCACATCATCCGGCTCCAGCGCCGTGATCAGCCGCTCCACGACATCCTCGACCACCTTTCGCCAACGTTTCTTGCCCCGCTTCTCGAGTCCGCGCAGCCCCACGTAGTCCTCGTAGGTTGCCTTCCGGTAGGGGAGGTGTCCCAGTTCCATCGGCTCGATGATCCCGTTCACGATCAGGGTGGTGCCCAGACCGGTGCCGAGTCCAAGGAACAGCATCGTCCCCTTGCGGTAACTTCCCAGCGCCTGCATGGCGGCGTCGTTGATCACCTTGACCGGGCAGCCGAAAGCCTTCGCGAAGTCAAATCCCACCCAGCCGCGGGCCAGATTGTGCGGTTCGGCGACGGGTCGGTTACGCAGGACCGGTCCCGGATAGCCGATGGAAACCGCATCGTAGTGCCAGCCCTCCGCCAGCTTTTTGACGCCCGCCACCATTTTCCGGGGGCTCAGCGAGGTTCCGGATACCATCTCCCGACGCTCTTTCTGCCCGGTGGCCAGGATCTTCACGTGCGTGCCGCCGACATCGATGACCAGGACGTTCATGGCAGGGAGGTACTGAGTAATGGAGAAGGGTGCTTGAGTGGGGACCTCGCGCGCCCGATTCAACCGACAACATGGCCGATGTCATTCCAAAACCGCAGAACCGGCCGGG
>JBGAPN010000554.1:0-3052 GCA_044221235.1 Limisphaerales bacterium
AGCGGCTCGATGCCATCAAAGAACGTGGGGTCTTCCACTTCGAGGATCGCAAGGTCGCAATCGTGTCCAACAAATGCCACTCGCGCCTGATACGGGCGAGGATCCTGATACCTGCGGACCAGGATCTGTTTTGCCCAGGCGATCACATGGGCGTTGGTCATAATCCGGCGTCCCTTGATCACGAATCCGGAGCCACTGGAACGGCGGACGGAATCAAAGCGCCACGGCGAATCGTAAGCGGGGGTCCGGCTGAAGGTGAGGATTTGAACCACCGACCGCTCCGGATCCCCGGCACTCAAGGCCAACGGAGTCAGGCAGGCAGCAAGGATCAGCAGTGTCTTGGCAAACACGACCCAAAATGTTGACGGCGGGACGATTGGTCAAGGAAAGCCCCGGGCCAACGTAACAAATGACACAAAGCGCACCGCAAGGATGCGCGAAAAGCCGTCAAAACGTCCACCCAAGGTCAGGCCATTGCGGCAGGCCATTCCGCGCGCCAGAACCAATTCGACCAGTCGTCAAAGGTACGAAGGCGGACCAGCTTTCCCCGTCGAGCGGTCGATGGCTTCCGACCTTCCAAAGACTTCGTCTGGCGCTTCCGCGGCTGGCAGGGCAGTCCAACCTCCCTTCGTGAGATCTTGGTGGATCGGACGTTTCGGCTTCCCTTGGCTGCGGCCAAGACCGGTGCATCAACAGGAGCAGGAGCCGCCTCAATCCGATGCTGGCCGACGAATTCAGACGCCGACCCCGCCCTGATCGGCTCAGGCGCACTCCGATGGAACCATTGCGACCAGGCATCAAACGAGTCCAACTGGCCCCGGGTCCCGGCTGAACTTCCAACTCCAGAAGCATCGGATTCAGGAATACCCACGTTGCAGGTCTCGTCGTTGCAGCTCGTGATCGAGATGGATTTCATTTGCAGCGGTATTTTGGCCTTTTGACTGTCCACCAGCTCTCCGGCAACCGAGCGAACTGGCGACCAAATCCTACCCGCAATCCGGACCGTTAGAATTGGGAGCTCATCCCAGCTTGGCTAAGCATTTGGCTTAGAAGCCTAGGGGGGACATCCGAGATGAATCCCGAGCGATCGTCGTTCCCTCACCACGATGCCGCTGAAAAACAGCCTCTTGGAGAGGACAATGACATCCGCTCTAACATTGGAACATTCAGCTCCACCCGCATGGCCCCGAATACCAAAAAGCCCCACCGACACCCAACGCGGCCCATTTCCCAGGAAAAAAGGAAATGGTGTCGCAGGGTTCGTTCCTGACCCACTAACGATCAGTTTTGATGCTCCTGCGTCAGGTCCGGTACAAACAGTACCTGACGAAACAGCAGCCGGCGGTTCTCAGCGTGGTTTGGTCGCGATGGTGTTTGGGTTGCTTGGTTTAGGTTTAGGTTGGCCGAGAATCACATCCTCTTCAGATTCGGCAAGCATTGATTCATACATCTTCACACCTTCCTCACGGAGCGATCCCTCGGGAAGGCTTCTAACCCATTCACCGGCCGCATCCATGTCCCGCTCAAGCCAGACCTGAACCACATTCCTCAACGCAACGTCCCGGATATCCGAGTCCGGGAAATGACTCACCCAATCCGCAACAGCCGGAGGATCTTCCGCAGCCCACCTCTGAACGATGGACACCGCGGCCCGATCTTGCTCCTCCCCCGGAGATAGACTCCGGGATACCAAATCAGCGGCCGCTGGACCGTCCACATCGGCGACCGCAACAGCAACCGCGGCAAGCAATTGATCTCTCAACGCCGGATCCGCCACCGCATCAGCCCAGGCTCGCGCTCCTGTCGGATCGGATCCCGTCCACTGGCCCACGGCATGAACGAGCAGTTCATCCCGCTCTTTCGAGGGAGAAAGCGCGCCTCCCAAAGTGAGAGAGGCCATGGGATCCGTTCGCGCCGCCTCGTAACCGACATCCAGGGCCGCCCGGCTTTTCTCCTCCCCATCAGGCATCGAGCGGACCCAACGAGTAGCTCCCGCCAAGTCCGTATTGGCCCAACCTACAGCCACTTGTCGCAGGGCCGCAGACCGTATAAAGCCCGGCTCCATGCGACTCACCCACGCCGCGGCTCCTTCAGGGTCGCTTTCACTCCACTTGCGGACCAGGAGTTGCTGCAAATCAATCGCCTCCGAATCCGTACTTCCAAGCAGCCCGTCCAGGGTCTCCTTGAAATCTTGGGGAGACTGAATGGAATCGATTCTGTCCCAAATAGCGGGCCGATTCTCGCCTATCCCGACCCCAAATCCGGCGTCGGCAAACAGTGAAGTGACCGTACTCGGCTCGGAGTCAGCTACCTGCACCTCCGCGGCGACAGCGCTCTGGGCCATTGGAGCGCAGATTTTCAGATTGATGGCGCCGTCGGATCGACGCAGCCATGCTCCTGCCCCAACAAAGGCGGCGGCTGTAACCGCCCCACCCCAGATGGACAGACGCTTCATTTCGGAAGGCAATTGAGCGGCCACTTGAACAAGCTCCAGTCAAGGCACGACCACAGGTTCGGCGAATCGTGCGGTATCGAGTGAAGACCAACTGCCCGAGGCAACGACAAAACCCATCTGGATGTTGGCAGCCAGATTCATATTCCGTGAGCCGACCTGGGTCCAAGTGACGCCATCCACTGAACTGTAGCCGGTCAATCGCTGACCGCTGCGTACCAGCCGGACCCACACTTGAGGCAGATTGGCTCCCGTCGCCGCCTTGGTGGTCGTGTCATTGGCGGTCTGAGGTCGGAACTGCCATCGAAACCGTTTGTCCGAGGAAACTCCCATGAAGGCGTAGGCCGATGTATCGGCCAGGCTCTCTCGAACCATGACCCCCGAGCGACCGTCCGCCGAAGTGAAGTCAGCGGAGGAGATTCGGGCCGTGATCTGTCCGTCGCCGCTCAGCGTTTGATAGACATACCGGAAAGTATCTGATGTGCCGGCCAGCTTGCCCGAACCGCTGATGGCTGTTTGCCCCGAAACCTCCGACGCAGAACCAGCCAGGCCTCCAACGCCGATATCGAGGGTCTTCCAAGGAGCTGAAAGTCCGCTGAC
>JBGAPN010000040.1:0-20514 GCA_044221235.1 Limisphaerales bacterium
AAGGAAGACCTGGGATACGCCGACACCCAAAGCGTCCATGGTGCCTGCTGGTATTTCTCCGGTGAGGGACGGAAGCGGGAGGTCTACGTCGTGTTTACCGCCTGGAATCCGGGCGGCATCGGGGCATTGAAACTGGTCAATGCCCAATGATGACGGTTCCGGGCACACCGGAACGAACCTGACTGGCGCCGTGGCCGTCCGTCCCCCATGCTGAGATCGCCATGGACGTGATTTCTTCGGCGCCCACGCCGTTGCACGAGGACCGGGTATTCCGGTATGTGATCCTGCTGTCTTCGGCCTTCGGCATGGGGGGGGTGGTTTCCTCGCTGACGCTCCTGGGTCGTGGACCCAACGGATTTGAGTTTCACTGGACCAACCTTGCCATTCCCGCCTTTGCCGTCGGGGCGGTGATTTCATCGGCGTACTGGCTGATCGTGTTTCGACTCGCGGCACGATCCAGCCGGTCTGGGCCCCGGTTTCTCGCCTGGGCATCGATGGTCATGATTGTTCTGGCGGTGGTGGCCTTTTTGTATCCGATCCGTTTCATCCCGGAGCAAAAGCGGGCGGATGTGATCATAGGCCTGTCGGTGGCGGTCCTCGTGCTGGGCACCATCGGCTACATCATCCACGTCATCGTGCGTTCGTTGGAGCAGGAGACCGACGACGCCGGCCCTTCGCCGTAGCGGACGACGACAGACCGGAGGCGAAGAATGCGCTGCGTCGCGTCCCATCCTGGCGTCCGGCTGATCCCCGGTCCGGCTGACCGGATCGGGTGTTCGGCGAAGGCGGGAGTCGTTGTCATCGGGAACTGCGACGTCGATGCGTGACCTCTTCGATGTTCTGGATTCCGCTCCGGCATTCCAGAAATGGGTGTCATGCGCCGTCGGGGGCGGCGTGGTCGAGGTGGACCGCCTCGCGGAATCCTCGCATGCCCTGCTCGCGGCGTTGATCAGCCGGGAGCAGCCGGGTCGTCCGGTGGTGTTGTTGACCGGGACCCTCAAGACCCAGGAGCGGGTTCATGCCGATCTCACGACCTGGTTCAATGTGGCGGGGCATCGGGAGACGGCCGGGAAAGATTCCCACCTCCGTGTGGCGCCCCGGTTCTTTCCTGCCTGGGATGTTCTCCCGCGGGAACGCAAACTACCCCACTCGGACATCATCAGCGAACGCCTGGAAACCCTGGTGTCCCTGCTGTCGCCGGAGGGTGTCCGTGGCCGGCCGATTGTGGCGTCGGTCACGGCGGCATTGCAGCGGACCTTCCAGCGCGAGGATTTGCTGGGGCGGGTTCGGATCCTCCGCCGGGGGGATTCCTGCAATCCACTTGATCTCATCGAATGGCTGGAAGACCAGGGTTATGAACCCGAGACACAGGTCACCAGCAAGGGCGAGCTGAGCTGGCGCGGCGGCATCGTGGATGTGTGGCCCCTGAGCCGTCCATGGCCGGTGCGGCTGGAGTTCTTTGGCGACGAGCTGGATTCGCTGCGGGAGTTTGATCCGCAGAACCAGGTTTCGCGTGAGACGGTCGAGGCGGTAGAAGTGCCGCCCGCCGGCGAGCTCAGCCTGCTCCAACCCCGGAAGACCGTGGGCGAGGAACCCGGAACGGGGGCGAGCGTCCCTTCGATTCCGTCCGGAACGTTGCTGGATTATCTCCCGGACGATTCGGTGCTGATCCTGAGTGAGCCCGAGGAGCTCCGTGAGCAGGCGGACCGCTATGCCCGCCAGTTGGATCCTGGCGAACCGCTCTGGCTGGACTGGGAAGCCTTCCGATCCGAGGCGATCCGGCGGGGCATGACCCTGTTGGAGGTCCGGGAAGGCGAGGCCTCGCGCACCGCGGAAATCCCGGGCGTGGAGCGAGGGGGGCTGCCTTCCATTCAGTCGCTCGATGCCTACCGGCCCATCGGGGCCGTGCTGCCGGAGGCGCCTGTGGCCGAGGCCCAGCGACGGGACTTCTTCCAGCAGATGCACCGGTGGCAGCGCCAGGGCTTCGCCGTCCATGTCTTCTGCAATACCGAAGGTGAACAGCAACGGTTTGGCGAGCTGTGGGACGAATATGGACTCGCGGATTCTCCCCGACCCCGGGTTCACCTGGGATCGCTGTCCCGGGGATTCCTGGTGGAGGAGGCCCGGATCGTCGTCGTCACCGACGGGGAGATCTACGGGCGCTACAAGGTCGCCCGGTCCCGCCGTCTGAAATCACCCCACGCCCAGTCCGTGCGTTCGGCCTTCGAAGTGGATTTTTCCGCCTTCGAGGAGGGGGATTACGTGGTCCATCTGCAGCACGGCATTGGACGTTACCGGGGACTCAAGACGCTTCCGCCGGCGCGGGTCCGTTCCCGGGATGCTGCGTCGGGGGATTCGGGCGGAGGCGGACAGGAGTGTCTGGTCCTCGAGTTCGCTCCGCGGGAACCCGGAGGCGAAACCCCGCGGCTGTACGTGCCGGTCACCGAGGCCCACTTGGTCAGCCGCTACGTGGGTGCGGGCAAGGCGCGTCCGCAATTGAGCACCTTGGGCAGTGCACGCTGGGGCAAGGCCAAGCAGGAAGCCGAGCGGGCGGTGCGTGACCTGGCCGGGGACCTGTTGCGCGTCCAGGCCCTTCGGGCGAGCCAGTCCGGATTCACCTTTCCGGCCGACAACAACTGGCAGCGCGAGTTCGAGGCAGCCTTCGAGTTTGAGGAGACGCCCGACCAGTTGAAGGCCATCGAGGCCACCAAGCGGGACCTCGAGTCGCCCAAGCCGATGGACCGGCTTCTTTGCGGGGATGTGGGTTTCGGAAAAACCGAGGTGGCCATCCGCGCGGCGTTCAAGTCTGTGATGGGTGGGAAGCAGGTCGCCATCCTGGTGCCCACCACGGTCCTCGCCCAACAGCACTACAACAATTTCCGGGAACGCATGGCCGAGTTTCCGGTGCGGGTGGAGCTGTTTTCCCGATTCAGGACTGCCCGCCAGCAGCGGGCGGTGCTGGAGGCCGCGGCCGCCGGCACAGTCGACATCGTGATCGGGACCCACCGGCTGGTTTCCCCGGACGTCACCTTTAAGGACCTGGGACTGGTGATTGTGGACGAAGAGCAAAAATTCGGTGTGAAGCACAAGGAGCAGTTCAAGCTGCTCCGTTCCACCGTCGATGTCCTGACCCTCAGCGCCACTCCCATTCCGCGGACGCTCTATCTGGCCCTGACCGGGGCTCGCGACCTGAGCACGCTGGAAACGCCGCCCCAGGATCGGCTGCCGGTGGAAACCATCGTCGGCAACTATGACGAACGGGTGATCCGGGACGCCATCCAGCGTGAGCTCAACCGGGGTGGGCAGGTCTAGGCGTTGGTGCCGGAGGCGCGGATTGTGGTCGGCCACGGGCAAATGGACGCCGATGACCTCGAGCGGGTGATGACCCGTTTCGTCAATGGTGAGGCGGACGTGCTGGTCAGCACGACCATCATTGAGAGCGGGCTCGATATTCCTAACGCCAACACCATCATCATCGACCGGGCCGACCGGTTTGGCCTGAGCGAACTCTACCAGCTCCGGGGCCGGGTAGGGCGGTACAAACATCAGGCGTACTGTTACCTCTTGCTTCCCCGGCACGCGCAATTGCTCACCGAGGCCCGGAAGCGCATGAGTGCGATCAAGCAGTACTCCGCGCTGGGATCGGGCTTCAAGATCGCCATGCGCGACCTCGAGATCCGCGGAGCCGGGAACGTGCTGGGGGCCCAACAAAGTGGACACATCACGGCCGTGGGATTCGATCTCTATTGCCAGCTGTTGCAACAGAGCATCACGTCCCTGAAGGGTGAGAAGGTGGCTCCCCGGATTGAAGTGCGGGTGAGTCTGGATTTTCTGGCCATGAATCCGGGTGAAGAAGCCCGTCCGCGACCCCCGGATCCCCAGGAGTCGGATCCGGTCCGCCGTTTCGACGTGGAAGTTCCCCGCGACGGTGTCGCCACCTACTACGAGGAGGAGCCGGACGCGTTCGCGCCGACGGCGGCCGAACGTTCGGTGCCGGACGTCGGGCGATCGCCGGCCTATTTGCCTCTGGACTACCTGCGGGAGCCGGAGCACCGGTTGGAAATTTATCGGCGGCTGGCCCAGGCGCGTGTACCCGCAGATTTGACGGCGTTGAAAACGGAACTTCGTGACCGGTTTGGCCCGCTGTCTCCCCCCGTGGAGCTGTTGCTTGGGGTCCACGAACTGAGAATTCTTGCGGCGGCCAAGGGCGTGACGTCGGTGGACGTCGTGGAGGGGAAGGTCAAGCTGACCCGAAACCGGGATCTGTTCACGGTGGGCGGTCTGTTTCCGCGGTTGGGACGGCGCGACGCCCGGGCGCGCCTGCAGGAATTGAAGCGGCTGGTGCTGTCGCTGGGACCCGGATGATTGTTGAACGCAGGGACGGCGGCCCCGGGGTTCGGGGAAGGGTCCTGACGGGTTGAGTCACCCAGGCTCAGTCGATAGGATTCGCGGGTGAACTTCCGCGCGCGGGGCCTGTTTGGACTGATCCTTGGCTCCTTTTTCATCTCCGGTGTTGCCGGCCTGGTGTACCAGGTCGTGTGGACCCGGTATCTGGCGTTGTTTCTCGGCCACACCAGTTACGCCGTCATCGCCGTCCTGGCGGCGTTCATGGGTGGGCTCGCCCTGGGCAATGCGTGGCTGGGAGTGGTGGTGGACCGCCTGAAGCGTCCCCTATTGTTTTACGCCGGACTCGAGCTGGGAATTGGAGTCTTCGCCCTGCTGTTTCCCCTCTACTACGACGCGGTCCACCGGGTCTTCCTTGCTGTGATCCGCGTGATGGAGCCGTCCGGAGTCCTGCGGTTGGTACTCCAGTTCCTGTTTGCCTCGGTCACCATCCTGATTCCCACAGTGATGATGGGCGCCACGCTTCCGGCGCTGACCCGGTTCGTGACCCGCTCGCTGGCCGAGTTGCGCGGGAACGTGGCTGCGCTGTACGCCATCAACAGCAGCGGGGCGGTGGCCGGAGTCATTCTGGCAGATTGGTGGTGGATTCCTTCCCTGGGTCTTGAGGTGACCCTCCTGTTTGGCGTCGCGATGAGTCTTCTCGTGGGATTGGTGGCCCTGTCGGCAAGCCGGTCGATCGGGGAGGGAATGGGCGGGAATGCTCCAATGACGTCGACATCACCGGCTGCGGCCGTGACCCGGAAAGCCGCCGAGACTCCGGAGACCTTTACGTCGTCGCAGCTGCGGATGGCGATCGGGGCCATTGGCGTGTCGGGATTTGTGGCCATGCTGTACGAAGTGGCCTGGACGCGGCTGCTGGCCCTGGCGCTGGGATCGAGCACGCATGCCTACTCATTGATGCTGGCCACCTTCATCAGCGGCATCGCGGCGGGAGGCTGGCTGGTCTACCGCTGGAAACGGCAGGCGCAGACGCTTCTCGCCTTCGGGGTGGCGGAACTGGCGCTGGCTGGTTCTCTGTTTGTTTCCCTGTGGTTCTATGACCTGCTTCCCTGGTGGTTCGCCCGGCTCGCGGGCCTCCTGTCGCGAACTCCGTCCAGTTTCTTCGTCTACGAACTGCTCCAGGCGCTGGTTTGCTTCGGAGTCATGTTCATTCCAGCGATGTGCCTGGGCACGACCCTGCCATTGGCCAGCCGCGTGGCCACGGTGGAGCTGGCGCGCACGGGACGTTCCGTGGGGCGCGTCTTCGCGGTCAACACCCTGGGAACGGTCCTCGGGGCGGTGTTGACCGGACTGGTGTTCCTTCCCTACCTGGGACTCGCCCACACCTTTGTCCTGGGGATTGCGCTCAACGCCTTGCTGGGGCTGTTCCTGGTCTCCGAAACGGGTCGCCGGGATCGGCGCGCCTGGATGGCGGCGCGGTGGTTCTGGTGGTGGCGGCCTGGGGGGCAGGACGCCTGGAGCCGCGGTGGCAGAAGGCCTTTGCGCTCGGACTTTGGAGGGCCAAACAGGTGCCGGCGACGCTGGCGGAGTATCGCACGCAGGTCGATCGCGTGGACCTGCGCTACCAGCGCGACGGCGCGGGGTCTTCAGTGGCCGTCATGGCAGCTCCCATGAATGATGGCCGGGAATCCCTCCTGCTTCGGGTCAACGGCAAGACCGATGCGACCTCGGTCGGCGACCTGGCGACCCAGGTGTTGCTGGCCCACCTGCCCATGCTGATGAAGCCGGAGGCGCCCGATGTCCTGGTGGTCGGACTGGGCAGCGGCGTCACCGTGGGTTCCGCCCTGCGGCATCCGGATGTAAAGCGGGTGGACGTGGTGGAGATTTCGCCGGAGGTCATCGAGGCGACACGGAAACATTTCGGGCCGGTCAACAACCATGCTCTGGATGACGCGCGGACTCATCTCACGCTTGAGGATGCCAAGTCGTTTCTCCAGACGACCGACCAGAAGTACGACGTGATCATCACAGAGCCGTCGAATCCCTGGATGGCCGGCGTGGCGGCGGTGTTCAGTCAGGAATTCTATGAGGATGTCCGGAATCGCCTCAAACCCGGGGGGCTCGCCGCCCAGTGGCTGCAGACCTATGAGACGGACGACCGGACCGTGGACCTTGTAGTGAGCACCTTCAGCGAAGTGTTTCCGTTCGTGGGGATCTGGCATGCGGGGGCGACCGACATCGTTCTGATTGGTTCGATGGAGCCGTTCCGACCGGACGCGTCGGTCATCGCCCGGCGATTTCAGGATCCCCTGGTGCGGGCCGACCTGGAACGGGTGGGGATTTCTGCATTGGCGCCGCTGCTTTCCCTGGAACTGATTCCGTTTGGGGAAGGCGTGTTCGTACCCGAGCCGGGAACTCCGGTTCACAGTGATTTCCGGCCCCGGTTGGAATATGCGTCCCAGAAGGCCTTCTTCACCCGGGACGAGGCGACCAAGATTATGAAAATCTCCGAGGCCCGGGACCGTCGGCCGCGGTGGACCCTTTCAAGCCCGTCTGGCGGCGGTCCTTTGGGGACCAACGAATTTCGGGCGGCCGGGGATCTGTTCCGGGTGTCGTCCATTCCCGAGCCCGAGATTTTCCGCTCGCAGATGCGCCGCTGGCTTGAGCTGGAACCGGGGGCGGTGGATCCGCTGCGATTGCTGGTGGCTCTGGAACGGAGTCTGTCCACGCCGGATGCCGAAGCAGTGGCCATGATGGCGACGCCGGGGCTGGGGGCGGCCGCCGAAAAGGGAGACCTGCTGTTGCTGCGCGCCCAGGTGGACGACCTGATGCGGATTCACCGGGAGCGAAGGACCGCCTTCTACCTGCCGCCCACGGTGGCGCTCGAACGGAAGCTGCAAATGCTCATTGAACTGGATCCTGCCAACCGTCGCGTGCACCGCGCCCGCCTGGCGGAGGTGCAATGGGACCGGGGAGACGACACCCTGTTCCTGGCTACGGCCCTCAAGGCCTTCTCGATGGATTCGCCCGACAACGGCCCCTACGATTTTACCATGGATGCCCGGGCACCGCGTCTGGTCATCCTGCGGATGCTCCGTCTGTTCGAACTGCGCCAGGATTGGAAGATGGTTGAGCAGCTGATCGTGGAGGGGGTGCGGAAAGGTTTTCTGGGGCTGGACGCCCAGATCCATGAGCCGGAACTGGAGCACCACGCTCGGAGACTCAATGCCCGCATTTCGATGTCAGGCCGCGCCCGTTGACCCTGAATTTCCATGTCCGACTCCAACTCCACATTGCATCGGATCCGCCGGGAAGCCCCGCTTCCGCCAGTGATCCTCGCGTCACAATCAAGCCGGCGGGTTGACCTGCTCCGGGGACTCTTGCCGGGATTTCGCGTGGCGCCGAGTGATGCCACCGAGCTCCATGACGCCTCCATGGGTGCGCGGCAGCTCTGCGAGGTGAATGCGCAGCGGAAGGCGTTTCCCGTGGCGGAACGGTTTCCCGGGCACCTGGTCCTGGGAGCCGACACGCTGGTGTTCCTCGATGACCAGCCGCTGGCGAAACCTGCGGACCTCGACGAAGCCCGCCACATGCTTTCCCGCCTTTCGGGCCGTGTGCATCAGGTCGTCACCGGGGTCTGCCTGGTCCACCTGGGTGCGTCCCGCTTGCAGCGATTCTCCGATGCCAGCTACGTGCGGTTCCGCACTCTGACATCCGAGGTGATCAACGACTACCTGGGTCGGGTGCATGTCCTGGACAAGGCGGGTGCCTACGCGATTCAGGAGGAAGGGCAGATGTTGGTGGAGACGGTCGAAGGATCACGGTCCAATGTCATTGGTCTCCCAGTGGAGGCGCTGCGGGCGGCACTGGAAGCGTGGTAGATTTTCGATCCAGAGGTTGAATCGGAGCCGAGGATTGAAAGTAGAGTAGGGCCAAGGCCGCGGGACGGTGACGCCTTGGGCCATTGAACACGGTGAGCGGTCTCCCTCTCCTTTCCGACTCAGGGAGGAAGGAAGAGGGTTGGGGTGAGGGCCTTCAACGACCCTTCGGGCACCTCTCTTGTTCCGCTGCGCTGCGTGAGGGAGAAGGCGGTCGACAGAGTCCGAGGACCTCAGCCGTCAATTTTCAGACTTCTTCAGCCGTTGCTTTGCGAGCACGGCGCCTCCGGTGATTCCAGCGTTATCACCCAGCTTGGAAGCGACGATCTCAATGCCCTTCGTTGTGCCGGGCATGGCGTAGTCGAGCGCGGTTTCGATGATGATCGACATCATTTCGTCCTCGAGGGCATCGACCACGCCGCCACCGAGCACCACCGTTTCCGGGTTGAAGATGTTCATCAGGTTCGCGACGGCGACCCCGGTGTATTCCGCCGCGCTTTCGACCACCTTTTCGACCAGCTTGTCGCCCTTGCGGAGGGCCTTTCGGAGATCACCGCTTTTGAGGTCATCGAGCTCATTGCCGAGCATCTCAGTCAGGATGGTTTTCTCTCCCGATTTGATCCGCTGGATAATTTCCCTGAACAGGGCGGTCCGGCTGGCCAGGGCCTCGAAGCAGCCGGAATTGCCGCAGCCGCATTTGGGGCCTCCCACCTGGAGCACCATATGGCCAATCTCGCCTGCGGTCCCGTTGAAGCCACGGTAGAGGCTGCCATCGATAATGAGGCCTCCGCCGATGCCAGTCCCGAGGAAGATGCCAATCAGGTTCCGGGGCCGGCCTTTAAACTCGACTTCATGCACGCCCAGCGTGCAGGCATTGCAGTCGTTCTCCACGAAAACCGGGATCTCCAGCATTTTCTCCAGCGCCTTTTTCAGCGGGGCCTCCTTCCACTGGAGATTGGGGGCGAAGATTACCTCCCCGGTCTCCGGGTCGACGGCTCCGGGCGCGCCGATGCCGATGGCGCGGACCTGCTTGATGTTCATGTCGGCCTCGTCGACGGCATCGAGGACGCATCGGGCGACCCGCTCCACCACGGCATCAAACCCCCGGCTGGACTTGGTGCTCAGCTTGGCTGTCTGGAGCAATTTCAACTGGGGGGTGAAGATGCCGGAAAGAATCTTCGTGCCCCCGAGGTCGACACCCACGAGCAAGTCGGATTTGGCGGCTTCAGGCATGGGACGTCAGGGGGAGGTTTTGGGCTTGGTCGCTGCCGTTCGTGGCTCGACCGCCCCGACGCCGAAATACCCGGTGTAGAGCGGGACTGCAACCCCGCCGAGGTGTTCGGGCAGGGGTTGGTCGCCGGAGAGCCCGGTGTTGCGCATCTTCCGTTGGATGCCCTTGCGGATCTCCAGCACGATTTCCTCGTAGGGTGAAGTGCTCAGCGAGGCCTCGGCGATGACCAACGACGCCGAGGCGTCCTCGATGCGGAACATGGGCGCCTGCTTGACGCTCCCGCTGGAGAAACAGAGGCCACCCAACAGCTCCGTCTTTCCGTCCGCCAGGGTGTTGATCAAGGTGCCGGGCCGGGCCGTTGTGAAGCCCATCAGCCAGGCGATTCCGCCTCGATTGACGACCTTGGCTCCCTGGAACTGCTGGAACCAGCTGCGGGCCCACAGGGATTGTCCGCGATGAAGTTGGAGCGAAGTGGAGCTGGACACGTCTTCCAGAAAGATCTCGGCCTTCGAATCGCCACTCAGGCTGACCCCGGTGCAATCGAGGAACACCAGGCGGCGTTCCGCACCGAGATCCACGAGCGGGTTCTTGGTGCCGGCGTTCTGCAGGCGTTCAAACCACACGGTCGCCGCCGTGGTGTTGGTCACCAAGAAGGCGGACTGGCCCTCCGGCATTGCAAGGATCAGTTCCGCCTCGGTTCCAATGATTCGTCGCACCTTTCCCCGAAGAACGACCGGTGAATTCAGTGTCCAGGTTCCGTTGGGCAGATAGACGGTGGTGGCGCCGGAGTCGATGGCCTTCTGGATGGCTTCGGAATCGTCACCCCGCCGCTCCGGTTTGCCACCGAACTTCACTGGGGAAACCCAGTCCTCCAGGGGATCCCAGGACGGCTGGGGTGTCTCCTCGACCGGAAGGTTCAGGGTGTAGGGCGGGGCGGGAAACTGGGAGAACAGGGTGTGGGATTGGTACTCGTGGATGACAGGTCCATTGGTGCCGACGCCGTGCCCTGAGCGGTTCTCGATGGCATTGGTGTAGCCCGGCGTGGCGAGGTTCCTGACCACGAGGATCCCCCGGTTGATGATGGCCGGACTGGGACGCTTGGCGGGCAGCGCCTGACACTCCGCATCCAGAAGCGTCACAAATCCGGCACTTTCCACATTCTGGATGGCGGGTCCCGAATTCGTGCTCCGAAGGTGCCGTACCGTGAGTACTTGCGCACTGTTCCGAATGCCGCCGGATTTTTGTCCCGACAGTTCAATGTCCTCCATCGTGACGGAGAAAATCGGGCTCGCCGTGCGGATGCCGGTGTCGAATCCACGGATCCGCACACTTTTCGCCAGCAGGGGCCCCATGCGATCGGCGAAGGACAGGTCCAGACCGATGGATCCCGATCCGTCGCCGCCCGCGATGATGTCCACATCGCGGACGCATCCCTGCTGGTTGGCCAAAAACTGCAGGCCGATCGTTCCGGGGTTCCCCATCCCGGTGTGCAGCGTGAGGTTTCTGACGGCATTGCGGAGGTTGTTCTCGCCATCGATGCCCGTCTTAACCATGGGCTCCGGCCTCCCGGAGTTGGAATACGCCGGCAGGTAGTCAAAAAGCTGGATGATGGTCTTTTCCCGGCTCTGGCCCTGGAGAATGAGCCGGCCCGCGGAACGGGGATCCGAGCTTTTGGGCCAGAGAAGCGGCGCGGCGATGCGGTAGGTTCCGTTGGGAAGGTAGAGGATGCGGTTCTGGTTTCCGTTCTCCAGCAGGGCCTGCTGGAGCGCCTCGGTGGCGTCTGAAACCCCGTCACCCGGTGCGGAGTAGGGAGGCTTGGAGACGTCGATCACTCCTGCATCGGATGGGAAGACGATATTCTCCGCCCGGACAGGCAGGAGGTGGATCCATGCCGCGAGGAGGATCAGGACGGACAGCGTGTTCGAAGGTCGATTGGGCAGCATCGAAATCGCAACGGCGACAACGCACCGACGATACGCAGGAAGGCCCGCAACGCCAGAGTTTTGCCGTTGCTCCCGACGAATCCCACCGGTCGCCGTTGCCTCGGGATCCGCTTGATTACGGCAATTGGGGCGAAACCACGCTGTAATATTGCTCCGGATTCTGGAGGTCGAAGGTCACTTCAATGACCTCGCCACCGGGTCCGGCCGGTATATCCCGGATTCGCGTCCACTCGGCGGAATCGAGCTCCAACCGGGAAACCACGGTGTAGCTCCGACCCGGCTCCGTGGTAAACTTCAGGCCCGGTGTGGCGCCGGGAATGACCTCCACCACCGGTGGCGTCGATGCATCCGGCTGGACGGTGACCACGACTTCGTCCTGGGCGCTCGCCGTCCCGTCGTTGACGGAGAGACGCAGCACATAGTCCCCGGCCGCCGGGAACCGGACGCGGGTCTGGGGAAACGCTGCGTTTTCAATGACGCTTGCGGCCGGACCGCTGACCTGGCTCCAGGTGAACGTCGGAGAACCCGGCGGCAACGGCAGCCCGTCGTCGGTGAATGTGCCGCGCAGTGCGGTCCATACTCCGACAACCGTGCTGACGTTGGCTCCGGCGTCGGCTGTGGGGGCGAGGTTGGAGGGAAGGCGCCGGCCTGTCAGGGCGAGGTCGAAACTGGTGTCTGACGAGGTTCCACTGCTTTGGTGCAGTTCCACCGCGATGACATTCCGTCCGGCGACGAGTGCACCCCGGTCGATGGCAAAGTCGAAGAAGGCCGATTCATCCGTACCCCCAACGGCTGAATTGGCCGGCGTGCTGGAGACGATGGCTGTCTCAGGCAGGTTGCTTCGTGCGACTTCCTGGCCGTTGAGGAAGACCACAGCCCCATCGTCGCGCATGAGTTGGACGGTCAGCGAAACAACGGAAGATGGATCCGGAAGATCGAACGTGGTTCGAAAATAGGTGGTGATGTACTTGTTGTTCGAATCGGGTCCAAAGCCAATGACGGTGGCCTCGTCACCATCGCCGTATCCCAGTTGGGCCTTTCCTGACTTCCAGGCCCGATCATCGAAGCCGGACTCTTTCCAGGCGGTGCCCAGGTTCTGCCCCAGGTCGTTGTACTTCCAGGTCGAGCCGGCGGCAACGAAAGTCGCCTCTTCGGGCGAACGGGCCATCTGGACGACCACTTCATCAACGGCCTCGCGTTCACCGTCGGACACGATGACCCGGAACGTGAACGTTCCCTGCCCTGGAAGCTGGACCGCTGTCGAGGCAGAATTGGCATTGCCAAAGACCGCGCCCGTGGGGCCGCCTACCTGGGTCCAATGGTACTGGAGCGGACCTCCAGGCTGGCCGTCATCCGTGGCCGTGGCAGCGAGGTTGGCAGTGAACGGAAACCGGTCCGACACCCATTCCTGGTCGAGGCCGGCGTACACCAGCGGGGCCCGGTTGACGTTGTTGTCGAATCCAGGGGAGGGACCCGCCACGGCGGCCTGCCAGGCGGCGGGGTCATCGGCGTATCTGACGGGAAGCCGCCGTTCCAGTGATGAACCCTGCGCGGCGGGCAGCAGCGGCCAGGGAGCACGGCTGGAGTAGCGGACGCTGTCGACCGCGATTTCCGGGACCACGATGGAGACGTTCCCCAGGGAGTTGGTCACGCGATCGGGGGAATCCGGGCGCCGGAGCTCAAGGCGTTCACCGGTGTCGGATAGGGTTCCATCCGCCGGGCCAAATACCGGAACCGAGTCAGGAATGCTCCATTTCATCCGGAACAGGGTGGGGTCGCCTGTGATGACCACGGCCAGGCCGCCAGGCGGCAGCACGACTCCCTCGGGGAATTCGAAGTCGAGCCCGGAAACGATCCAGCGGTTCGTGGGATTCTGCGCGTTGTAGAGGGGAAGTGGGCTGGCGGACACGTTCTTCACTTCGACAAACTCCACATCCCCGGGGAGCGGGTCGTAATTGAACTCGCTGATCACCAGCGGGCCCACGGACGGACCGGCGTTTGCGGATCCCAGGGTCTTCGACGTTTGCGCCGGGAACTGGACCTCTCCCACCGAGTTGGTATGCCGACCGAAACTCACGCCGTTGGCCGAAGCACCAAACGTGAATCCGTCGCTGTGCCCGGTGAGGTTGCCCGCCGCGTCCGCGCTGAATAGGTACACTTCTTCACCATGAGAACTGAATGTGAAGGCCCGGGGCAGGCCCGGCGGGTTGAAGTCGCCCTCGTCGAGCACCAGGTATCCGCCTGCCGGAAGGGTGGCGTTGCCGGTAATGCGGTACTTCTTGGGTTCGGTTCGATCATCGGTCAGGAACCAGCCGGCCACCGACACCGCCTCTGCCGTGGGGTTGTAGAGTTCGACCGCGTCCACCTCAATTGGATCGGTGTGGGCCAGGAGTTCGTTGACCTGCACGGAGGGCACGGCGGCTGCGGGATCGTCACGTCCGGGTGATCCGCCCACTTGCGCCGAGGCGCGCCAATTGACTGCGTCGTTGGGATCCGGATTGACGTTGGGATTGCGGGGAACCAGCGAAAATCCATCGCCATCCGCGCTGGTCGGCCAGGGTGCCTTGTCACTCCAGGTCACATCGAACAGCGGTTCGCCGGTGGCGTGGACCAGTGTCATGCGTTCCCCTGAGTTGGACAGCTTTCCGCCGTACACGCCGTCCGGGCGGACGTCCGGATACCGGTTGGTGAACGCGGCCTCGCTGCTGGCGAGCACCAGAAAGGCGCCCGGAGCCAGGCGGGTCCCCCACGGGAAAGTGAACTGGATGCCGTTGGTGATGCTGATGCCGCCCAGGTCCCGCTCCTCGCCGCCGACATTCTTCAGTTCGATGAACTCCAGGTCATCGCTGTTGAACGACTGAAAGTCCGGCGGATGATAATGAATCTCGGTGACCAGGACATCCTTCCAGGTTTGGATCAGTTCGAAGTCCGCAGAATTGAGGGCGCTCCAGGCACCGGTCGCCGTCTGGACCCGGGCTTGGAGGCGGGTGTTTTCCCGCAGGGTCACCGGGGTGGAGAATGCCTTGGCGGTGGCGGAGGGTTGGCCCCCCGGGAGGCGCGGATCCGACCCGTCGGTGGTGTAATAGATGGTCCCTGCGGGTGCGGTCATGCCGACCTGTGCACCGAACGCAAACGGCCCGCCGTGCTGACTGAAGCTGGGGGCTGTCACCTGGGGATACCAGCCCTTGGAACGGAACTGGTTCAACACGGCGGTTGAGCGCTGGCTGAAATAACTGTTCTGAATCCGGTTTACTTCCGACAGCCACGCCCCGTTCCGGGTGAAGGGCGACGACACCTTGGAGTCGCCCCAGCGGGCGGATTCCAGGACCACGGCGGAGTAGATCTCGTTGGTCCGCCGCGCCACCCGTCGTCGATTGGCGACCGGCGTCAGGGGACCCTCATTGAAAAATGCGCGGTGGATACGGTCCGCAACATGCAGCTTGAACTCCGCATTGCTGGCGAGCCGCTGGAAGAAGTACTGGGGATTGCTCTTGGTGATGCTGGAACTCCCGGCGGGGAAGGGCCCGGTCCGGTCCTGACTCACATCGAGAAGCGTGTGCTCGGCGTCGTGGGCGAAGAATTTGAAGCCGCCCGAATGTCCGGTGCGGTCGCGCATGCCGTAGAAATTGTTCGGTGAGGATTCGCTCAGGAACCAGGAGATGGGTGCGTCGAGGTTTCCCCCGAAGTAGATCACCAGCATGTAGTCGATCAGGTTGTCCACCTCCAGAAGTGGCGGATACGTCGGGTTGACCGTTCCATCCGGGTTCAAACCCTGGAGTTTAAGGATGGTCTCGTCGGTGACCGGGCTCACCTTGAGCGTGTTGTACAGGACGGTCCACGCGGACATGTTGCCGTCCGTGGCATTGATCTCGTAGGGACCGGCCTCGACCTTGATGACGTCGAAGTTCTCCTTGCTGCCGCCGTAATAGGTTTCGCCGAAGCTGGCCTCGGGCCGCTCGCAGGTGTTGTAAAGACCCCAATACTGTCCGTTGATGAAGAGGTGATAATAGGAGCCCCGCTCGCCCTGATGCCCGAGGTCGAGCTGTGCGTCCCGCGAGAATTGGTCCCGAAAGAACACGCCGCGGTTGTCGCCCTGGAAGCTCCAGGAATAGTTCTGGAACGTGCGAAGATCGATGCTGTCGAACGTGTCCGCCCCATCGTTCCCGAAGAGCGGATACCTGAGCTTGGGCGCGCCATACTCCTCGCGGAAGAAGAAGCGGAATGCGTGCTTGGGATTGTCGGAACTACGGGAGAAGCCGCCCCGGATGCGCACGCCGCAGTTCACCTGGAATCCGTCCTGTCCGTCGTTCCGGATCAGCTCCAGCGACGCGGGACGTTCCCAATCCCGCCCATCGTTCCCAGCGTTGGCGTAGATGCCGGTGGAGGCGTTGAAGAGGTTGTTGAGTTCGGTGACCAGGACAAAGGTGGGAATCGACATCAGGGCCGGCACCAGCTCGTTCTTGTAGGTCGCCGAATTCACGATGTCCGGGTCCATCCCGTAATTGACCACATTCGCACCCCAGGACGTGGGCCATCCTGGAGGGGCCTGCCCGGTGGGGGATTGTTTGAAGATGTCTTCCGCAAACAGGTAGGTCTGGGTGTCGATGCCCGACGGTTGAAAGCCGGTCTTGAATGCAGCGGCGCGGATGACGCGGGTTCCTGGAATGCTGATCGGTCCGCTGTAGACAAACCCGGTGTTGACCGAGGGCGGGGATCCGTTGGTGGTGTAACGGATGGTGGCTCCGGCAGTGCCGCAGGTGATGACGAGGTCGAAGGGCTGGGTGTAAAAACCGCGATTGTGGCTGAACTTGGTGTCGGCGACGAAGTCAGCGAACCCGGCCCCGTTGGCGGCTCGCGGGGTGGGCGGACTGAAAAAGCGGAGCGCACCGCCACTCAGCCCGTAGGAGATGTCGGTCTGCTGGGCGGGGAATTCAGGACTGAATTCACTGGCGGGCACCTTCGAATCGGGCGGGAACAGAGCCAGGTATTCCCCGTCGGCATTGAGGCTGAAGTTGGCATGCAGTTCCGCCCCGGCCTGGGCCCGCGTCCTTGCTCGAGGCAAACACCAGCATAGAAGCTGGCGTTCAACGGTATGCGCGGGGTCCAGCGGGTCGGTCACGGATCATCCGTCAAGTCCAACCTGCCAGATCGACGGTACGCCTCCCCGTGTTCCGTGCCTGATCCAGTCAAACAGTCCCGTTTTCGTCCCTCGCCAGAGTCTGGTGGTTGGCGAGGAACTCGTTGATAACCAGCTGCGCCTGTGCTGGAAGGCGATTCGTGCCGCCGACAACAGCAACACGGAGAAAAACAGAACGGGGACGCCATATGGAGATCTTGGAAAAGGAGCAGACAACAGGCCGTTCATCAACCTAACCCTGAATTTCCCGCAGGCCTGCGAGCCGCTCCCCGCCGTGTTGCCTCCGCACGAACCCTGGCCCTGCGGGACCCATTTCCGCCGGGTGGCCGAAATCAGGGTTTCGAAAGGTGTTTCACGAAAAACTCCATTCGCCGTCGGCTGGCGTAGGGAGTTTCACCGGCGCCATGGTTGGCGCCTGGGACAATCAGAAGTTCGAACTCCTTCTCGGCCCGGGTCAGGGCGGCGGCCACTTGGAGCGTACTGGCGGGGTCCACATTGGTGTCGAGTTCGCCGACGGTCAGCAGCAGCTTGCCCTGAAGTTTGTGCGCGTCTGCCACATTGGAACAGCGCGCATAACTGTCATCCAGCGGCCAGCCGAGCCACTGTTCATTCCACCAGATTTTGTCCATGCGGTTGTCATGGCACCCGCAATCGCTCACGGCCACTTTGTAGAATTCCGGATGGTCCAGCAGGGCTCGCAGCGAATTCTGTCCTCCTGCGCTTCCGCCGTAGATGCCCACCCGGCTGAGATCCATCCACGGGCGTGTGGCCGCGGCTGCCTGAAGCCACAGGATGTGATCCGGCAGGCCTGCGTCGGCCAGGTTCTTCCAGCAGGTGTCGTGAAACCGTTTCCCGCGGTGGTTCGTCCCAAATCCATCCACCTGAACCACGATGAATCCCAGTTCGGCCAGGGCATGGTGCCGGTTCAACCGTCCGAATTCCTTAGGGACGAACGAACCCTGGGGTCCGGCATAGATCTCCTCCACGACTGGGTACGATTTGGACGGATCAAAGCGGGACGGCGTGATCAGGATGCCGTGGATGTCGGTCCGGCCGTCGCGTCCTTTGGCCACAAACGGCTCCGGCAGGGTCCAGCCTGCAGCCAGGAGCGCCGAAGCGTCGGCCCTTTCCAGTTCCAAAACGCGGGTTCCGTCCCGGCTTCGGCGGAGCTCGGTGACCGGCGGCTGGTTGACCCGGGACCAAGTATCCACGAACCAGCGACGATCCGGCGAGAATTCGATGCGATGGGTTCCATCCCCCTCGGTCAGGATCAGGAATCCCGTGCCATCAAAACCCACCCGGCACAGATGCAGGTAATACGGATCTTGTCCGGGGCGCACACCGCCGGCAAGAAACCAAACCTCGCGGAGAACCGGATCCACCTGCAGGACCTCACGGACCACCCATTCCCCCCGGGTGATCTGGTTTTTCATTCGGCCGTTGCGCGCATCGATGAGCCACAAATGGGCCCAGCCGTCGCGTTCGGACATCCACAGGAGCTCGCCGGAATCGTTGAGCCAGTGGCGCCAGGTTTTGTTGGTCCAATCGATGAAGGTGGACGCCGTTTCTTCCACCACGATCCGGGGCTTCAGCAAGGGAGGGGAACCGTGGGTGGCCGGCGGTCCACCGGGGAAATCCGGGGACACCGCCAGGATACGGTATTGCTGGTGTCCGCGTTCATTGTCGTTGAACCGGAACTCCCGGCTGTCGGGCGACCATTCGATATCGAGGATTCCGTCTTCCGTGAATGGATGGGGAAACACGGCGCCATCCACCACGGCCTGGGCGCCATCCGGGACCCGGAACACGCTGAGGGTGGGGTGGGGAAGTGGATCTCCGGGCTTCAAGTACCGGAGCGTTTTGACGCGGGGCTGAACCTGGTCCGTCGGAGCCGCCTCGATCAAGGTCACCTGCCGATCAGATCCCGCCCGGACCCGGATGGCCACGAAGGCGGAGGAATCGGGTGCCCAGTGGATCTCATTCGCGTAGGCGTCACCCGGGGCTCCATCGCGGCTGAGTTGCCGGGCCGGGCTTTCGTTCTCCCCTTTGGGACGGAGGAACACGTTGGAGTCGCGGACCCAGGCGACCCAGTGTCCGTCCGGTGATTCTCCCGGCTCCCGTTCGGGTTTCTTGGGCGTCGGTTCCGCGTCACTCTGGGTGCCGTCGAGGAGCGCTCGTCCGCCCCCCGACGTTGCCTCAAACACCCCCAGAATGGTGCCGACGGAGTCCGTGACCAGCCAGGCATGGCCGGCGAAGGTGTGTTGGTTTCGTTCGTTGCCTGGGCGGACGCGCCCGTAACTGCGACGTTCCCCGGCCTCGTTCAGCCAGAAGAGTTCGATGTCACCGGAAGTCTGGTTGACGAAGACAAGCTCCGTTTCCTCGCCAGTGCGTCGCGAACGGTCTGGAGCATCGGCTCCGAGACGTCGGTTGACCTCGGAGGTTGGGGCGGGAGGTGCGTTGGTCGCGGTTCGTGTGGCGGCCTCGGCGTCGACCACCACCCATTCGAAGGTGTTGGTTCCGGTCTGGACCTTGTACCAGAAACGGGTTCCACCCGGCATCCACTGGGGGCGGACCTGGGAGCGGAACACTTTATTCTCAGTGCGCTGCGGCAGGCTCAACGCGCGCCCAAAATCCTCCGGGGTCCCCTGTGCCGTTGCGGGGCTCGGCAGGAGAAGGGACCCGAACAGGAGGAATGCCATCACGTGAAGGTGCATTCCGGACCCGATACCGGGCATGGCGTCGCGCATCTCGGGCGGCATACACGACAATGTGCCGGCCGTCAGCTGCGTCGCTTGAATTACTTCCACAGCGGCCGACTTCAGTCTCCACGGCGGAGGGGGCTGCGATGGTGCTGGGGCCGGATCTTGACTCAAGACGACAGCTTCCCCGTCAGGTCTCCCTCTCCTCTCCGAATCCGGGCGCAACCTCCAACGCTCGACGTTCAACGTCCAACCGCACCCCATTCCTCGAACGAACCGCCGTTCGACCACAGAAACTCTGATTCAACCGCGCTGCGACAGGACCTCTCGCTCGTAGCGCTGGACCAGCGGCAGCCATCCCGCTCCCACCGGAACCTGCTGCCGCTCGCAGTATTCGTTCCAGACTGCGGCCCAAGGCAGGGAACGGGCTTCTTCCTGCCACGCCAGGCGGGCCGTGGTGTCGGCGTCCCGTTCTGCCATGATGACGGCCGGTGGTTCGAGCAGGGCCAACAGAATGGCTTTTAAAAGATTCCGGGTTCCAATCACCCAGGCGGCGATCCGATTTAAGCTGGCGTCGAAATAATCGAGTCCGAGGTGGATCCGATTCCGCGCCTGGGCCGGTTGGGCGACAAACTCCCGGGCGATCGATTGCAATTCGTCGGTCAACGTGACCACGTGGTCGCTGTCCCAACGAACTCCGCGGCTGACATGCAGCAGGAGACCGGGGAGATACGGCAGTGTGGCCGAGATTTTGTCTCCGACCGACTCCGTCGGATGAAAGTGTCCCGCGTCGAGGCAGAGGAGCGTTTGGCGCGTAATGGCGTAGCCCAAATAGAACTCGTGGGAACCCACGGTGCAGCTTTCCGCCCCGATGCCGAACAGTTTCCCCTCCACTGCGTCCAGCAGGTGACGTCGGGGGTGCTTCTTCTGGAACACCGCGTCCAGGGAATGGAGGAGCCGCTCGCGGGCAGACCGCCGGTCGGCCGGGGTGTCCTTGAACCCGTCCGGGATCCAGACGTTGGTAAGGCACGGACTGCTCAATGCCCGTCCCATCGCCTCGCCGATCGCGCGGCAGCGCCGGCAGTGTTCGATCCAGAAGCGCCGGATTGTGGGGTCGGGATGAGCCAGGGTGAAACCGCCTGCGGCAAGAGGATGGGCAAAGCAGGTGGGATTAAAATCCAGTCCCAGCCGGTGTTCGCGGCCCCAGTCGATCCAGTTCCTGAAATGGGCCGGCTCCAGTTCGTCCCGGTCGACCCGCCGTCCGTCAAATTCGCCATACATC
>JBGAPN010000555.1:0-3007 GCA_044221235.1 Limisphaerales bacterium
GGGGGTCGAACCTCTCGGCGGCCCGCACGGCCCCGACCGCCAGCAGGAACGTGGAGAGCGCAGCGAACATGAGTCGCGTCTGTCGTTTCATGCAGGCCCTAGCTTATGAATGCCGGAAGGGCTGGCTACCTCCGCGATTACCGTCGGAAGGAGGAGGGCGTACCTTTGGGAAGGTAGAGGCGATCGGGCGGCGTCTGGCGGCCTCGGAATGGTTTAAGTTATTCTCAATCAGCACCTTTAATTCATTTTCCCTTGTTCTCCTCGGGCTCGGTCTGGTGCTGCAGTCCACGTACGCCCAGCCCAAGCCTGTTCCCTTGGGCACGCTGTTCACGGCGGATCAGTTGGATGGGGAAACCAAGATCTGGCGGATCGCCCAGGCGGGTGACGGCCAGATGATTGCCGGTGGGGAGCGGCTCGCTTTTTACGATGGGCTGCAATGGAAGTGTATTCCCAGCTTTCAACGATTGGTGGTCCGAAGCCTGTTGGTGGACGGCAATACACTCTGGGTTTCCACCGAGAACGACTTGGGTCGGCTGCGACTTCCACTCAACTCCTCCAGCCGATTCGAACCGGTGGAGGTCGATGAGCTGAAATTGGCCGGCCAGATTTGGGATTTAAGGAGGACGGATGACCGCATCGTCGCGGTGACGCTTCAGGAAGTCCTGCTGGTTCCCCGGGATGGGGGGCACGCCGAGCGGTTCCTTCTTCCCAATAGCAAACGCTTGATGGCCCAGAGTTGGACGAACCGGGTGATTGTGGTCCAGCCGGGCCAGGCAATCTGGGAGGTCGCGGGAGATCGGTTGATCCCCTTTGAGAATCCTCTTCCGGACAAATCGGACACAGAATGGCACGGCAGTGACGGGTCGTTTGTCTTCACCTCCCGCGCCCTTTACGTGAAGTCCTCCGACGGGTGGACAGAGCGGGCCTCCACCGAGGACTTTACGAATCAAGACCTGATTACGTCAGTCGTCCGATGGGAAGACCGCGTGGCGGCGGTTAGCTACAGACATGGAGTGGCCCTGTTCGACCTCAAGACTGGGGAGAAGCAGGTGATTAACCGCATTGCCGACCTGGATAATCCCGAGCTTTTGTGCGCGTTCGCGGATCGAAATGACCGTTTGTGGGTGGGGATGACGAAGGGGATGGCCCTCCTGGAGTCACCTCGATTCGGACACCAGATCCCGACGTTGGAGGCGCCCCTGCTGGCCAGCCGGGAAGGCGGACTTCTTCTCGGTTTCGCCCAGCGGACGGATTTTTGGCCTGAGGGTGGCAAGCCTGTCTCGATTCCCTATTCACCGTGGATGGTTCGTTCAACTCGGGCTGGATTGGCGATTGGTTACCTGGGAGCCCTTCGAGTCGGTGACACCACCATCAACCTCGAGGGGAATGAGATCCGCGACATTGTGGAACTTCCAGACGGAAGCCTCATCGTCTCGATGGGAGTGCGAGTGAGCCGGGTCGACCTGAGACTCGGGAAAGTGAGCGCCGTCAGCATTCCGTCCACCGAGATTTCCAGCCTGGCCGTTCAGGGAGATTCCCTTTGGGCATCCGGTTCCAATGGCCTGCTGTACCGGTCCACTTTGGGGGATTCGCTGAGGTTTGAGCCGGTGGTGGCATTTCCCTCAAGTGGAGAACCGAAGATCAAGAACCTGGATGACACCCTCATATTCACGATGACCAATGGGGTGGTCTACGGAACGAATTTTTATTCCGTGATCCATACCGAGGGCCTTCGGGAGGCCCATATGGCGGAGAACAGCGACGGGCTCTGGCTGGTTGGCAAACAGGGCGGGGTGCAGCGATTGGGAAAACTGGTGCGGAAGGGCGACATCATCGAGTGGGATACGGTGGAAGCCAAAGGGCTGTCCCCGTTGACGGAGATTCGTTCGCTGCATGGTCATGGGCGGCTTCTGACCGTGTGCGGGGATTCCCGAGTGATCGAGTTGTTTACCGACCAATTGAAGCCGGCCTACCGGCTCGAATCGCCGAGACTCGTGTTTTCCTACTATGATCCGCGGAAGCGGTCCGTCATCACGGGGGCGACCCCTCCCCAGGAACTGGCAGCCGAGGAGAATGGGCTTTCGTTTAGCGGGGTGCTCCCTTTCGATGAGTTTGGTGAGCGTCCGCGCTATGAGCGGCGGTTGCGACCCAGCGAGACCGCGTGGCAGACTACTAAAGCCGGCGAGACAGTGAGCTATCCTTCACTCTCCTCCCGAAGTTATACCCTCGAGGTTCGAGCGACCCATCTGGGCCAAACCGGACCTGTTGCCGCGTACACCTTTACAATCCTGCCGCCTTGGTACGCCACGGTGCCGGCGTTGATTGCCTATGCCGTTGTCGCTGCCCTGACCTTCTACGTGTTGTACCGGCTCCGAACTCACCAACTCCATCGCCGGACGGCCGAACTGGAGCGCATTGTGGAACGGCGCACCCTGGAGCTCAAAAAGGCGAGCGCCGCCAAGTCGGAGTTCCTGGCGTCGATGTCCCACGAAATCCGGAATCCGATGAATGGAGTCATTGGGCTGGTTGAAATCCTGCGGGAACAGCCGGCGTCACCCCGTCAGGCGGATACGCTCCGGCTGCTCCAGCATTGCGCGGATCAACTACGAACCACCGTCGATGACATTCTGGACTTCTCCAAAATCGAGGCGGGACGGATTGAATTGGAATGTCAGAGCTTCGATCTCTGGGACGCCTTGGAGGCGGCTGCGGCGTCAGTCGACCCAAGTGGTGAAAAGGTGGAATTCGTGGAAATGCCCAAGCGGGGAACCCGGCTGGTTGGGGATCTTGGAAAGATCCGTCAGATCTTCGCGAATTATCTGACCAATGCGCTGAAGTACGGCGTTCCGCCCGGGGCACGGGTGAGCGCCGTCTTGTCCGAGGAGAATGAGGAACTCGAGCTTGTCCTCAGCGTGGCGAGTCTGGGACCGACGATTCCTAAGGAAACGCTGGACTGCTTTTTCGAGAGTTTCACCCGGGGGCGTGACGCGATGGATCGAAACATCCG
>JBGAPN010000556.1:0-2991 GCA_044221235.1 Limisphaerales bacterium
GCGACCCGAGGGAGAACCACCTGCTCAGCCGCCATCACAACAAGCGGGATGATCGGGATGCCTACACCCTTGGCGCGGCTTCTGCGATTGGGATAGTACAAAGCCGTCTGGCAACCGTGCGAGAGCCGGCGGGTGGCCTTTCGGCACGCCACCGACTCTTACGAGGAAGCAGTACGCCACCAAACCCGGATCAAGCTCCAGATCAAGTCGGAGTACCGGCAGTGGGGGGTGTTTCTGCAAGGTCAGGAGGTCTTCAACAAGGACAAGCAAGCCCGGTTCCTGGAACGGTTGCCGAATGAGGCCCGTCGTCCTGTCGAACTGCTCTACGAACTGCTCGCCTCGGCGCTGTCGGTGCAGCGATTGGCGTTGGGCCATCTCCGGCAGATGGGTCGAGAGTTCCCCGAGATCAGTCGCTTGAGGAAGATCCCCGGGATCGGATGGATCGGGGCCAGTCTGTTTGTGGCCTATGTTCAGGATCCCAAGCGGTTTTCGAGTGATGCACAGCTTCACCGCTATTGCCGGCTGGGCATCCGGGACACCTCCAGCGACGACAAGCCGCTGGGGTACCAACGGCTGGATCGCAGCGGTCATGGGACCCTGAAGGCGATCAGCTACCGCGCCTGGATGACGGCGATCCGGCGCCGGCAAGGCCCGGTATGGGAATTTTACCAGGAGTCGCTCAAACGCACCGGCAATCCGGTTCATGCGCGGCTCAACACACAACGAAAGGTGCTCACGACCATGCGTCGGCTCTGGTTGAATCAAGCGGAGTTCGACGCTCAGCGATTCCTCAGTTTGCCTCCCTCAGCCGCCTGACCGATCGTGCAATGCCCGCGTCAGGTGCTGGGTCTGTGCTGCCAAGCCAGATCGGGATGGAACAGGGAAGCCAGGAGAGGTCCTACCGTCCGCGTGGACGACCTACGGGTCAGTTCCTGTAGTTGGTTGATCCCCTGGCCTTGAGCTCCCCAATGACCCTGAACCGGAGACCGCCATCCGAGTTCCCCATGTCTGCCTGAGCAACGAATACCCAGCGCACGGTCGGGAAAGATCCAACACCCCGTCCGGCCTGCGCAGCACCGACAAGCCCCTGGCAAAGGCACATCGACACGTTACGGGAGTCCTCCGGTCCAAGGCGTCAAAGCGTCTTGGCAGCCGTTTTGAAGAATTTTTGTCTTGTACCGCTTTTCATGTCCGCGGACGGAAGGACGCGCCCTCTGGAATCCTTTCGCCCAACCAGCGAACCCGGAGTGTGGGGTCCTCCGGGGAAAGGTCAGCGTCTCGTTCCCTCGACGACTACGGTTCATGGGAACAAGGCACAGAGCGACCGCTCCGGCTCCAGCGCTATTCTCGACCCTTCGCGATTGCCGAAGGTCTCGCCCGTCTGCTACTCCCAGAACATGTCAGACCGGGTACCCCACCAGGCCGGGACGTCCACGCCCGCGTCACCT
This sequence comes from Limisphaerales bacterium, assembly GCA_044221235.1. GTDB lineage: Bacteria > Verrucomicrobiota > Verrucomicrobiia > Limisphaerales > UBA9464 > UBA9464. The sequence continues at coordinate 1,449 of JBGAPN010000556.1, forward strand.
CCGCACATCCCCGATCACACGTTGCTCAATCGCATTGCCGAAGGGGCGTACGGTGAAGTTTGGCTGGCGCGAAATGCCTTGGGACATCTGCGCGCGGTCAAGATTGTCCGGCGCGACCGGTTCAAAGAGCCCCGTCCCTATGAACGTGAGTACGCCGGAATTCAGCGGTACGAACCTGTCTCCCGTACCCACGAGGGACTGATGGACGTGTTGCAAGTGGGGCCGGAGAAGCCGTTGGACTGGTTCTATTACGTCATGGAATTGGCGGACGACGCGAATCCCGGTCCGAATGCGGAATGCGGAGTTCGGAATACGGAATCGGGCGAAACTTCGCACTCCTATGTTCCAAAGACGCTGCATCAGGAATTGCAGCGGCGGGGTCGCCTGCCGGCTTCGGAATGCATTCAACTGGGACTGGCCTTGTGCCGTGCGCTGGAACATCTCCACGGACTCGGACTGGTCCACCGGGACCTCAAGCCGTCCAACGTGATCTATGTGGGTGGCGTTCCCAAACTGTCGGATCCGGGATTGGTCGCAGGATTGATCGAACCGGCCTCAATGGTCGGCACAACCGGATACGTGGCGCCGGAGGGCCCCGGAAAACCAGTGGCGGACCTCTACAGCTTGGGGCGGCTGCTGTATTCGGTAAGCACGGGCAAAGGAAGTGAGGGGTTTCCTGAACCCCCCAGCGAGCTACCCGACGCCGAGGAGCGCGAAGCGTGGGCGGAGCTGAACAGTGTCCTGCTCAAAGCCTGCGCAAAAGATCCGAAGCACCGATATCCGTCCGCGGCGGCGATGAGTGCGGATCTCGATCGCCTTCAAAACGGACGCTCGGTTCGACAGTTGAGGACACTTCGACGGCGGCTTCGCCTGTTGGGTGTGGCGTCGGCGTCATTGGGATTGGCAACCGTATTGGGAGTGGCGGGGTTTTGGTGGCAACGGATCCAGTACCGCCGGACGTTGAACCTCCATGAACTCGTCACTCGGCGGCAACAGGAGCTGACCGCCGGTTGGCGGCAGCCCCTGTTGGAATCCATCCGCAAGTCGATTCCGGGTCCGGGAGACCTTTTGTGGCGAAGTCAGGCCGTTGCCGCTCTTCAGGGGCTTGATGCGCCGCTGCTGCTGTATTGGAGGGCGACACCCGGGCAATCCATCGCCTTCAATTCCGAGGGCAATCAAATCGTGGTTGGAGGGCCGACCCTGCCCACACAACGAGTGGCCCTGGCACCGGAACGGATTCTTGCGTCCACGGAACCGGGCGCGATGGCGGTGACTTTCGACGAGATGGGCCGTGCACTCGAACTGCGTGCAGACTCCAGAGGCACGGCGGGCAGCCTCGCAGTGCAAACCGTGGACCACTCCGAGATCATCGCTCACTTGGTCTGGCCCGATTCCAGAAAGCCTAGCTCTAATGGCGCCGGAAATGGTCTCGGAGTCGGTCGATTTCATTTCTACCGGAACGGGTCTCTGGTCGCCGGAGTCCGGAATGGGCAACTCGTGGTCTGGAATCTTCCCTCGGGGGATATCCACTGGAATCACTCGG
>JBGAPN010000041.1:0-20391 GCA_044221235.1 Limisphaerales bacterium
CACCCATTGGCCCGGAGCCAGATCCCCGAGCGAACAGTTCCCAAACCGGGTCCGATGCAGTCGGACCACCGGACACCCCTGGCTGGCGAACATGCGCTTCACCTGGTGATACCGGCCCTCGGTGAGTTCCAAGCGCGCGGCGCGCGGATTAAGAATCTCCAACCGGGCCGGCATGCAGGGGGTGGATTCCGACTCCAGAATCAGCGTTCCGGCGGCAAAGAGTTCTGTCAGGCCCGGCGGGAAGTCGGCAGCCACCTCCGCTTCATAGAGTTTGGGCACCTTGTGCCGTGGTGACGTGAGCCGATGAACCAGGTCGCCCTGGTCGGTGAGCAGAATTAGTCCAGTGGCATCCTTATCAAGGCGGCCGATCGTGGTGACCGGCGGATTGCGATTCGTCCAGCGCTCGGGGAGGAGGTCATAGAGGCGGGGACCGTCCCGTTCCTCATGGCTGCAGGTATAACCGGCCGGCTTGTGGAAGGCGACCAACAGGCCGTCCGGAAACTCCACCGGCTCGCCGTCCACGTGAACTTCGTGGGGATCGACCCGATCCGAAGGATCTCGCACGGTTTCGGCGCCGAGGGTCAGGCGTCCCGCTCGCAGCCAGGCTCGGGCTTCGCTACGGCTGCAATAACCGAAGCGGGATAGAAGTTGGTCGGCGCGAAGCGGGCGGTTGGACATGGTGTTCGGCGGAGAATTCCGCGTGCAGACAGGCTCGCGCACTCACCCCGACGTTGTCATGGTTGTTCCGACGGCCACGTGCGCTGGTTCAGACAGGCTCGCATCGGGTCTATAAAGCCGCGGGACCAAATGACCCATCGTCCATTCACGGTGTCCCGGCTGGCGTCGGGTGATCCTTCACGGCAGGCTGAGGTTGCGGATGAGGATACTGGTGGTCTCGGACATTCATTATGCGACGGAGGGCGAGCAGGCCCGCCGCGGTCATGAAGCCCGGGCCATCGGCAATCCGTTGCTCCGCGGCGCGGCGCGGGCCTGGCGTCACTGGGTCTGGCTGCGGGATCCGTTGGCGCACAATCACCGATTGGACCGGATCATTGCCGCCAATCCGAACCCCGACTGGGTGGTGGCCAACGGGGATTACACTCTCGATACGGCGTTTGTTGGGGTCAGCGATCCGCCGTCCTTCGCGAGCGCCGAAATAGCCCTTGGGGCGCTGCGTTCCGCCTATGAGGACCGATTCGATGCCAACATGGGGGATCATGAATTGGGCAAGAAGAGTCTCTTTGGAGGAGCGGGTGGGCTGCGTCTCGACAGTTGGAATCGCAGCGTGGAGGGACTGCGCCTGGCACCGGTCTGGACGCGCGCCTTCGGGAGCCTCCTTTTGGTGGGTGCGTCATCGACGCCGCTGGCCCTGCCGGTGTTTCTTCCCGACGCCCCGGCCGAGGAACACGCGGCGTGGCGGAAGATTGCAAGGGAGACCCTGGATCGCGTGGTAGAGATTTTCCGCGGACTGAAGCCGGAACAGCGGGTCCTGCTGTTTGTGCATGACCCTTCCGCGTTGCCGTTCCTGGGGCGGGAGCCGGCCATCCGGGAGCGGCTCGCCCAGGTGGCCCTCACAGTGGTCGGGCATTTACACACGACGGCGGTGTTCCGATTGGGGTCGGCATTGGCGGGGTTTCCCGCGGTCGCGTTTTGTGGTCACACGGTACGCCGCTATTCCAACGCGCTTCAGGAGGCCCGGTGGTGGCGGGAGTTCCGGACAGTTTTGTGTCCCGCGCCGACGGGAATCCAGCTCTTGAAGGACGGTGGCTGGCTGGAGCTGGAGGTTTCGCCTGAGGGCGGGGAGCCGCCGCGAGTCCACCGGAGGCGGCTGGAGTGGGGGCACGGGGAAAGCGGGAAGCGGGAAGGGGAATAGCCGTTGGCCAAATGGGAGCGCGAGCGGCAGGAGTGCGGGAGGGTTCCACCCGGGTTGCCGGCGCCGTTCCGGGGAGAGACGCGGCGTGGACCAATGAAGCGACGAGGAAGAGGGAAGCTGTTTCATGTTTGGTTCGATTCGGCTAGAGTTTCTCCGGTTCCCGGGATGACGAGTCGTTGGATTCAACAGTTCTGCAGAGCCCTTGCCTGGGTTCTGGGGATATTTTGCCTTGCCCCGCTTTTGGCCGGGGCCGCGGTGGACTATGTCCGAGACATCCGTCCCCTGCTGCAGCAGCGATGCTATTCCTGCCATTCACGGATTAAGCAGGAATCTGGGCTTCGGCTGGATGCCGGGGTGTTGGTTCACAAGGGGGGCAAGCACGGAACGGTCCTGCTCGACCCCAAGTCCGGCGCTTCGGAGCTGCTGCGGCGCGTGACGGCATCAGACCCGGCGGAGCGCATGCCCGCCGAGGGACGACCGCTCTCCGAAGCTGAGGTCGCCCTGCTGCGCGACTGGGTGGCGGCCGGTGCTTCCTTTCCGAAGGACGAGGTCCTTCCGGTTGTTCCCGCCGAACATTGGGCGTTTCAGCCAGTGCGCCGGCCCGCCATTCCGAATGTGGCCGGCCGGTCGTGGGTCCGGAATCCGATTGACGCGTTCATCCTGGAGCGGCTTGAACGCCAGGGCTGGGCTCCGTCCCCGTCGGCGGCGCCAATGGCCCTTTTGCGACGGGTTCATCTCGACCTCGCGGGACTGACTCCCACATTGGAGGAACAGGAGGCATTCCGGCGGGGTAGGTCCCCGGAGAGTCTGGATCGCGTCGTAGACCAGTTGCTCGCCCGTCCCTCGTACGGCGAGCGCTGGGCCCGACACTGGTTGGATCTGGTCCGGTACGCCGACAGCAATGGATACGAGCGGGACGCGGAGAAGCCGTATGTGTGGCGGTACCGGGATTACGTCATTCGCGCACTGAACGCGGATCGTCCCTATGACCGATTCCTGTCCGAACAGCTGGCCGGGGACGAACTGCCCGACGCCACTGCCGAAACTCGCCTGGCCACGGGTTTCCTGCGGTTGGGCCACTGGGATGACGAACCGGCCGATCCGGAGACCGACCGATATGACCAGATCGACGACATGGTGAGCACCACCGGTCAGGCCTTCCTGGGACTCACCATCGGCTGCGCGCGGTGCCATGACCACAAGTTCGAACCGCTGACCGCCAAGGACTATTACCAGTTTGTTGACGTCTTTGCGCCCCTAAAGCGGCCCCAGGATGGCCGGACCGAGCTGACGGTGCCGGTCGGAACCACAGCCGAAATCGAGGCGCTGGCGCGGCGTGAATCCGAAATCGCGGGTTGGCGGCGTCGGACCAACGAAGTCTCTGCGGCCGAAGTGGACCGCCAGATTGATTTGTTGAGGCGAACGACGCCGGATCTGCCGGCCGGGTATGTGTTCCGGGATGCCGGTCCCGCGGTTCCCGTGACCCATGTCCTGTTGCGGGGCAATGCCGGGCGCAAGGGGGAGCCTGTCTCGGCGGGCATTCCGGCCGTGATTCGCGGTTCAAACTTTGGTCCGGTTGCACCAATCGGGCCGACCAGCGGTCGCCGGCTTGCCCTGGCCCGCTGGATGGCCGATCCGCAAAACCCGTTGACCGCCCGGGTGATCGTCAATCGCGTCTGGCAGCAGCATTTCGGCGCCGGGTTGGTGCGGACTCCCAGTGACTTCGGTACGATGGGCGAACCGCCGTCCCACCCGGAACTTCTGGACTGGCTGTCCGACTGGTTTGTCCACGAGGGTCGGTGGTCTCTCAAGGCGTTGCACCGGCTGATCCTGTCCAGCAACACCTGGCGCATGAGTCGTCAGGTTCGACCGGACTATGACGCCGCAGATCCCGACAACCGGTTGTGGTGGCACCTGCCGTACCGGCGTCTGGAGGTCGAAGCGCTGCGCGACTCCATCCTCGCCGTGAGCGGCGAACTCAACCGGGAACAGTTTGGAAGGGGCGTGTTCCTTCCCATTCCCAAGGCGGCCATGGAGGCCAATACGGATAAGGAATCGATCTGGAAGGCGTCCCCGGCATCCGACGTTTCACGTCGAACAGTCTATGCCTTTGTAAAACGGGGGTTGGTGGTGCCCATGCTGGAAGTCATGGATCTGTGCGACACCGTGACCACCTCTCCGCGGCGGCAGGTGACGACCGTCGCCCCGCAGGCACTCACCCTGTTCAATGGGGAGTTTGTGAACGAGCAGGCGGAACATCTGGCGGCTCGTTTGGAGCAGGAGGCGGGTCCGGATCCCGGCCGTCAGGTCGAACAGGTCAGTCTCCTGGCGCTCGCCCGGGAACCCACGCCGGCGGAACGAGCGGCCTACCTGGCCTTCCTGGTCCGGGCCGCGGATTCTCCATCGGCCCGCCACGAACAGTTGGTGCAACTGTGCCGGGTGATCTTTAATTTGAACGAGTTCGCCTACCCCGAATGAAGGCTCCGCTCAACCGATTCATTCCGAACCCGACCCCATGCGGACGAAGTCGCCGCGAGTTCCTCTGGCAGGTCGGCGGCGGATTTGCCGGGCTGGCCCTGGTGGACCTCATGACGCGGACGGGTGCCTGGGCCGGCCCGGTTCCGGCGTTGGGCGATTTGACCCAGCCGCTGGCCGAAAAGCCGCCGCAGCTGCGGGCCCGGGCCAAGCACATGGTGTTTCTGTTCATGAACGGCGGGCCCAGTCAGGTGGACACCTTTGATCCCAAGCCGGCGCTGTCGCGGTACCATGGACAGGCCTACACCGGGGACGCCAAGGTGGGTTCCAACGGCCGGCCCATCGGCAAGTTGATGCAGTCGCCGTTCGAGTTCCGGAGGCACGGAGAAAGCGGTCTGGAAATCAGCAGCCTGTTTCCGCACACGTCCCGGTTTGCCGACGACCTGTGCGTCATCCGTTCCATGCATTCCGACACGGCGGCCCACGCGTCGGGATGCCTGCAGATGAATTCCGGCAGCATCTTCATCGGCAAACCCAGCCTGGGTGCCTGGCTGGGATACGGACTGGGCTCGATCAACGAGGATCTTCCCACGTTCGTGGTAATGACCGATCCGCGGGGCGGTCCGATCGGCAGCGCGTCCAATTGGAGCGCCGGGTATATGCCGGCGGCGTACCAGGGCACGTTGTTTCGGAGCGTAGGCAGCCCGCTGCTGGACTTGGCGACACCGCCGGGAACGACCGATCGCCAGCAACGCGAGACCCTGGATCTGCTCCAGGCGATCAACCGCCAGCACTTGGAGACGCATGCCGGGGAATCGGAACTGGCGGCGCGGATTCAGTCCTATGAAACCGCCTTCCGCATGCAGACCTCCGCCGCCGACGTGGTGGACGTGTCCCGCGAAAGCGCCGCCACCCGGGCGGCCTATGGACTGGATGATTCCCTGACGGCGGACTTTGGCCGGAAATGTCTGATCACGCGCCGTCTTCTGGAGCGTGGGGTCCGGTTCATCCAGCTCTATTCCGGCGGAGGGCACATCGAAGACACCTGGGACGGCCACAATGACTGCATTGGCAATCACCGTCTGCATGCGGGGGAAACCGACCGACCCATTGCCGCGCTGATCGCCGACTTGAAGCGCACCGGATTGTGGGATGAAACCATGTTGGTGTGGGGCGGTGAATTCGGCCGGACTCCGACCAGCGACGGGGTGGGCAAACCTGGGCGGGACCACAACTGGCATGGTTTTTCCATGTGGCTGGCGGGTGCCGGTGTGCGAGGCGGGCAGGCCATTGGGGCGACCGACGACTTGGGATTCAAGGCGGTGGAGGAGCGGTGTCATGTGTCCGACCTGCACGCAACGCTGTTGCACCTGATGGGATTGGACCACCAGCGCCTGTCCTACTTCCACGCCGGACTCGATCAGCGCCTGACCGGCGTGGTGGAGCGTCGGGTCATTCAGCAGGTGCTGGCCTGAAGCCCTCAACCGGCCTTCGGCCACATCTTCTCCCTTCCGCCGCTTCGCTGTGGAAGGGAGAAGGGGGCTTCTGGGCCGCTGGAGGCAGTTCTACCCCGATGGCCCAGCTTCGCCGTCAGGCCTCCCTCGCCCTTCTGACTCAGGGAAGAAGGGAGGGCTGGGGTGAGGGCCTCTCTCAGGAAGCCAGTCCCGGAGAAGAAAGTCCTTCAAAGTTGAAACTTTCAGGACGGCTGCCGCAGAGGATCATGAAGCGGGCAGCTTGCATGAACGGCAAACTGAACCTCCTTGAGGATGTAAAGCAGGTGCTGGCCGCGCCCCGAACCAAAGTCCAGCCGGTCGTCCAACCTCATTCCACGCGGGTGCGGGTGCGGGTCCGGACGGGTGCGTTGGGACTGCCCAAGGCCCGGTCGGCCCGGCGGCCGCTCTGGCGGACGAGTCTGGAGGTGGCGCGGGACTCCGTCGCGGAGCGGTTGCTCGGATGGACCCTGTTTCTGGCGGCCGGCGTCGGGCTGGCCTGGATGGGATTTTCCCTGCTGCAATTCCTCTTCGCCTGGAGCCGGCTCGCGCTCTGGGTGCAGTCCTCGATGCTCTGATTCCCGCCTGATTCAGCAGCAGCGCTGAACTCCTTCAAAGCGACCCGCGGCGGCGGCCAGGTAGGCACGCTGTCGATCGGATCCGGGTGGACTCAAGGCCTCACGGACTTCCGGAACATCGATCAACAACCGGGGTTGGCCCGCACCGACCGGGCAGGCCAGTCGCACCTGCAGTTGACGTTCGACCGCTGCCTCACCCGACCATTCCCGGGCCAGGGCCAGGGCCAATGCCGCCGCTCCGGCCGCTCCAGCGAGCGGACGGCCTTCGCGAAGGGCGGACTCGGGCAGCCAGACCGGCTCGGTCTCGGAAAGGCGGGGTGCGGATTGACCGGCGAGCAGACGAATCCATTCCCGGGCCGACAGGGCTAACACCCAGGTTCCCAGTCCCAGGAAGATCCCGGTTACGGCGAAATCCAGCTCGTTATTGAACACCTGGCGCTGAGCGGTGTGCCTCGCTTTGAGGGTCGCGGCTGCGGCCTTGTCGTCGAGGCCTCCGCGGTTCAGGGATTCCACCGCATCGGCAGCGCGCTTTCGGGCCGCTTCTGCGCCGGCACGGAAGCCAATGGCCGGTGCGGGATGAAACATCTTCTGATATCCGGCGGTGAACGTCACGGTAATCAGCCACACCAGGGGGATCAACGTGACCAGCGCCAGCGCCGGGGACTGTTTTCGCTGGAGAGCCATCTTCAGGAGGACCGTGGTGCCGAGACAGAGCGCGATGGCGGCCAGCAATTGGTTGGCGATGCCGAACAGGGGCCAGAGGGAATTGATGCCACCGAGCGGATCCCGTACGCCCTGGATCAGAAACCACCCCCAGCCTGCGACCACCAGCACGCTCGCGAAGGCATTGGCGGGCAGGGACGTCGTGTCGCCCAAGCGGGGGGAAAGGTGCCCCAGGAAATCCTGAAGCAGGTATCGACCGACCCGGGTTCCGGCATCGAGCGTTGTGAGGATGAACAGCGCCTCGAACATGATCGCGAAGTGATACCAGAGGTCGAGCCAGCGTCCCTGGGTCACCTTGCTGAAGATGTTGGCCATGCCGACCGCGAGGGTCGCCGCCCCCCCGGTGCGGCCATACAGGGACGATTCACCAACCTCGTTGGCGAGGCGGTCCATCTCCGCCGTGCTCACGGTGAAGCCGGTCGCATTGACCTTGGCCACCGTCGCGGCGGCGACGGCGGCGGCATCGGATCCTTCGGCCTTCACGTTCATGGCCAGGTAGACGCCCGGTTCCAGGGTGCACGCCGCCACCAGGGCCATGATGGCCACCAGGGACTCCAGGCACATCGCCCCGTAGCCCACTGGCCGGACATGGGTTTCCCGGGTGATGATCTTGGGGGTGATGCCGCTGGAGATCAGGGAATGGAATCCACTGATGGCCCCGCACGCGATGGTGATGAAGCAGAAGGGAAACAGCTTACCGGCCAGGACGATTCCGGAGCCGTCGGCAAACCGCGTGATGGCGGGCATCTTGAGATCGGGCAGCACCAGAAGCACGCCGGCCGCCAGGGCGATGATGGTGCCCAGCTTCATGAATGTGCTGAGATAATCCCTCGGAGCGAGCAGCAACCAGACCGGCAGGATGCTGGCGGCCGCGCCATAGACGATGATGATCCAGGCCAGGGGTTCACCGGCAAAGGTGAAGCTCTTGGACAAGGTGGGGTGACCGTGGACGAACTGGCCGCCCCACACCGCCAGCAGCAGGAGCACCACGCCCATCATCGAGGCCTCCAGGGTGCGCCCGGCCCGGATCCAACGAAGGTATCCTCCCATCCATAAGGCGATGGGAATGGTGGCCCCGACGGTGAAGACGCCCCAGGGACTCTCGGCCAGTACCCGGACCACCACCAGGGCGAGGACTGCCAGCAGGATGACCATGATGGCGAGGATCGCCACCAACGCTACCAGGCCGGCGACCGGGTTGATTTCGTCGCGAACCATTTGTCCCAACGACCGGCCGTTCCGGCGCATGGACGAGAAGAGGATGACAAAATCCTGCACGGCGCCGCCCAGAACCACACCGATGAGAATCCAAAGGGCACCGGGCAGGTATCCAAATTGGGCAGCCAGCACAGGACCCACCAGGGGTCCGGGTCCGGAGATCGCGGCAAAGTGATGTCCGAAAACGATCCAGCGATGGGTCCGGACGAAGTCCTTGCCATCCTCACGAACCTCGCAGGGTGTGGCCCGCCGGTCGTCCAGCATCAGCGCCTGAACGGCGAGCCACTTGGAATAGAACCGATACCCGATGGCGTAGGTGCAAAGCGCCGCCACCACGAGGTAGGCCGAGTTGATGGATTCCCCACGGTGTCGTGCGAGCGTGACAAAGGCGAAGATGCCGGCCAGGCCGACACCACTCCACGCCAGAACCTTCAGCAAGGATTTCACCGGGCGTGAGCCTAGGCCTGAGGGCCAGTCCCGGGGAAGGGAAGACCTCCACCATTGGACAGCCGAGAGGCACAAGAATCCGGTGGTTGGTCTCCCTCTCCCTTTCGACCCGGGGAGAAAGGGAGAGGGCCCGGGGCGGTAGGAGGAAAGGGGCAGGAGGTAAGCCGGCACCGCAGTCGCTGCGCTCCTGCGGGCCCTCATCTGCCCTCCGGGCATCTTCTTCCCTTCCGTCGCTTCGCTGTGGAAGGGAGAAGGGGGCGGGTTGGGCCGATGGGGTCAGAGCTCACCCTCGGTTCCCTCTTCGCTGTCAAGCCACCCTCGCCCTTCTGACTCGGGGAAGAAGGGAGAGGGTTGGGGTGAGGGTTGGTCCGAAATTGGAGCAAACCGTGTCCCACGACATCCGAATTCGGCGCATGGAATTGTCCCAACGTGGTCCGATCGTCCGTTGGCATCCGGGCTGCGTCCGGTGATTCCATGAACTCGAACGCTTTCGCTGCCCCCGGGATCGTGCAGTGCAATTCACCGTTTCGCCGTTTTCCCGTAGTGGCCGCCGCCGTGTTGTCCGCGGCCATGAACCTGGCGCACGGGAGCACCTCGTACGGGTCGCTGAACAACTTCGACGTGGTGAACGATACCGGTGAGCGTTGTTATGGCTTCCGGATTGAACTGGAGGACCTACAGAGCACGGACATCACCTACACCTACGACTACAATCATTATGGGACTCCCCGGATCAGCGAGGACCGGGCGGATCCACTCCATCCCAAGGTGATTGTCAGCTACGAGGCGAAGCCGGGAATGGACGGGTCATTCAGCGCCTATACCAACCCGCAGGATCCGTCGAAACCACTCGGGCCCACGGACGGCCATGCCTTCACCAATCCCGGTGTCAACCTGGGTGGTGAGCATTTCGGCGTGGGCTTTGTTCGCAATCCGGGTGCGGTCCGTTATCACTGGCTGATCGCCGATCCGCTGGTTCCCGGCACGATGAAGGAGGGTCCGGCCGTTTACATATCCGCGCCCGCCTTTGCGTATGTCCCGCCGGTCGCCGGGGTGCCGGGAGCGCAGGCGGTGGTGGAGATGGAACCGCCCGAACCCGAGGAGATTCAGGCTGACCGTTTTGGTGTGCCGGTCTGGGTCAAGGTGTTCAAGACCGTCCAGAAATCCGGACGCCATGTCCGGCTCGAGGAACTGGTCACCGACGACGAGACGAAGGCCGGACGGGAGGATTGGGCCGGCGATGAAGCGGCGGAGACCGAGGTGGAATGGCGCTTGTTCCAAAAGCGGCCGGCGCGGAAGGCCGACGGCGAAAAAATTGAGTCGGCGGATGATCTGCCCGAGGGCGACGAAACCGTGACCCGACGCTATGAGTTTTACGTCTACGCCGGCGAAGTCGATCCCGAGGACGGCGAAGCCAAGTGTGAGGATCCTGCCGACTGTCCGGATGCCGTCGGGGACTACATCGGTGCGCAAATGGCGGGTTTCAATGTTGAAGCCCCCTTGGGTCTGGTGGACCACCTCCAGGAGGTCGGTCTTTCGGAGGCCTACGTGCCACGGACCGTGGTTGCCGGCGGAAATACGCCGTATGAGGTGAACGTCTCCCAGGGCGCGCTCCCGCCGGGTCTGAGCTTGGATTCGACCACCGGGATTCTGACGGGAACGCCCACGGCCTCGGGACAGTTTCAATTCACGGTCCATGCGACGGATGCCGATCAGGTGGCGGTCAGCCGCGATTTCACCCTCGCGGTGACCGCTCCTTTCCGGGCCGTGCTCTCGGGAGGCCAGTTGAAGGTGACTTGGGCCGGGGCGGCGAATCTCCGGCTGGAACAGTCGAATTCCCTGGCGGGGGAAGGCTGGAAGGAAGTGGCAGGTTCACTCGGAAAATCCGAGGTGGAACTTCCGCTGGACCAGGAGCGGGGATTCTTCCGGCTCGCGGTTCAGTGACCTGCGGCGTTGAAGGTTGAAGGTTGAAGGGGGCTCAGAGCTTCTGGGCCATTTTGCGAGTGAGCCGGGCGCTGAACTCCTCGGCGGCATTGTAGCCCTGGAGACGCAGCTTGCTCTGATAGGCGGCCACTTCGATCAGGCCGGCGAGGTCGCGTCCCGGTCGCACCGGAATCACAATCTGCGGCACCTGCTGCCCTAGAAAGGTGCAGTGCAGTTGTTCAATGCCCAGCCGGTCGATCTCCTTGGTCTCCTCCCACCGCTTGAGAGTGACCACCACGTCCACACGCATGTCGCGTCGGATGGCGCTGACTCCGAACATCGCCGCCACGTCAATCAAACCGATGCCGCGCACTTCCATCAGGTTTCGGCCGAGTTCCTTCGCCGTGCCGCGCAATTCGGTGCCGTCCTGAATCCACAGGCAAACGACATCATCGGCGATCAGGCTGTGGCCTCGTTCCAGAAGTCCGACGACCGCCTCGCTCTTTCCGATCCCGCTCTCGCCCTCGATGATCACCCCGATGCCCCCGACATCCACCATGCCGGCGTGGATCTGGGTGCGGGGCGCGAAGAGGTTTTCCAGCGCGATCGTTGCGCGGCTGATGAACTTCATCGTGATCAGCGACGACGTGAAGAGCGGCACGTCGCTCGCCTCGGCAGCCTGGAGGAACAGCCGGCTGGGCTTGATGTCACGGCAGAGGACCACGCAGGGAATCCGGTGTTGGAAAAACTCGCGGACCCGCTCGTCGCGGACGCCTTCGGAAAGGGAGCGCAGGTAGGCGGTCTCCACGTTGCCGACGACCTGCACCCGTTTCGGGGCGAAGTACCGCTTGAATCCCGCGAGGGCCAGTCCCGGACGGTTAACGGTCGGTTCGCGGATCATCCGCTTTAACCCGACCGCGCCGGCGACCAGTTTCAGCGCCAGGTTGGCAGCCGTCTCGGTGTAGAACTGCTCGACGGTGATGGCGGAGGAACCCATGGGGTGGATCACACGTTGAATTCCGGTCCCAGGTAGATCTCACGGGCACGGGGATCATTCGCCAGGAACTCGGCTGTCCCCTCGCACAACACTTCGCCCTTGTGGATGATGTAGCCCCGGTCGATGAGCTTGAGAGTCTCGCGGACGTTGTGATCCGTGATGAGGATTCCCAGTCCGCGGTCCTTGAGCCGGCGGACGATCTTCTGCACTTCGTAGACGGCGATGGGATCGATGCCGGCGAAGGGTTCGTCAAACAGCATCAGCTTCGGGCTGGTGACCAGGGCGCGGGTGATTTCCAGGCGCCGCTTTTCTCCGCCGCTGAGCTGGTAGGCATAACTCTTGGCCAGCGGGGCGAGATCCAGTTCATTGAGCAGGTAACCCAGACGGGTGGCGCGTTCCTCCCGGTCGCCCTCGCAGGTTTCCAGGATGGCCAGCAAGTTCTGCTCGACGGTCAATTTCCGGAACACGCTGGGTTCCTGGGTGAGGTAGCCGATGCCGAGCCGTGCGCGCTGGTGCATCGGCATGCCGGTGATCTCCTTTTCCAAGAAGGACACGTGACCCTCGTCGGGACGGACGGCCCCCACGATCATGTTGAAACTGGTGGTCTTTCCCGCGCCGTTGGGTCCCAGCAGGGCGACAATCTCCCCGGCGTTGACGTGAATCGACACGCCGTTGACCACCCGGCGTCCCTTGTAGGCCTTCACCAGTCCCCGGACCGTGAGCAGTCTCAGTTCTTCGCCCATGGTCGCGGTCAATTCGACGGTTTGGACGACGGCACCAGCTTGGAATCCTTGGGCAGGGCCGAAGGCGTGAAGATCATCTGGAAGTTTCCCCGGGCACTGAGGCGGTCATTTCCGCGGTCGTAGACGATGGCATCCGCCTTGAACGAGCCGTCGCTGCGCTCCACCCAGGGCTGCCCGAACTCCGGACTTCCCACCAGCGTAACCACGTCGTTGGTTCCCACATAGGTTGCCACGGCCGCGTAAATGCGGTTGGTGGACACCGATTTCAACGGAGTGGGGGCATTGGTGGTGGGGAGCTGCAGAATCGTGAGCACGACGTGATTGCTCGCGATCAGGCGTTCAATCTGGCGTCCCCCGGGCTGCAGTCGGATTTTGAGGTCATCGCAGTCCAGGTCGAGCATGCCGGGGTAGCGGAACTGGATGTTGCCCTCAAAATGATGGTAGCCCTCGCGGACTTCCAGGGTGTAGGCGTCGGCCTTCAGGTTGCCCAGATCCAGTGTCGGTTCCGCGGCTGAACTGGAACCGCCGGCTGCGATGGCGGCCATGGAGGCAAGGGCGAGGAGGATTCGGCGAATCATGGGCGGTTCAGAAAGTTGGCGGGGCGTGCATTCAGCTGGAAGGTCGCTTCCACCCGGTTGGAAATTTGCAGACGGCCGGCTTCCTGGTCCCAGGCGAACCCGACGCCACTCAGGGTGAAGCCGCCGCCCGACTGGGTGATTTTCAACGGGCCGTCCGAGTTTACCTGGCGGGTGCTGATGTCGAGGAGGCACTCCGGCGACTCCACCGCGAAACTAGGGGTGCCGTCGGCATTATAGGTCTCCGCCCGGAAATCCCAGATCCGGACCAGGGTGACGGAAAGCGGCTTGTGACGGGACCCGGTGAAGAGTGCCATGGTCCGTCCATCCTTCTTGTAGGGCAGCGAGAACCCCGCGGACCGCGGCGGCGGGTTGGTTGAGACCGCCTGGGCCCACGCGATTCCGGACACCGCCGCCAGGGGCAGCGTCAAACGAAGAAAGGACGAGATCACGAAGCGACCCCGGGAGTGAAGCACAGGCGGAGGAAGGGTTTAAATTCAAAGCGCAAGAATCCTGGGGCCCGGTCCGGGCACTCAGGCAACGAACGGCGCGATCACGGTCTCCCATTTGCCCTGCGCCTGGAGGATCAGTTCCACCACCTCGCGCACCGCGCCCCGACCGCCGTCGGCCGCGCAAACATAATGAGCCACCGCCCGGGCTTCAGGACGGGCATCCGCCGGAGCGGCGGCGAAACCCGCCCGTCGAAGGGCCCCGACGTCGACCACATCGTCGCCGATATACCCAATGTCCTCCCAGTTGAGTCCGATTCGACCCAACAACTCCCCGATGCTCTGCACCTTGAGGGCGGGGGATTGATGCAGGTAGTCAATCTTGAGGTCGTTTGCCCGCTCGGTGGTTGCGGGCGAAGGACGTGCCGAGACCCAGCCCACCTGGAGTCCGGCGTCCCGGAGAAGTCGAAGGCCAAAGCCGTCCTGGATACTGAATCGTTTCAGTTCCGTGCCGCCTGCTCCCATGATGACCGTTCCGTCGGTCATCACACCGTCGACATCGCAGAGCAGAAGCCGAACCCGCTGGAGACGTGGCAAAAGAGGTTTGTGCGCCGTTGTGGACATGCGGCCCGAGGGAATCCGACCGACCCCCAGGTCGCCAAGGCGAATGGTGAAGGTGCCCCCGCGGCGGGGCGGCGACCGACACGCCGTCTACCCGCAAACCAGTTGAGAGTTGAACGTTGAGAGCTGAGAGAGAATCGCCCTGAAATGGGGCGGTCGTGCCAGTTATACGCCTTCACCGGTTTGTGGTCCCAATGCGCCACCGTTTCCGGCTTCGGCCGATCTCAACCTTCACAACCATCAACGGTTCACCCGCCCGGATTGGGCCTCCACGAGGCACTCCCGTAACGTATCCGCAAGCCGGAGCAGGTGGGGTTCCTTGAGCATGCTCAGGTGTTGTCCTGAGACGCGCCGAACCTCAACCCCACCCATGGCAAGCTGCCGCCAAAGGTTGTCCCGATCACCGGGCTCTTCCGATTTCAGGTAGACGATTTTGCCTGGGTATTTCTGCGGAACGTAATGGGCGAGGGACTTGAAGTAGGTTCCCTCGAAAACGATTTGATTGATGTAAAACGGGACCAACCGCCGGGGCAATGGTCTTCCGAGTCCGTGGTATCCATGGCACGCCAGCGTCTTTGGGAGGTGGACCGCGGCCTTCCTGACGTCCCTCAGTCCGGAGCGGAATTGGGAACCCAGGTGCCGGATCCATGACTGCCAGGTGAACGGGCTCCGATGGCGGCGTCTGGGGTCAAACACGCCGATCTGGCGGGAACCGGAATCGACCAGGACTAAAAGGGCGACGTCCTGGCCCGATTGCCGAAGCCGCTGCGCCATTTCGAAGGCAATGATTCCACCCAGCGAGTGCCCGCCGAGGAAATACGGACCTGCCGGTTGCACCGACTTCAATGCATCGCAGTAGAAGGCAGCAATGTCCGGAATCGAAGTGTAGTGAATCGGTTGTCCGTCGAAATGCTGTGCCAGACCGTAAAAGGTCTGCTCCGCACCGAGGTGCTTGCTGAGGCGCAATTGGCTGGCCTTTCCACCGTGGACAAAGAAAAACGGCGGCTTCGAACCTTCAACCTGAACCGGAATCAGCGGCGACGGCGGGGCAAAACGCCGTGTTGACCGTCGAAGTAAGCGTTGAATCATTATGGAATGAGGGCAGCGGTAACCGACGAAGGTAAAACCCGGGCTCACATTCCTCGTGGAGCAGCCAACGCACCGGACCGTCTAAGCCTCGTATTGAACAACGACGCGCGCCAGCCAATCCCGACTGGAGCCAGCCTCCAATAATCCCCATGCAACCTCCGTTGACGACTTGGTGGGTCCTTTGGGCCGCCTTCCAGGCTGGAATCTTCATGTTTTACTTCGTTCTAGGTGGAGCCCCTCCCCGGACGACTCCGGCCGATCCCAGCTTCTTCTGGCTCGCCGCCGTCATTCCCTTCGCGGGGAGCGTGGTGATCCGCTGGGGGGCCTTGCCTCGGGTGAAGCGTTCGCCTCAGGCATTTCAGCTGTTCATCGTGGGCATCAGCCTCGCGGAGGTGACCTGCTTCCTGGGGCTGTTCATTTTCCCCGAAGCCAAGCTTCAGCTGTTCTCGCTGAGCGCGCTGGGCATTTTTCAGTACCTTCCCATTTTCGCCCGGCGCTACTCCGACCCAGACGGCCGTAACCGGGGAGCACGGTGACCCGGGATGACGTTGGCCGCACTGGATCGATTCCAGGTGCTGGTGAACTGCCGGCCGAGGCTTGGAACGCGTGGACCTTTTCGGCAGGCTTGTGGCGTGTCCTTGAGCGATCTTGATCTGGCCCGGATGATTGACCATACGCTGTTGCGGCCCGAGGCAACGGCGGCGGATGTCGAACGCCTTTGTGCCGAGGCAATCCGTCATCAATTCCACGCAGTGTGCGTGCACGGCTCCCGGGTGGTCCAGGCCGCCCACCTGCTGGAGGCGTCTCCCGTCAAGGTGGCTGCCGTGGTCGGATTCCCGATGGGTGCGATGGATGCCGATTCCAAACGCTTCGAAACCGAAAGCGTGATCGACCTGGGTGCCCAGGAAATCGATCTGGTGATCAACATCGGGCGCCTCCGGGATGGGGATGAACGCTATCTCCTGAGGGAGTTGCGGGATGTGGTGGAAGCGGCCCAGGAGATTCCGGTGAAAGTGATTCTCGAATGTGCCCTGCTCACCGACGACCAGAAACGGCGGGGCTGTTCGTTGGCAGTCGAGGCCGGCGCCCAGTTCGTGAAGACAAGCACCGGGTTCGCTTCGGGTGGAGCGACGGTGGACGATGTCCGGTTGCTGCGCGACTGCGTGGGCCTGAAGGTGGGCGTCAAGGCGGCGGGCGGAATCCGGGATCGGGCCACGGCGCTGGCCATGATTGAGGCGGGGGCCAACCGGTTGGGCACCAGCTCGGGTGTCGCCATCCTTGGGGCCGGCGCGATGGGCAACGGCGGCTATTAGCAGCTCGCGCCCCGCCGTGGCGCCCAATCTCAACCCACGAGCCGGTAGGCATTGTCGCGCTGGCGAGGTTCGTAGCCGAGGTCGCGAATCAGGCGCTGCATGTCAGCCACGGTCATTCGAAATGTGGTTCCCGCGGCACTGACCACATTCTCTTCAATCATGATCGAGCCCAGGTCGTTGGCACCGTACTTGAGCGCGACCTGACCCACCTCCAGTCCCTGGGTGACCCACGAACTCTGGACGCTCGGAATGTTGTCGAGATAGATCCGGCTTAGCGCCTGGGTGCGCAGATAGTCGTGTGCGCCCGCGGGCGGGACCTTGAGCACGGCATTCTCGGGTTGAAAGGTCCAGCAGATGAAGGCCGTGAATGCGCCACCA
This sequence comes from Limisphaerales bacterium, assembly GCA_044221235.1. Classification (GTDB taxonomy): domain Bacteria; phylum Verrucomicrobiota; class Verrucomicrobiia; order Limisphaerales; family UBA9464; genus UBA9464. The sequence continues at coordinate 16,893 of JBGAPN010000041.1, forward strand.
CGGGTGCTGCCCTCTTCCAGGGCGCGGGAATACGCCTGGGCGCGGGCCATGGGCTCAGTCGGGGAAGGGACGACCGCTTCCGGCCGCGAGGCGAGCCAGCGGGCGAGCGATCGGTCCTGCTGCGCGCGCACCACTTCCAAATGTTCGATCCGGTCGTCCAGGGTCTCGACGTGGCCGAACATCATGGTCACCGAACTCGGCAGTCCCAGGGCATGGGCCGTGTCCATGACCCCCATCCAGTCTGCCGTGGACGCCTTGAGCGGGGCGATCCGGTCCCGGACCCGGTCGACCAGGATTTCTCCGCCGCCGCCGGGTACGCTGCCCAGGCCGGCATCCACAAACTCCCGGAGCAAGGTTTCCACCGGTTCGCCGAAAACATCCCGGAAGTGGATGAATTCACTGGGACTGAATCCGTGCACGTTGAATCCCGGAAACCGGTCCCGAATGTGGCGCAGCAGGTCCAGGTACCACTGCTTGGTCAGCTTCGGATGATGTCCGCCCTGCATGAGGATCTGGGTGCCGCCGAGCGCGAGGGTCTCTTCGATCTTGCGGTCCATTTCCTCGTGCGAGATCACATACGAGTCGGCGTCCTTCTCCGTCCGCCAAAATGCGCAGAACTTGCAGTAGACGTTGCAGACATTGGTGTAGTTGACGTTCCGGTCGACGATGTAGGTGACGATCCCGTTGCCCCGGCCGCCGTGGGCCTCGCTGCGCAGCAACTGGCGGCGCCGGTCGGCCAGCAGGCCGAGTTCCTCCAGGGGCAGTGCATGGAGCCGTCGCGCCTCGGCGGCATCGATGCGGCCGCCGTCCCACACCTTCTGCAGGAGCGCGTCAAGGGAAGCGTCGTAAACCACGGAAGCAGAGTACGCCCCGTCGCCGTTGGGGCAATCCTTCACGGACCGTTGAGGGAAGGTTTGCGCGTCACAGAATTGAAACCTGCCGATCCCCGTAACAAGGGAGGCGGCCGGCCAATCACGGCTTGCCGGAAGCGGAGGGGACCGGGTTTGCTGGGCCCGGCATGTCGCGATTGTCCTCCGAAACGGAGCCCAGCTCAAGGTTGACCCGGTGGTTGGCACAGTCTCCGGCGCCTGTGTTTGTCACCGTGGCCATCGCTTCCGCGTTCTCCACCTACTTTGCGATGTATGCGTTCCGCAAGCCGTTTGCCGCCGCAAAGTTTGAAGGGGAGTTCTTCCTGGGGACGGCGGTGGCGCTCAAGACAGCGATTGTGATCAGCCAGATCATCGGTTACGCGCTGTCGAAGTACATTGGCATCAAAGTGTGTTCCGAGGTCACGCCGTCGCGTCGCGCGGCGATGCTGCTCGGGTTGGTGGGTATGGCGCAGGGGGCGTTGATCCTCTACGGCCTGCTGCCCAACAACTGGAAGGTCCTCGCCATCTTTCTGAACGGACTTCCGCTGGGAATGATCTGGGGACTGGTCGTCTGGTATCTCGAGGGACGGCGGACGTCCGAGCTCCTCCTGGCCGGACTCAGCCTGTCGTACATCCTGGCGAGCGGTGTGGTGAAGGATTTGGGCGGGCCTTGATGGAAGGGACGGCTGCCGGGTGGTGGGCCAACGTTCCGGTCATCGGAGGAACCGTGGCGGGCCTGTTGGGCAAAGTCAGCGAGGGATGGATGCCGGCCGTGGCGGGATTTCACTTCATCCCCGTGTTTGCGATTTCGGTCTGGGTGCTGAATCAGCTGCCGCGTCCCAGCGCCGCAGATGTGGCGGCCCGGGCCGAACGGGAGCCGATGAAAGGGGCGGACCGGATGGCCTTTGTCCGCCAGTTTGCCTTCGGCCTGACCCTGCTCTGTGTGGCGTATTTCTTCCCTGACCGCCTACCGCGATTTCCGGGACAACTATCAGGTGGAGATCTTCGACGGGCTCGGCTACCCGTATCAGACCAACAAAACGATCATCTCCCGGGCGGAATCCCTCGTGACGTTTGGGGTCATGGGCGTCCTGGCCCTTCTCAATCTGGTTCGGTGACAACCGGCGGGGACTGTTGTGGGCGTTTGGAATCATGACCGGTGGCGTGATCCTCCTGGGGGTGTCCACCGCACTGCTTCATGCCGGGCTGATCAGTGGGTTCTGGTGGATGACGGCCACGGGCCTGGGCTCGTACCTGGCGTACGTTCCCTACGGCTCGGTGTTGTTCGAACGCATGATGGCGTCAACTCGGGTGGTGGGGAACCGCGGTGTTTGCCATCTATCTGGCCGATGCCATCGGGTACACCGGATCCGTGGGTGTGCAATTGTACAAGGACCTCGCGGCGGGCAGCGTCTCCCGGTTCGGATTCTTTACGAGCTTCACCTGGTTCATGTCGGCGCTGGGGGCGGTCTGCCTGCTGGCCAGTGCCGTGTATTTCTCGCGCAAGACTCGATCCGGCGTCCGCGATTAAAACCCGCCACCTCGTTGGGTCGCCATGGATCGGCCGGAGGAGGAGGTCTCCTTACCGCTTGCCAAGCGGTGGTTGGTTCCCTGATTTTGGCTCATGGCAACATCGGTTGACCCCGTGGAGATCGATTCCGCGTTCTACCAGCCCGCAGACGCATTTTTTCAAAGCCACCGGACGGTGGCGCTGACCTACGACGACGTCACCCTCGCGACGTTGTATTCCGAGGTGCTTCCGCGGGATACCCAGCTGGATACCCGCCTTGCCGACGGCCTGGAATTGCACATTCCGGTCGTCTCGGCCGACATGGACACCGTTACCGAATCCCGCATGGCCATCGCCATGGCACAACACGGCGGTCTGGGTCTGATTCACTACAACATGTCCGAGCGGGACCAGTTGTCGGAGGTCAGCCGGGTCAAAAACCATGTCCACGGGCTGATCCAGGATCCAATCAAGGTCCAGGCCGACCAGGAAATCGGCGAGGTGTTGGCGCTGATCGACAAGAAGAAGTTTTCGTTTAGCACCTTTCCCGTGGTCGACGCGGAAAACCGCCTGCTCGGCCTGCTGCCGGGGCACGTCGTCAAACCCCGCTACGCCCGGCGACGGGTGAATGAGGCGCTAACCCCGCGCAACGAAGTCCGGACGATTCATGAACGGGAGCTGGCGAGCGATCCCATCGGGCGAGCCGACCGCTTCTTCACCGAGAACCCGGGCATCCACAAGCTCCTGGTGGTGGATGACCAGGACCATTTGAGGGGGCTCTTCACCATGAGCGACATTGAGCGGATCACCCAGGAACGGAATGCGCTCCTGAAGCCCGCCCGGGATTCCCGGTTCCGACTGGTGTGCGGCGCCGCGATCGCCACCCTTCGAAATGCGGATGGGTCTCTGAACCGTGAACGGATTGTGAACCACGTCGGGGCGCTGGTGGACCGGGGATTGGACGTCGTGGCGGTCTCGACCGCCCACGGTCACAGCAAGGGAGTGGGGGAGACGGTGCGCCTGGTGCGGGACGCGTTTCCGCGGCTTCCCATCATCGCAGGAAATGTCACTTCGGCGGCCGGTGTGGATTTCCTTTCGGGGGCTGGGGCCAGCATCATCA
>JBGAPN010000557.1:0-3164 GCA_044221235.1 Limisphaerales bacterium
GGGCGGAAGATGCTGGTACAACAACCGGTCAAGCGTTACGCGCAGTCCGGTCAGCTCGACCCCGGTGGCCGGTGCATTCATCAGGGGCCACTGTAGAGGGAATTGCCGGGCCGGACAAGGCCGGGCAAAGAACGAAGCGGTTTCCAGCATCCCGTCACTCCCTTTTTCTCGCCCTTTAGCCGACGTCCACGTCATCCTTCCGCGTTCGATGACGGCGCCCGCTTCGCATCTTAAGGATCTGGACTATTCGGTGGTGCAACAATGCATGCATTGCGGGTTGTGCCTACCGACGTGCCCCACCTATGACGCCACCCGGCTCGAGCGGAATTCGCCCCGGGGACGGATTTCATTGATGCGTGCGATTGCCGATGATCGCTTGGAGCCTTCGGCAACGTTCGGCGAGGAGATGTATTTCTGCCTCGGCTGCCTGGCCTGCATGACGGCGTGTCCGGCGGGCGTCAATTATGCCGAACTCTTCGAACATGCCCGGGCAGAGGTCGAGTCCCGGAAGCTGCTGGATTCCCCAAAGCGAACGTGGATCCGGCGGTTCACCCTCAACTGGCTGTTCGATGACTTACGGCGTCTCCAGGTGTTGGGGCGTGCCATCCGGTGGTGGCAGGACAGCGGTCTGCAGGCCCTGGTCCGGCGGAGCGGCGTTCTCCGGTTGATGCCGGCACGGCTTCGGGAACTCGAGTCCATGACCCCGACGGTCGAGGCGGAATTTTCCGCGGACCTGATTGCTCCGGTGACCCCCGCAGTGGGGAATCGACGTTACAAGGTGGCCATGCTGATTGGCTGTGCCCAGGACCTTACTTTTGCGTCGGTAAATCGCGACACGGTGGAGGTTCTGGTGCGCAACGGGTGCGAGGTGCACACGCCTCCGGTGCAGAATTGCTGCGGCTCGCTGCATGCCCATAACGGCGAGTGGTCGCTCGCGCAGGCCCTGGCCCGGCGCAACCTGGAGCAGTTTCCGCCCGACCAGTTCGACGCAATCATCACCAATGCCGGAGGCTGCGGTTCGCACTTAAAGCACTACTCCCATCTGCTCGCGGATGATCCGAGATATGCGGCGCGGGCGGCCGAATGGGATGGCAAGGTGAAGGACATCCATGAATGGCTGGTTCAAATCGGAATCACCGCGCCTCCTGCAGCGTCGGCTATGCCGCAGTCGGTGACCTACCATGAATCCTGCCATCTGTGCCATGGCCAGAAGATCACCGGGCAACCCCGACAGCTGCTCCGAATGATTCCGGGACTCCGCCTGGTCGAGCTGCCCGAGTCGAACTGGTGTTGCGGCAGCGCGGGGATCTATAATCTCACCCAACCCGAAATGGCCGGCCAGCTCCTGGATCGCAAGATGGGTCACATTCTCACCACCGGAGCAACCGTCGTGGCTACGGGGAATCCCGGGTGTCTGCTGCAGTTGGTGACCGGGTGCCGCCAGCGCGGTGTCGAACTCCGGGTGGTCCACCCGATCACGCTGCTGGCGGAAGCGTACCGGCGTTGACGCCTTCTGGGCGCCGGTAGACCAGGTAGAGTTCGTCGCCCCATTGACGACAGGAGTGCAGCCGGAAGCGTGCAGCCTTTCTGAGGTTGGGAAATCCCAACCCATCCGCGATGCTGGGCGCAGCCCGTCCGCCAAACAGAAAGGGGCAAACCGTCAGCCGGAGTTCATCCACCAACCCGCCGCGGAACAGGGCGTCGTTGAGTTCACCGCCGCCTTCACCGATGAGCCGTCGAACGCCGAATTCGGAGGCGAGGAGTTCCAACGCCTGGCTGAGGTCAACTTCTTCCCGCCCGCACAACCAAACGTGATCCGCCAGCTGTTGCAGCGCGTTTAGCTTGGGTTTGCCCGATCCGAAGTGGAGAAGGATGATTGGAGAGAAGCGCTGGGACCAGATTCGGGCGTTGGGCGAGATGGTTCCCGAGCCGCTCACGATGACACGGATGGGATGTCTTGAAAGCCCTGCCTGATCCGGCGCCGCGTGAATTCCGGGCCGCCGTTGCCGAGTGTGGCGTCCGATTGCTCGACTGTCCTCGCGCCGCACAGGATTGCGTCGGCGGAACTTCTCAACCGGTAAAGGCTTCGAAGATCGCGTGGACTTCCGAAGGAAGTGACGGCGCGGTTGGCGGTGGCAATCTTGCCGTCGACCGTCATCGCCATGTTGATCACCACCTCGGGAAATCGGCTGTGGCGGCTCGACGGTGCTCGTTGCGACCCTGGGGTGACCGGGCGGGAGTGAGGCGCGGACCGACTCATTGGATCAACATGGCGTCACCGTAGCTGAAAAACCGATATCCTGCCCGGATGGCCTCGGCGTACGCCCCCAGAATGAGATCGCGCCCCCGTCGGTCCTCCGAAGGGGCGGCAAATGCGCTGACCAGCATCAACAGCGTGCTTTCGGGCAGATGAAAATTGGTCATGAGAGCATCCACCACCGTAAACGGGCTCGGTGGGCGAATGAAGATGCGGGTCCTTCCGGGACCTGGAACGATCTTGCCTCCGTGTTGGCGTCCGACGCTTTCCAGGACCCGGAGGGTGGTGGTGCCGACAGCGACAACACGACGTCCCTCGGTTCGTGCGCGATTTACCGACATCGCGGTCTGTTCGGGAACAACGAACCGCTCTTCATGCATCACATGGTCTTCCAGGGACTCGGCCTTGACGGGGGCAAAGGTACCATGGCCGACGTGTAGGGTAACATGCTGGATTTCGACGCCCCGATCCCGGATTTCCCAGAGAAGTTCCGGGGTAAAGTGAAGTCCGGCCGTGGGTGCGGCCACGGAGCCGTCCTCCCGGGCATAGACGGTCTGATAACGGTCGAGGTCCTCAGGATCGCGGTTGCCGGGGTCGCGGATGATATACGGGGGAAGGGGTAACTCTCCGAACCAGGGAAGAGCCTGCTTGAGGTCGGAAACCCCTTCAAACCGAAGGCGACACCATCCCTCTTCATTCTTTTCGATGACCTCGGCGGTCAGGGTGAAGGCTGCTTCCAAGGGGGTTTCGAACCGGAGTGCGGTTCCCACCGGGGATCTCTTTCCCGGCTTGAGCAGGGTCCACCATTCCAGGGGCCCCAATTCCTCGAGCAGCAAGATTTCGAATTTTCCACCGGAGCGAGTCCGTGTGCCTCGGAGCCGGGCGGGAATCACCCGAGAATCATTCA
>JBGAPN010000042.1:0-19415 GCA_044221235.1 Limisphaerales bacterium
CGCGATTCGGTACACAGGCCGGTATTGGGAATGCGGCTCAATCTGCGCTGGGGAAAACGCCAGGGACCGGGTCCCGGACTGGTTGCCGGGATGACGCAGGTCGCGGCATCCACCCGTTCCTGGGTCGCCCTCATCACGGAATGCAGCGCCGAAGGACCCGCAAACAGGGTGTTCACCGGATTGAATGGATTGCCACGCCCCCCGCCGGATCGCCATGGTTGGGGAGCGCCTTCCCTCCCACAGGATGCCGTTGCCCGCGGCGCCGCTGGCGGGAAGGCCAACCGCTCGACGACTCCATGGACGCCCTTTCGAGCATTCCGGCTCCACATGGACAGGCCTGTCCTTTACCGGGACAACGCCGGCCATCCCCTCTGCTCCGGGCGGTCCACAGGAGCCCTCGCATCGTCGCCGTCCTGACCGTTCTGTTCCTGGCATCGGTCTCCCAGGCCGAGCCGGATTACCTGAAGGATATCAAACCCCTGCTGCAAAAGCGTTGTTACGCCTGTCACGGCGGCCTGAAACAAAAGGCAGGACTTCGGTTGGACACCGCCGAACGAATCCGAAAAGGAACCGGCCAACATTCGATCCTCGCCACCGGGGGCACGGAGGAAGGCAGCCTGATTCGGCGGCTGACATCATCGGACCCGGAGGAGCGCATGCCACCCGAGGGTGACCCGCTCACGCCGGAACAAATCTCCCTCTTGAAGGAATGGGCCCGCCTGGGCGCGCCGTTTTCCGGCGAGGAACGTCCCGACGCCGACCCCCGTGAACACTGGGCGTTTCGACCGCCAATGCGCCCTCCCGTCCCGAAACCCCGGACGGGCGGCCCGGCCCGCAATCCCATTGATGCCTTCCTTGCCGCAGAGCGCGAATCCCGCGCGCTTGAACCGGTGGGAGTGGCGTCACCGGAGGTTCTGTTGCGGCGGGTCTTCCTCGACCTCACCGGACTCCCCCCGACGCGCGAGGATCTGCATGCCTTCCTCTCCGACCATTCCGAATCCGCCTACGAACGCGTGGTCGACCGGCTTCTCGAATCACCCCAGTACGGGGAACGGTGGGCGCGACATTGGATGGACATCTGGCGGTATGCGGACTGGTTCGGACGCCGGCATGTTCCGGACGTCTGGAACAGTGCCCCGCAAATCTATCGCTGGAGGGACTGGATCGTCACCTCGCTCAACGCCGACAAGGGCTATGACCGGATGGGGACGGAAATGCTGGCCGCAGATGAGGTGTGCCCGGAGGACGAAGCGGCAGGCGTGGCGACCGGCTATCTGGTCCGGAACTGGTATGCGCTGAATCCCAATCAGTGGATGCGGGAAAATGTGGAGCACACCGCGAAGGCCTTCCTCGGATTGACGCTCAACTGCGCCCACTGTCATGACCACAAGTACGATCCGATCAGCCAGAAGGAGTACTTTCAGTTTCGGGCGATTTTCGAGCCCCTGGGATTGCGACAGGACCGATGGAAGGGGGAGGACGATCCGGGCCCGTTCCAGAAGTACGAATACTCGACCGTGCGGCGGGTGGTGAAGACGGGCAGCGTCCGGGTTTTGGACGAGAATCTCGAGGCCAAGACCCGGATGTACCGGGGAGGCGATGAACGCAACATGGATACCAACAGCCCTCCGGTGATTCCCGGGGTTCCCGCGATGCTGGGCGGTTCGTTTCAGGTGAAGCCCGTCGTCCTGCCGCCGGACGCCTATTATCCGGGCTTCCGGGATTTCGCGCAGTCTGCCGAGGTGGCATCCCGGAGGGCTGCGCTGGACGCCGCACGGTCCAACATGGCCGCGATCGATCGCGAATTGGGGCGGCGGGACTCCCGCCCGACCGCGGACGAGGGCCTGGCGGGCAGCGTCCGTGATGGCGCCTTGGCGCGCCAGCTGACCACGGAACTGGCCCGAAAACGGACCGAGGCGCGACGGGCCACCCTCGAGGCCGATCTGGAATCCATCCAGGCGCGAATCGCCGCGGATCGTTCGAAGTATGGCGGGGCACCCCAGGCCACGTTCGAGGCCCGGGCATCGGAAGCCAGCCAGGCGGAACGCCGGCATGCCGTACGGATGGCGGAGGAGAAACAGGTCGCAGCCGAGATCGCTCTTGACCTCTTGAAAACGGAGCAGGCCCTGGCCGGGGAACGTCGGCTTGCCCAGGGAACGCCGGAGAAGACCGCCAAGGACGAGGCCGGCAAGGAGGCGGAGGCACTGAAAAAGGCGACGGACGAGCGGGACCGGGCGGCCAAAACGCTTGAGACGTCCCGTACCGCGCTCGCGACAAACAGCCTTGCCTACACTCCCCTTTCACCGGTGTACCCCAACACCAGCACCGGTCGACGCCAGGCCCTCGCGCACTGGCTGTTCAACCGGGAGAATCCCCTGGCAGCCCGCGTGGCCGTGAATCACATTTGGATGAGGCATTTTCGGGTTCCGCTGGTGCGGACGGTGTTCGACTTCGGTCGAAACGGCACCCCACCGACCCATCCGGCCCTGCTCGACTGGCTTTCGGTGGAGTTCATGGAGTCCGGATGGAGCATGAAACATCTGCACCGACTGATGGTCACCAGTCAGACCTACCGCCTGGCCTCGGCCGCGGCGCCGTCAACGGCGGCTGCCCAACACGATCCGGACAACGTGTATTATTGGCGCATGAATCCCGGCCAGATGGAATCCGAGGTGGTTCGGGATTCCCTGCTCCTGCTGTCGGGCGAACTGGATCCCACACCGGGGGGATACCCGGTCGCCAATTCGGAGGCGGAAACATCGAGGCGCCGCACGCTCTACTTGGAATGCTTCCCGGAAGAGGGCGGCCACAGCGAGTTTTCAGGGATGTTCGATCCTCCGGATCCGTCGGATTGCTACCGGCGCAGCACGACCGTGTTGCCGCAGCAGGCGTTGGCCCTGAGCAACAGTCCCATTTCCCGGGAACAAAGCGCCGCGCTCGCCCGCCGGCTTTCGGCCCGGCTCACCAGCGGTGGAAATCCAGGTCCCATCGAGCCCTCACGGTTCGTCGAGGCGGCATTCGAGCAAATTTTGGGGCGCCGTCCGTCCGGACCCGAGGCGAGCGCATCCCGGATTTTTCTGGAACGTCTGGAGGCGGAATCCCCCGGGGACTGCACCGTCTCCGAAAAGGCCCGTGAAAGCCTCGTCCTCGTTCTCTTCAACCATCACGATTTTGTTACCGTTCGATGAAATCCGACGTCACCAGCGCCTGATGGAGTCCGCCAGCTGCCAACGTTCATGAACATGGAAACTCACTTCTGCGGAAGAGTCGGGCGTCGACAATTCCTGGCCGATTTCGGCATGGGATTCGCCGGGCTGGCGATGGGATCACTGTTGTACCGGGAAGGAATCGCCCGGGCCGTCGCAGGCGAGGCCCCGGCCTCCCCGCCCAACGGGCAGTCGCATTTCGCGCCCAAGGCCAAATCGGTCATTTGGATCTTCCTCAGCGGCGGATACAGCCACCTCGAGACGTTCGACCCCAAACCCGCGCTGAACCGGCACGCGGGAAAGACGTTTGACAACACTCCGTTGCCGAATCCCCTTCAGTCGCCGAAACACAAGGAACGGTTCCGGTCGGTCGCCGCCGAATCCATCAACATCCGGGATGTCTACCCCATCATTTATCCGATGCAGGTGGGCTTCCAACCCCGGGGCCAGTGCGGCATCGAGATGACTGACTGGTGGCCCCACCTGGCGGGATGCGCCGATGAGATCGCGTGGGTCCGAAACATGTGGACCACCGACAACGACCATGCCGCCGAGAACCAGATCCACACGGGCCGACACCGCTTGGACGAGACCCAGCCCAGTCTTGGAGCGTGGGTGCATTACGGGCTCGGAAGCCTGAACGAAAACCTCCCGAGCTACGTGGTGGTGGGAGGCCCGACCGCGGCGACCACCCGCGAGTCCATCCATGCCTATTACCTGGGACCCCAGCACTCGGGCGTCCCGCTCAAGGTGGATCCCGCCAATCCACTCGCCTACGGACGCCGCCCGGACTCGGTGAGCGAGTCCCGGCAGCGGTTGGAATTCGAGCTGGCCAGCCAACTGAATGGACTTCAGGCCGTGGAGTACCCCGATGACGCCGTTCTTCGCGCCCGAATCCGAGCCCACGAACTGGCGTTTCGAATGCAGTCTGCCGTGCCCGAGGCGATGGATTTCCGCCCCGAAACCAGGGAAGTTCAGGAGCTGTACGGATTGGATCGGGACGTTACCAAGGTGGCCGGAGAACGCCTGCTGGCGGCCCGCCGACTGGTCGAGCGCGGCGTGCGGTTTGTCCAGGTGTACCCCAGCGCCTACGGCACCTGGGATTCCCATCAGAAGCTGAAGGACAACCACGAAAAACTGTGCGCCAGCGTGGATAAACCTGTCGCCGGACTGCTGCGGGACCTAAAACGCCGCGGTCTCATGGAGGACGTGCTCGTGGTCTTCTGCACGGAGTTTGGACGAACCCCGGGACTGGAGCAGCGGGCGGGCGGCAAGGACGGCCGGGACCATCATCCCCACGGATTCACGATCTGGTTTGCCGGCGCCGGAATCCAGGCGGGAACCATCCACGGCGCGACCGACGAACTGGGCTATCACGCCCTGGGAGAGGGGCACTACGTCACCGACATCCATGCCACCGTCCTTCACTTGCTAGGTTTGGACGGACGTCAGCTGGAAATCCCGGGCCGTCGGCGCCTGGACATCGACTACGGGCGACCCATCCGCGAAATCCTTGCCTGAATCGCGACACATGGAGGTCTCCGCCCTCGACAACCAACCTCCCGCTCTTGGTTCATATTGTCATCCTGTCCGCAGTTTCTTCGCTCCGTGGGCGTTTGGTGACAGGATGACAGGATTGCGGACTGGAGGGTCACTTTGAGCCACGCCCGTCGGAATATCCAAGCCGGTGGCTCAGACTCTCGTGAGGCCAGATCCCGCCTATAGTTCATCTTGTCATCCTGTCCGAGGTCTCCCCGCTCCGTGGGCTTTTGTTGACAGGATGACAGGATTACGGACTGGGGAAGTCACTTTGAGCCACGCCCATCGGCATATCCAAGCCGGTGGCTCAGACTCTCGTGAGGCCAGATCCCGCTCATAGTTCATCTTGTCATCCTGTCCGCAGTTTCCCCGCTCCGTGGGCCTTTGGTGACAGGATGACAGGATTACGGACTGGAGGGACTCACTTTGAGCCACGCCCGTCGGCAGACCCAAGCCGGTAGCCCAGACTCTCGTAAGATCAGATCCCTCTCATGGTTTATCCTGTCATCCTGTCCCCAGTTTCCACGCTCCGTAGGCTTTGGGTGACAGGATGACGGGATTGCGGACTGAAGGGGGTCACCTTGAGCCACGCCCGTCAGCAGACCCAAGCCGGTAGCCCAGACTCTCGTAAGACCAGATCCCGCCCACGGTTCATCCTGTCATCCTGTCCCCAGTTTCCCCGCTCCGTGGGTTTAAACAATTTCGGCCGCACCTCGCCGGCGTGTGGGCCCCCCGGCACTGAATCCGTCCCACCTTCCAAACCATCCCTCACTCGCGGCTTGATGGGGGACTCATGACCATGGAAGGTTCTGACGATGCGGGAATGAGCCGTCCGCGTATCCGCCCGTCATCTGCGCCCATGAATCCTTTGTCATTCTTCGGGTCCGGGTCGCCGGACCGCCAGCATCCCGTCAAGGGTCGAGTCCACGCCCACGCCTTCACCCTCATCGAACTCCTGGTCGTCATCGCGATCATCGCCATTCTTGCCGGCATGATCCTGCCGGCGCTCAGCAAGGCGAAGGACCGCGCCCAACTGACGGTCGACATCAACAACGTCAAACAGATCCTCCTGGCGAACCAGCTCTACGCCTCCGACAACAACGACTACAACGCCCACCCGACCTGGGGCGGGGACCTCAGCGGACCCGATGGCTGGTGCTTTGCCACCAAGAACAACGGCCGGATTCCCGGGGGACCCGCAAACCCCACGTCGGCCGCGGGCAAGGACGTGAACTCGGCCCAGTTCAGCAACCAGGTTGCCTTCTTCCGTATCAGCCAGCTCGGCCCCTTCCTGGGCACCTACAAGACCTGCTGGTGTCCCAAGGATGTCGCCACCCGCGGCTCCGGCCGCCTGAAGACACTCTGGCTGGGCCGGCCGCTGAAGCTGACGTCCTACTGCTGGAATGGGACCATCGGCGGCTACAATAACATTGGCCGGACGCCTCCCTTTGCCGATGGCCGGACCTACAAGGTTAGCGATTTTCTCGCGACCGACTGGCAGATGTGGGAACAGAACGAGCTGGATTCGCTCAACTTCAATGACGCCTCCAACGTGCCTCCGCCGGGAAATGTCGGAAACGGCGTCTCGATCCGCCATGCCGGGGCGGCCAATTGGGCGACATTCAACAATCCCAATGGTGCCACCACGGCCAAAAGCCTCCCGGGAGGGGCCATGGTGGGGTTGTTCGGCGGCGCCGCAGGAATCCAGAAATGGAACCGTTCGTACGAGCTGATCAACAAGATCCCCTACCCGAACGAGATCTTCAACGGCCCCATCTACCGGCAGTAGGGACCTCCGGGTGCCGGGCAAGTACCGGCGCTCCCCATACAGTGTGGTCCTGGACCGGAGTCCGCGGTGAGAATTCTGATCATTGAGGACGATGCCAAGACCGCACAGGCGATCCGGCGCGGCCTGGAGTCCGAGGGCTACGACGTCGCAGCGGCCGGCACCGGGGATGAAGGCCTCCTCCAGCTGACCTCACGGGGCGCCGACCTGGTGGTGCTGGATTGGATGCTCCCGGGGCGAGACGGAATGGAGTTGCTCCAGGAACTGGCGCTCCGGAGTTCACGACCGCCAGTCCTGCTCCTGACGGCACGGGACGCCATTGAAGACCGGGTGCAGGGCCTGGACGCCGGGGCGGACGACTACCTGGTCAAGCCTTTTGCTTTCGCTGAGCTCCTGGCCCGAATCCGCGCCCTGCTGCGTCGGACCACCCAGGACGAATCCCTGACTCTCCAGGCCGCCGATCTCACCCTGGATCTGCATGCGCGACGCGCCTGGCGTGCGGGCCAGGAGATCGTCCTCACCCCGCGCGAGTTTGACCTGCTGGTGGTTCTGACCCGTCACGCAGGCCAGGCCGTGACCCGTCAGATGCTTGCCGAGAAGGTCTGGCGGGAACCCAACCGGGCCACGCCCCTCGACAACGTCATCGACGTCCATCTGGCACATCTCCGCAGAAAGGTCGACGAGGGTCGGCGCACCCGGTTGATCCAAACCATCCGGGGAGTGGGGTTCCTTCTCCGGGAAGGGCCGGAATCATGAGGTCCTGGTGGCGACGCCGTTCGCTCAAGATCCGGCTGACCACCTGGTTTACCGTCGTGTCCTGCGGCATCCTCCTGGGACTGGCCCCACTGTATTACTGGCTGATCGAGCACCGTCTGCGTGTCGAACTGGATCATCAGCTCACCGTGGACTGGAACCTGGTCCAGGCCCACCTGGAACCGGATGCCAACCGGGGCATCCGCTGGAAGAAGGGAAGTCCGGCAGGACCCGACAGCGCCGGTTACGCCGACACCTGGTTCGACGTGCGGGCCGGCCGGGAACTGTTGCTCAAGCATTGGCCCTCCAACGAGACCATCATCGAACCGCCACCCACCGGCGCGGCCCGGCCCATTCACTCGTTTCGTTGGTCCGACACCGGGATGGCCAGGGCCATGGAGAGACCGACCCAGATCGGAGACCACGATGTCATCCTGCGGGTGTTTCGCGACGAATCGGGCCTTCACCGGACCCTCCGTGAAATTCTGATGGGACTCCTGCTCGCAGTTCCCCTCGTGGCGCTGTTCTCCGCATTGGGAGGCTATTTTATGGCCGGACGGACTCTGCAACCCATCAGCGCCATGACCGAAAAGGCCCGTCAAATCACGTCGGATTCACTGGGCGACCGGCTTCCCAACCCCAACCCACACGACGAACTGGGACAGCTGGCAACCGTTTTCAACGAGACCCTGCAGCGCCTGCAACGTTCCTTCGAGTCCCTCCGGCAATTCACTGCAGACGCCTCCCATGAACTCCGGACCCCGCTCACCGCACTCCGCGCCGAGGGGGAGGTGGCCCTCAGGAACTCCAGCGACCCCGGGATTCTTCGGGAAACGCTGGGGAGCATGCTCGAGGAAGCCCAGCATCTGAACGACCTGACGGATTCGCTTCTGATGCTGGCCCGCGCCGACAACACCCGCTGGACGCCCCATCTCGAATCCGTCTCCCTGGGATCCGCCGTGGAGGAGATCCGTGACTGCCTGGGCATTCTGGCTGCGGAGAAGCGTCAGGCCCTAAACCTCTCCGTCCCCACGGGCCTGAACGCCTTCGCTGATCGGACGCTGCTGCGGCAGGCTCTGATGAACGTTGTGCACAACAGCATCCGATACAGTCCCCCGAAGACCCGGATCACCATCGAGTGTTCACTTCGGGAAAACCTTGCTGTCATTTCGGTCGCCGACGAAGGGCCGGGCATCGCGCCTGAACATCAGCACCGAGTTTTCGATCGGTTCTATCGGATTGAGAAATCCCGCTCCCGACAGGAGGGCGGCGTCGGATTGGGACTAGCCATCGCCAAAGTATCGGTAGAACGGATGGGCGGCACCCTCCGGCTTGAAAGTCGCCCAGGCTTCGGCAGCCGGTTTGAATTATCTGTTCCCGTCCCGGCGACCCGCTGACGGCCCCGGTGCGCCTGCACTCGGGCTATTCCAATCTCGAACCTGAAGAAATCTTCAGGATTCCACGGTGGGGAGGGAATCCCTCTTTCCGCAAGCTCGGCGGCGCCGTTGCCATATGACTGGTTCCCCAGCCGGCCCGGCCCGCTCTGACGTGAACACGGTCCTTCAGTTTGCCCTGCGTCGCCCCCTCTCGGTTGTAATCATGGTGATTGCCATGATGCTGGGTTCCTGGGTGGCGCTCTCACGCATGTCTCGGGACGTCTTTCCTCCACTTGGTGTCCCGACCATCTACGTCGCACAGCCGTACGGCGGCATGGATCCCGCCCAGATGGAGGGGTACTTCACCTATTACTACGAGTACCACTTTCTCTACATCACCGGCATTGAGCACGTGGAGTCGAAGTCCATCCAGGGTGCCAGCCTGATGAAACTTCAATTCCACCCGGGGACCGACATGTCCGCCGCCATGGCCGAAACCGTGGCTTACGTCAACCGCGCCCGCGCCTTCATGCCACCGGGAACGCCGGGTCCGTTTGTAACCCGCTTCGACGCGGGCAGCGTGCCGGTGGGTTACCTGGTTTTCTCGACCACCAACTCCAGCCGGACCGTCGGCCAGATGCAGGATGCCGCGCTCAACCAGGTCCGACCGCTCTTCGCCACCCTTCCGGGGGTCTCCGCACCACCCCCCTTCGGCGGCAGCGCTCGAACCATTCTGGTCAACGTCAAGCCCGAGCGAATGAGGGCGTACAACCTTTCGCCGGACGAAATCGTGACCGCGCTGACTCAGGCAAACCTGGTGAGCCCGTCGGGCAACATGAACCTGGGAGACCGCTACCCGCTCGTTCCCGTCAACGCCGTGGTACGAAATATCCGGGATCTCGATGGCGTGCCCCTGCGGGTCAAGGGCGGAGCCGGGGTGTTCCTGCGTGACGTGGCGACGGTCGAGGACGGCAGCGACCTGGTCACCAGCTATGCCCTGGTGAATGGACGCCGCACAGTGTATCTGCCCGTCACCAAACGGGCCGACGCCTCAACGCTGTCGGTGGTTGAACGCGTCCGCCAAAATCTTCCACGGTTCCAAGCCGTGGTGCCTGAGGACATCGAGGTCACGTACGAATTCGATCAGTCCCCCGTGGTACGCCGGTCGATCCGGGACCTGGTCAAGGAAGGCGCCGTGGGAGCCGCCCTGACCGGCCTGATGGTGTTGCTGTTCCTTCGGGATTGGCGGAGCGCGTTGGTCGTGGTGGTCAACATCCCGCTCGCGCTTCTGGCGGCTTCGATGGCGCTCTGGATGGGCGGTCAAAGCATCAATCTGATGACCCTGGGCGGACTGGCCCTGGCCGTGGGAATCCTGGTGGATGAGGCGACGGTGGCCGTCGAGAACATCCACACCCACCTGCACCGGGGGAAATCTGTTGCCCGATCGGCGCTGGAAGCCATGCGTGAGACGGCAGTTCCCCGGTTCCTGGCCATGCTTTGCGTCCTGGCGGTCTTTCTTCCGGCGCTGTTCATGCAAGGCGCCGCACGGTCCCTGTTCGTGCCCCTCGCGCTCGCGGTCGGTTTCTCCATGATCGCCTCATACCTGCTCTCCAGCACGTTCGTTCCGGTGCTCAGCATCTGGCTGCTCCGTCGACCGGGATCGTTGGCCCGGGTTGCGACGCACTCCGGGCCCGATGCGCACAAGGCGGCAAACGATGCGGGATGGAAGTCCCGTTACGGGGCACTCCTCCTCCGGGTCCTCCGGATCCGATTCGTCCTGGTCCCCGCCTACCTGATCGCAACCGTCCTTGTTGTTGTGGTCCTCGGACGACAACTGGGCACCGAGATCTTTCCAAGTGTGGACTCTGGTCAGTTGGCGCTGCGGCTGCGGGCTCCGGCCGGCACCCGGGTGGAGAACACCGAACAACTGGCGCTGAAAGCCCTCGATGTAATCGGACACGAAGCGGGTCCGGGCGCCATCGCCCTCACCCTCGGCCTGGCGGGTGTGCATGCCCCCAATTATCCGGTCAACCTGATCCACCTGTGGAACGGGGGACCCGAGGAGGCGTACCTGTCCGTCCAGTTCAAGCCGGAGGCCCGGATCCGCATTCCCGAATTGCGGGAACGCCTGCGTCGGGCATTCGCCGCCCAGCTTCCGGAACTTCGGGTTTCATTTGAGCCGAGCGACATTGTCAGCCGCGTGATGAGTTTCGGATCGCCCACACCCATCGAGGTCGCCGTCAGCGGCCCCAGCCTGACGGTGAATCGCGAGTTTGCGGAACGGATTGCCACCCGGCTCCGCGACATTCCCTCGCTGCGGGATGTGCAGATCGCGCAATCGCTCGACTTCCCAACCGTGGACGTCCAGGTGAATCGCGAGCGGGCCGGCCTCCTGGGCGTCCGAATGAGTGATGTGACCCGGTCCTTGGTGGCTGCAACCACCTCAAGCCGGTTCACAGTCCCGGTGTATTGGGCGGATCCGAATTCAGGCATCGCCTTCTCGGTCCAGGTTCAAATTCCCCAAACCAACACGACGTCCCTGGAGGACCTGAGGAATGTTCCCGTCAGCACCGGCGACGGCCAGTCCACACTCCTGCGAAATGTGGCCCAAATCAATCCGGGCACCGCCGTCGGACAGTATGAGCGCTACAACATGGCGCGGGTGGTGAGCGTCACCGCCAACCTCCATGGCTCCAGCCTGGGCGCCGCAAGCGACGAGATCGACCGGGCGCTGGCCGAACTCGGGCCGCCGCCCGCCCGCACCCGTATCGACCTCCGCGGCCAGGTGGTTCCCCTTCAGGAGCTGCTCTCGGGATTCCGATCCGGAGTTCTCATCGCTGTCATCACCCTTTTCCTCCTTCTCGCCGCCAATTTTCAGTCCGTCCGACTGGCGGCGGTCGCGGTCTCCACCATTCCCGCGGTTCTTGCCGGCGTCGTCGTCCTGCTTTGGCTCACCCACACCACGCTCAATATCCAATCGGCGATCGGCGCCATCATGGCGGTCGGGGTGGCCGTGGCGAACGCGATCCTTCTCGTCACCGTTGCAGAGACGGCACGAACCGCCGGGGCAGACCGACTCGATGCCGCACTCCAGGGAGCCCAGGGGCGCCTTCGGGCCATCGTGATGACCAGCGCTGCCATGATTGCCGGCATGATTCCCCTGGCGATCGGACTCGGCGAAGGCGGGGATCAATCCGCTCCCTTGGGCCGTTCGGTCGTCGGCGGACTCGCCGTTTCAACGCTGGCCACCCTGTTCGTGTTGCCCGCCGTCTTTGCCCTGCTGGCGGCAAAACGGGCTCGATCCGCCTCCCTCGACCCCGAGGATCCGGAAAGCACCCTTTTCGAGCCGACCTCTGCACCCGCCCACCCCGCCTCCTGACACCCCTCGCCATCGACGACGTTGTCCATGAACTCCTCCGTGAACCGGTTTGCCTGGATGCTGACTGTCGGACTCGGGATCGCCCGATGCCAATCCGTCGCTGCCGCCGAATGGGCCGTCGTCCATCCATCTCGGGGCCCCATCGTCCGGTATGTCACCCTGCCGGGCAGCCTCCGCGCGAACCAGCAGGCAACCCTGTACGCCAAGGTCCCCGGCTATCTGAAATCCATGGCTGTCGACACCGGAGACCGCGTCGAGTCGGGGCAGTCCCTCGGCGAGATTGAGGTTCCCGAGCTTCAGGCCGATCGAACCCGTTTCCGAGCCGAGGTCAAGGTGGCCGCCACGGAGGCGGCCCGCATTGCGACCGCCCGTCAGCAGGCGCCGGATCTGGTCACACCCCAGGCGGTGGATGAGGCCGCCGGGCGCCTGGACGTCGCCCGGGCCAATCTCGAACGGACCGAGTCGCTGCTCGAGTTCAGTCAGCTCAAGGCGCCCTTCTCCGGCGTCGTGACCGCCCGGTTTGTGGATCCCGGAGCCTTCATCCCGGCCGCCACTGCGGCGAACCTCGCCGGTGGCGCCGCCGTCCTGACGGTGATGGATTTCTCCACCATCCGGGCGCAGGTGCGTGTCCCGGAGAACGAGGCGTCCCTCATCAAGAGCGGCCAGCCGGTTCGCGTCGCGGTCGAGGGTCTCCCGGGCAGATCCTTCGAAGCCAAGGTGAGTCGACTGGGATTCGCCCTCGACGAGGCAACTCGCACTATGCTGGTGGAGGCCGATCTCCCCAATCCCTCCCTGGAACTTCGACCCGGCATGTACGCCCAGGTCCGTCTGGGTGTGGAGGAACATGCGGATGCCTTGCGCATTCCCGTCGGCGCTCTCGTGATGGAGAAGTCCAACGCCTTCGCCTTCGCGGTCGAGAACGGCGTGGCCCGCAAAAAGGCCCTCAAGACGGGCTTCAACGATGGAACGTGGGTCGAGATTCTCTCCGGATTGTCAGGTGGCGAAACCCTGGTGCTGCCCGGGAAGCAGGCGCTCGCGGACGGGCAGGCCCTTGTGATTTCGGAGGCCCGCTGATGAAGACCCCAGGAACGACCGTTCGCTGGTGGGCAGGCCTCATCTCTCTGTTCACATGTCTGGGCTTCCGGGAGGTGAGCGCGGGAGACGCCAACACCGCCGCCCAAGTCATTGACCTGCCCACCACCCTCCGGCTGGCCGGGGCACAGAACCTGGATGTCCAGATCGCCCGGGAGCGGCTCCGGGAGGCCAAGGCCCAGCAGGATCAAGCCACACTGAAATTCTTTCCCTGGCTGGCCCCGGGTGTTGGCTACCGCCGTCATGACGGAAACATCCAGGACGTCGCCGGAGCGATTTTCGACGCCAACAAACAGGCCTACACGGCCGGCGTCGCGCTGACGGCCCAGGTGGACTTGGGAGAGGCCATCTATCAGTCGCTGGCGGCACGGCAGATGTCCCGGGCAGCCGAGGAGGCCGTGAAGGTGTCGCGGCAGGACGAGATCCTTTCTGCCGCGTTGACCTATCTCGACCTCGCCCGGGCCGAGGCTTCCATTTCCATTTTGCAGGAGGGGCTCCGCCTTGCCGAAGACTATGCCGGTCAGGTCCGCCGGGCGGTCGACGTTGGGGTGGCCTACAAGGGAGAAGCCCTGCGTGCCGATCTCCAGACCCGCAAGAACCAACTCGAACTCAGACGGGTTGATGAAGAACGGCGGCAGGCGGCCGCACGTCTGGCCCAATTGCTCCGACTCGATCCCGCCGTGGATCTCCTCCCGGCACCCGGGGATCTGGCGCCCATGACCTTTGTCCCGACCAACGTGGCATTGGGCACCTTGGTCGCCCGGGCCCTGGATGGGAGACCTGAGCTGCGCCGCGCCTCCGCCCTGGTCCGGGGTGCTCAGGCGGCGCGGAACGGGACGGTCAAGGGACCCTGGATTCCGAGCGTGGGTGCCATGGCGTATCTCGGCGGGCTCGGAGGAGGAATGAATGATGCCTGGAACAATTTTGACGGCACGTCCGACTACCTGCTTGGAGCGACCTGGAGGATCGGTCCGGGAGGAATCGGCGATCGAAGTCGAGTGCGCAGCGCCGAGGCACGCCAGCAGATTTCCGAGTTGGAAGAGCGAAAGGCATCCGACGCCGTGGTCCGGGAAGTGGTTTCATCATTGACCCGGGTCCAATCGCTCGCCGACCAGCTGGACCTGGCCCATCAAACGGTGGAGACCGCAGGGGAACTGCTCCAATTATCCCGCGACCGGAAGAAATTCGATGTGGGCGCCGTTCTGGAAGCCGTCCAGGCGGAGTCCGACCTCACCCAGGCCCGGCTGACCTACCTCCATTTGCTGGCCGACCACAATCAGGCTCAATTCGCCCTGCGCCACGCCCTCGGAGACGAATCCGCCGAGTCGGTGCCCTGAGCCTTGAAGACTACGCGGGACACTGGAGTCGCCCGCCACCCGGTGCCATTTCTCTGCGATTGCCGATTCGGGACAGTGGATTGGAGTGAAGTCCAACCGGCACTCGCCCGCTATTTGAAGACCACTTCGGCCTTCGGATCTTCGCGGTAGGTGGCGGAATGGCCCGGCTCCCACTTGCCGTTTTTCAAGTACTCGGACTGGGTCACCAACGTGCCATCGGCTCGGATTTCCGAGGTTCCCTTCACCTCGGTCACTCCATTCGCATCTCCGCTCACCTTTTCGGAACTGACGATCTTGCCGTCCGCAAAGGTCATCGTGCCGGTGGTCTGGAATCCCGCCGTCGTGAAGTAGCAGTACACCAGGCTCTTCTTTTCCGGGCTCCAGTAAACCAAGGTCTCACCTCCATAGCTGCCCTGATTGATCGAGTGCAGAATCCGCACCGCCTGGCCGTTCAAGGCGCGTTCCCATTTCGCAACGTCCACCACCGGTTTCTCGGGCGTCGAGTTCTTGAACTCGCCACGCCACGTCTTCCCCAGCAGCGGACGCAGCGGTTCGAGATGCTCATTCAAGGGCGCGGATTCGGCAGCGGCAAGACCTAGTAACCCACAGACACCCAGGCCGAGGAGCGTCGCGGTGCGGAGAATCGTGTTCATGGATTAAATGTAAGTATGAAACAATGGACCGCAGAAGCCCACCGCCAACTTTCAGGAATCGCGCTCTTATTCGTCACTCATTGGGAAGCGGGGTCTCGGACGGACAGTTAACCGCGGGGACCATGGTCCAGTCCCGCGGCTTCGGCAATCGCACGAAGATTCAGCGCGCGGTAGGACTCCCGGTTGCTGCACAGGAGGTGTATCGTGGAATAAACCGGCTGCTGAAGGGCCACACACATGGCGGAAAGCAAGGCCAGCGAGCACGACTGCTGACGACTCAGACCGGTTCCGGACTGGCCCGATCCCAGAAGCGGCGACGCAATGGACTCGGGACGGGCACGCACCACGGCCCGCCACAGTGATTCGTAGGCGTGCCACACGTCCAAGGCATTGGATGCGCCCTCGGTGACCCCGCTCCGTTCCATCACGGAGAAAAGGACTACGAGAAACAGGGTTCGCGGGTCCCGTTTGACTGATGGTTTGTCCGGGAGTCCGGTGATCGAGACATGCCCGACCGGGAACGTGCCTTCGGGCCTGGGACCGCCGAGGGCATCCATCATGAAATTGCAAAACTCCTCCCTGGAATAATGACTGAGGAAACGGTTCCGAAATTGTCCGACCAGATTGCGTTCATAGAGCGGCGACCCTTCCGCCCCTTTCTTCAAATCAAAGCGGTTATCGCAGGGTAACGCAATCGGCCCGGGCCAATCAAAGAGGTCGCCATACCCAATCTGGACCTCCAGGCGATTTCCAAAATGAAGGATTGTCCGCTCGGGATTATACGCCTTGGCCTCAGCGACGAAGGCGGAGACCGCGTGAATCACCTTGGCCGTGCTGCCCGTAAGTTCGAGCTTTAAGTTGGTTCTTATCGCGTCCAGCAGATTGGCCACCTCGTCAATGCGATCAATGATCGTCCGCTTGTTGGGGAGTGTATCGGGCGGGGTCGCAGCGGGATGCATCAACACATAGATGGGCTTGTGCTGGGCGGACGCGCCGCCGGCCTCGAACTGAATCCAGGATCGATTGCCCGACGCGGGTGTGACCAGCACCAGAACGACCTCGGACGTCGACAGGGCATCGCGGAGTTCCTCGTGGATATTGGATCCGGGCAGAAGTCCGGTCGAGGCCTGTGACGTATTCAGGATTTGTTCATCGCGCAGACCGAGCGTCTCGATCAGGAGATCGCTGACGGCCTTGGAAAGCACGTAGTCCTCGTGACTGTGGCTGATAAACACACGAATCGGCATAGGGAAAACAGAGGGTACAGGACACCTATCCTCAACTGCTGGGAAGGCGAAATAGACGGAACCCGAAACTTAACGGCAATGATCGCACGACGGACCTCGGCTACGCTCGCCCGGTTGGCCGGTTGGTATCCGGCCGTGGCCGTAACTGGACCGAGGCAGGCCGGCAAAACGACTCTCGCCCGGGCGGCGTTTCCTGCGGATGTGCGCGGCCCGAACAGGACAACTCCTGAACCTGTCCGCCCTCGCATCCGATTGCGGAGTGACCCACAACACGGCGAAGGCGTGGATCTCCGCCCTGGAGGCGAGTTATCTGATCGTTCTCCTTCCGCCCTGGCATCGAAATCTGGGCAAGCGACAGGTCAAGACGCCAAAGCTCCATTTCCTCGACACCGGCCTGGCCGCCTGGCTGGGCGGGGTGCAGGCAACCTGCGGAACTCACCCTCGGCGCGTTGCGCGGTCCCCTCTTCGAAACCTGGGTGGTCAGCGAAGTGAGCAAGTTCCTTCGAAACCGCGGTCGCGCCGAAGAAGTGTACTCTTGGCGGGACACCCATGGCCACGAGGTGGACCTGATCCTCGATCAGGCGCTTCGCGCAGCCCAGGAAGTCCCACGCAACCCGGGGCGAGAACAGGACCTTTCCGCCGGAACATCGACCCGCTGAAAATGCCTCCTGATTGGCGGTATCACACTGGGACTGGGCATCTGTCGCCCTTTATTCACGGCAGAACTGCTCGGAAGAGCCTTGTCACTGGGGAGTCGAAGCGGAGTACGTCCTCACCCGGTAAAATCGTACCCCCTTGCCGGAGGCGTCAGGGTCAAATTGGATGGAAGGGCCGACCTCGAACCCAACGAGGTCCGTGCGGTCCGCAACAGGGCCGATTGCCGTCCACTGGCCCAGATTCTCTGACGCCTCCAACACCGCCCGGACAGGACTCAGGTACTCATTGGGGACACCGAGGGTTTCGAGCCGGACACGACCATCCGGCAACACCCCGATCCGGCCGGAGACGATTCCGAAACTCGCCTCGGCAATGAAGACGGGAAGCCGGGCCAGTTCGGCACCTTCGCCACCGGCCGGGGAAATCCGGATTTCGAACGACTGGGGTTGTGTGGTGACCTGATTGTTCAGGATTTGGACGGTGACCGTCTTCTCGGTTTCAAGCGGCTCGAAAACGAGTTCCCCGCCAGCGGCCTGGTAGTCGCGTCCCGCGATGGCGGTCACATCAGCTGTTGACCACCGGGTGGCGACCCGCTGGTCACTGGGTCCGGTCCGGCGAACCTTGAGGGTGGCCGTCCCCCCGTCCTCCGCAACGCTTCGGGATTCGGGTGCCAGCACGAAGTTGCTGCCCGGTTCGATGAAGATGCGCGCCAGGCCCGCGGCCGGTGTGCCATTGAGAACCGTGAAGCTGCCGGACAGCAGGAGTTGACCGTCCCCCGGCGAGACGACCTGGACAATCGAGGCGCAGAAGGGGCCCACGACGACCTGGCCCGGCGGGTACCGGGAACTGGAAGTCCCGTCCGGCTCGACGGCCTCGATGGTCAGCGGAGAGAAACAGCGGCCATGGAGGCTCCAGATGGGGCCATTCTCCCGCTGCGTGACGATGGCCGGCCAGGTGTCATTGAATTGATAACGTTTGAAGCTCGAATCGATGTTTCCTGTAGGGAGGAAACGCATCATTCCCGAGCCGTCGTCCACCAACAACAGGCCGCCATTGGATTGCTGGAACACCCGACGGAGATAGTAGGATGGCAGGAACCCGGGATGGATTTCTCCTGATGCTTCGATGCCTGCGATTGTACGGCGGCCGACCCCCGACGCCGAAACGAAGGGGCCGGCGACAAATCCGACACGGTCGGAAATGGCGCCGGCCTGGCTGATCGACCCAACCACCCGGACCGGAGCAAACGAAGGATCGCGTTCCCCATTGTCGAGGATCTGGAAGAGGGTCGCGTCTGTCTTGGAATCGCGAGTGTAGGCATCTGTCGCCAGCAGGATGCCGCCCTTGAAGCCGTTGGATGCGGCGGCGATGGGCATTCCCTCAAACACGTAGGACGTTTCCAGATCTAGGTCCAGTTCCCCGTCCACGCCAAGCCGCGCGAGGAACTTCCGGGTCGTGCCGCCCACGTGAAACGGAGCAGATGTCTCCGGCACAATGACAATCCGGTCGTCGGGCCGGATCAGGAAAGACCGCACGGGAACATCCATCCACTGCCGGCGGAAGGATGGGTCCGGGCTCCCGTCCGGGAAGAGTCGCTGGATGAAGGAACCGGGACGCCCGTCTTCGAGGACGGCTTCGGTCGCCCAGATGATCCTGCCGTCCCGCTGCAGCGCGAACGACGGGCGGGCGTTGGGGTTGTTCCGCGGCGTGAGGGCAGGAAGCGACCGGGGAAAGTTGGGATCGATGCGGACCGGATTGGGACTGAATTCGTTGTCCACGATGACCAGGGTTGCATCGCCCCCGTAGACCTGGGCGGGTCCGACCGGTTGGAAAAGCTTCATCACCAGGGTGCTGTTTCCATCGATGGCCGGGTTATCGATCACCGGAAGTTCGATGGTCCGTTCGGTATCATTCGGACCGAATCGGAGGATGCCGCTCACGCTGACGAAATCCTTTCCCGGCTGCGCGATACGACCAAATGCCGGATTGGCTCCCACAATGGTCGCCTCGTATCGGACTGACCCCTCGACCCCAAAATTCCCGGCGCGGAACACCGGGATCCGGGCAATACCCACATTCTCGGGAATCCGCACCGGTCCGGCGATTCCATACCCGTGATCGTCGTCCGAGAAGCTCACCTGAGTGCTGGACCAAATGGCCAACGGGGCCCCGACAGGGTCCGTCAACCGGATGTTGAAGTACTCGTAGCCCTCGGGCTGCGAATCATTGATCAGTGGGATTTCAAGGGTCTTGACGGTCTCGCCTGCGGCAAAGGTGAGGATGCCGGCCTGGCCGATGTAGTCCTCACCTTCAACCGCTTTGTCGCCCGAGGTGGAGTACCTGACGCTCCGAACCGAATTGGTGGCGACGACGCAGAAGACGTCAATACG
>JBGAPN010000043.1:0-19779 GCA_044221235.1 Limisphaerales bacterium
GTGTTGCGAATCTGTCCTCCCGTGAGCGTGCAGCGGGCCGCCAGTTCACGAAGGAGGATTTCGTCCACCGCGCTCTCCGCCGGCAGGTGGGCCCGCCACAGGGCCCATCGTTCCGCGACATCGGGCGGATGAAACTCCACAATGGCATCCATCCGCCGTTCGAACGCCGTGTCGATTCGGTCCCGGGCGTTGGTGGTGATGAACACGATTCCCTCAAAGGACTCCAGGCGCTGCAGGAGGAAGTTGGTCTCCAAGTTGGCGTAGCGGTCGTTGGAGGTCTGGACATCGGTACGACGCGTCAGGAGCGCATCGCCCTCGTCGAGCAACAGGATCACGTCGAGTCCTTCAGCCTGGTCAAAGATGCGGTTCAGGTTCTTCTCCGTCTCCCCGATGTATTTGTTGACGACCGCCGAGAGATCGAGCCGATAGAGGTCCTTGTTCAGCCGGGATGCCAGCAGGCGTGCCGCAAGGGTCTTTCCCGTTCCACTGGGACCACTGAACAGGGCCCGGACGCCGGTGCCCGGGCCACCCCCGGGGGAGTTCCCCAGCCGCAGAGGCAGGGATTCACGGTGTCGGCATCGTTGCTCCAGATACTCCAGGTCGCCCCGGGTAATCTCGGAAACCTGCAGTTGGTTGATGTCGCCGTCCGCCGACGCGGGGCGCGCCAGTGAATCCAGGGTTTCCCGATGCAGCCTGCGGGCGCAGTCGAGGATGTCGTGAGGCCCAAGGGTTGGGCGGTCGGCGAGTTGGGCGCGATGCCGGGCTTGTTGGGCGATCTTCCGAAGGTTTCCGGAACCGAGCCGGACCAGGGACGCGAACTGTTCCGCCTGATTCTGCTCGTCCAGCGGCAGGCAAGACCGCCAGTGCTGAGCCCGCGCAACCGGATCGGGTGTTGGCAGGGTTAACGTCACGGAGTGGCGTATCGACGGTTCAAGCAGAGTACCGTGTGTTCCCAAGATGACGGCCAAAGGAACCGACTCCGGCCACAGTCCCGTCAGGGAGAAGACTTCTCCGGGACCCAGTTCAAGGGCCAGGACAGGAAGGGAGTGTGTGATCAGGGCGAGTGTTCCGAGCAGACGGATTCGGGCATCGTCGGGACGTCCGGTGCCTTCACACTCCAGGAGGCCCCGGTTCATGGCCTTCGCGAGGGCGCTGGCAAGGGCATGACGGCCGTTGTGGCTGGGCCCCCGCAACACGACGGTTTGAAGGTCGCCAGATTCCAGCATCCGAGGCAGCGCACGGGCGGACCGCGCAACCTGCCCCGGAAGGATCAGGTCGTTCAGGGGCTTGAGCAGAGCCGGCGCGCGCCGGTGAAATCCGTCGGAACGGAGTTCGTTGCTCCCGGACAGGACATCCCAGAGGGTGGACGGGATGTGCAGGATCCACTCGGAACGGGCGGCCTCCGGGTTGGCGACCTGCACCATGCCCAGCTGGCGCCAGGCTTGAAGCAGGGCGGCGGGTCCCAGTGGAGACGGATTGTCAGCGGCGAAGCGACGGAGCAGCCCGAATGTGGGACGACGTTGACCTTCCAATCCGTGCAGCGCCTCAAACAAATCGCCGAAAGCCGCATCCTCCTCGGGAAGTCCTGCCATCAGCAGCCATAGTGTCCCCGCAACATCGGTGCCCGCCGCCAACCGTGCCGCCCGCAGGGGAAGGTGGACCTGGATTGTAGCCTCGTAGGATTCGAGATCCGCACACCAACATTGAAACGCCTCACCGGCCGACATCCCAGACAGTCGATGGGCGAGCTGCTCGTGATACTCCCGTAGAAAAGGAAACCGCTTCAGCGCAGCCTCGAATGTTTCAAAGCGCTCCGCGACATGGCTGAGAAGCCGAAGGATCGCCCCATACAGACAAGCCTGGAAATGGGCGTCCGCCGTGGGTTCGAGATCCTCGAACAGGTTGGGCCGGGGACGTGCAGGAATGGCGGTCATTTCGTTTGGGCGCCTGGAACGCCTTCGAATCGTGCGGCGGTCAGCGTTGAACCGGTCCGTCCGAGGGGGACGAAGCGTCGTCGTCGTAGAAAAACTGAACGGTTCGTCCGGCGGCGGGAATCCAGCCGGGGTCCCGATCGAGTCCAGCCAGGCGAACCACGACGGGGTGGTCAGCCAGGCGGAACCGGACTTGGATCGTGGAATCGAAGGTCTCCACCCAGGCCCGTTGGCGGATCAACCGGGGAAGCAGTGGGCCGTCCGCCCATGCGGGTATTGCCCGGGACAGCCTTCCTTCCATTTCCTGAATCACTCGATCCAGCCATTTCCGCAATTTGGGAGGTTCCAGGGGAGAAGCCGTTCCGGAGGGTGAGGGCAGGGAAGCTCGGTCCCCGATGAGGATGTCGCTCCGACCGGGGTCTTCGGGCGGAGGATTGAACCGTTCGCCGGGACGTTCCACTGCGGACCGCCCCGCCCACTGGGCGATGTGAGCGGCGATAGGATCCTGCTCAAACGCTTCCCGGGCGACCCGCGAGCCCAGCAGGGCCAGGAGATCCCAGGGAGAAAGATCGAGACCTCGGGTCCGCGGTTCCGTGAAGTCGGCATAGAGATGCAAGGCCAGCGCGACATTCAGGAGATAGAAGCTCCCGCCAAGTTCCGTTCGGAATCGATGAGGCCGGACGAACCAGCCCCCCTGCGAGTCGAGGAGTGGATGAATGAAGGTGGCGGTCCCGGTGGCAGTCCCGATGGCGGTCCCAGGATCGTGCGGTGACGCCGCCTTTGACGTGTGGAATCCGGTTGTGGCGGGAGACTCCGAGGCTTCCGTGGCCAGGGCCCCGGTCGCGGGGAGGCAGGTATCAGGAGAGGGTGGTGCAACCTTGGGTGTGGAGGCGACCGCGAAGGGCGGCGTGGCTTGGATGGCTTTGGAATCCGGCAACGGGCGACTGGCTTGATTGCCAGAGGGGGAGGCTTTGTCTCGCGTCGAGGTGGCGGCTGGCGGAGACGAAATGGCACGCGGTGGGACCGCGGGCGGATCGGGTGTCACCGAGGCAACAGCCTTCATCCAATCCTGCAGATCCTGGGCGAACCCTGTTTGACGGACCAGGTGGGGAGCCCGGACCAGCAGGAGCCCCACCACCGCCCACTGCTGGGACAGGGACGGCAACATCGCCCAGTCCAATGCAGGAAGCAGCGGTGCCCACACCGGGAGCGGGCGATCTGGAACTTCCGTCCGCGAATTGGGCCGGAGCGTGGCGACTGAGGGCGCAAGTGGGAATCCGGGCTCCGGCTGGTCCGAAGTGGAGGCCTTCCCCGCAGGATCTGGTCGGGGAACAGATGAAGGCAGCGTCGTAAGGTTGTGCGCTGCCTCGAGTGTCTCCAGAAGCCCGGGAAGGGCGTTCGGTGCAATCGCGGCGAGCACCGAAGCCAGTTCGCCAGTCTCTGCCAGGCATTGCAGGGCCCAGGGCACGATGCCGGGGCGTCGCCTCCATCGCAGGGTCCAGTCATGCCCTTCATCCGGACGAAGCAGGCATGGCCACCACCACTCGGAATGGAGGCGTCCCCGGAGTGCTGAATTTGCCAGGCAGGCGAGCAGTTCGGACTCGCCCGAGAACCAGACGGCCGGGGAGCTGCTGGCGTTCGGGTCGCGGGACGGACGGACGGCGAGCGAGAGGAAATGCCTCCACGTGCGGTCCAAGGCGTCGCGCCATGGAGTGGGTGGAACCAGGGCGTGTCCCTGGATTTGGAGCGCGCCGGGAAGCGGATCCCGCACTTCCCGGATGCACAGGATGACACCCGGTGGCAGCTGGTTCTCCGAACGATCGCAGGAGACGAGCAGTCGCTCCAGCGCGTGCCGTGTGACGACGTCCTGTCCCTTCCGGACCCGGGCGCGGAGACGACGGATGCGGGTGGCGGGCAGGTTCATGGGGATTCGTCCGCCGGCATTCCGGTTTAGATCGGCGAGTAATTGACCCTTAGACTGTTGATCTGTGCGGTTCCGCCGGTCGTGGTGGCGCCGGTGCGGGCGATGACCAGATAAGTGAACTTGGAATTGTCCACCGTGCGGTACTCCTCATTTGCCGCAGGGCCGGCTCCGGTGACACTGAGGCTCTGGGTGACGTCGAAGGGATCGGTCACCGGGATGGTGGGCGGATTGACCAGGGTCACGCGGTCGCCCGTCAATGCATCCACGCGCAACAGCTGGACGTCGAAGGAGGCGACGGTTCCCGTCCTTCGGCCGCGAATCTGCAGACTCTGGATCCGCGCACCGTCCGGAAGCGACAACGTGAGGAATCCACTGGCGCCGGCTGCGGGGGCGACGGCGACTCCGTTGGAATGGCTCCAGCCACTGGCCGTCGTCCCCTCCAGGGTGAACTGCGGCGCCAGTGTGATGGAACCGGCGGCCCCGGTAGTGCTGACGCCGATACGGTTGCCCAGCAGGATCACCGCGGTCCGCAGGGCATTGTGATACTCGCTGGTGATGATGTTGCCCGGGTTGGCGATGGGAATGGTGGCCAACGCGAGGGTGATGGCATCCGTTGAGGGGGTGGTGGTGGCCGGCGTTGAGGTCGTCCCGGTGCTGGTACTTCCGGAGGAGGTGCTGCCCGACGATCCGGTGCTGGTGCCGCCGTAGTAATATCCCGGGTTGTAATAGTAGCCGGCGTACTGTGGGGTGACCGTGTAGTTCTGAGGCGTGTTGTAGGCGTAGGATGGGGCCTGCGCCTGATAGGTTTGGTACCCGGTGTAAACGTATTTCTGGTTCGAGGCCATGGTGGCAGGTTCCTTTCAGAGAATGTGGGGATGAAAATAGGCGTGATTGAAGCGGGCGACGTCGAAACGGGCTTTGCCGCGATACGTCAGGGAGGGCGACGCATACACCACCGTCGCCGGCAGGTCTGGATTGCTGGCTGAGGCTTCAAAGCTCTCGCGGGTGACGTAAAGCTGCAGCCGGGCCCCGCTGGAGAGGGATACCGGCTCATGCCCAAACGATTCCTGAACGAGGGATCGGACGTCCAAGGCATCCAGCATCGCGATATCACCGGTGGTGGCCGCTCCGAAGAAGATGCGAGGATCAAATCCGGCTGGAGTCATGGTTCCGCCGGCGGCCAGGAATCCTACCGGGGGAAGGACTTCGAGGAAATCCGCAGCGCGGACGGTGGCGGGATCGGCGGCATTGATGCGGACGTCTTCCAGATGTTCCTGGAACTGTTGGAACTGGGCCTCGGCCTCCGCCTGACGCCGGTCATCGGTGTAGTAGGTCCATCCGCTGCCCGCGGAGGGCCGCGTCACGCGCCTTCGGACGGCCCAGCGATCGATGAATTCCAGCGATCCCGGCGCACTCCAGTACACGAGGGCGATGGGGACCTCGCTGTCGACCAGCCGTCCGGCGCCGAGCGTTCCGAAGAGCCCGTAGTCGGTGGGCGGATAGGCCACCGGATTCATCAGGTGGTTGAAGATGGGCACCTCGGTCAACCCGAGGCACCGCAGCGCAAGTCGGTTCCGGAGGAAGGAGTCGGACGGAATTCCGGTGGTGGGAATCTCCACCAGCCGGAATTGGACGCCGTTCGCGATCTGGCGGGCATTGCAGGTGGCGATTTCGTTGCCGAGTCCTGCCACGGGGGCGCGTCCCTCCCGTTTTTCGGATGGAAAGAGCGTCAATACGTAGGCTCCTGCCCGGCTCGGTCCGCCGCCGGGGGGCACGGGAAGGCACGGGGTGAAGGCGCTATCGCGTCGGGAAAGGAGAGCGCCGGAAGGCTTTTCCAGAAGCAGCGTGGCATCGTCGCAGAGTTCAACGGTCTCTCCACAACGGTTGATTGCGAGTCCGCGGGAGACCGTCACCTGGGCTGCCGGGGGAGAGACACTTTCGTCCAGCCGAACATCCAAACCGTAGCTGACGCCCGAGCCGATCGCCCGGGCAATGCCTCGTTCCCGCGCCACGGTTGCCGCATGTTCCGCCGACAAGTCCTCGGCGGACAGCAGCCGCCCGTTGAAATAATAGGGCGAGCGGATGCTGCCGCCGCTCAGGATCGTTTGTTCGAGTCGTGACGTGGTGCTCATGGCGATTCACGGAGGTAGGGTTCTCACGCAGTGGGTGGCGACGGACGCGACCGTTTCCGGGGTTTGGAGCTGCTGGACGAGTTACCCGTGCCTTCGGCTGCCTTCCGTGACTTAGGCTTCGGCTTGAGCGTGGATTCCAAACCGCGGGGAATGTTGGTGCGGATGGTTCCCCCGGGATTCGCCGGGGTGACTCCGAGATTCGCAATGTTGGCGAAGGCAGCGAGATTGTTGGTCGCAATGACGTTACCTCCGGTGGCGACATTGGTGGTGGGCGGTGCGGTCGCGAGAACCGTCACTGTGGGAAGCTGCTGGGTGACCGGAATGGCGAACCAGCGGACCGTCCAATCGGTCCGTGCCCCTTCGCGACGGGGGTCGAAGACGCGAACGATGAAGTTGGTGGCCGACGACGGATACACCACGGTCATGCGGGGGAACATGTTGGTGAGCACGGGATCGGTATCCAGGTTCTCGGCGGCAATGCTCGAGTTTCCCGAGTTCGGGGTCGTGACCACCAGAGCAAGCCGGATCATGACCAACCGGTCTCCCAGGCCGTGAGGAATCAACTCGCTTTGCCGGGCCTCCTGCGGGCCCATGGCCGGGAAGGTAATCAAACCCGACGTCAGTGGGGGTGTGGTGCCTGCGGGGCCGGCAGGTCCTTGGAGACCGCGTTCGCCGGTCGCCCCAGTGGCGCCTGTCGCGCCCGTTGCCCCGGTGGCGCCCTGCAAGCCTTGCGGGCCCCGCTCGCCTGCAGGTCCCTGCGCTCCGTTTTGTCCCGGAGGTCCTTGAAGGCCCTGGGGGCCGGGCGGACCTTGAATTCCCTGCGGTCCCTGTTGACCTGGCGCGCCCGGGGCGCCCGGGGCGCCGGGCAGTCCTTGGGCGCCCTGCGTCCCGGCCGGACCCTGGATTCCCTGAAGCCCTTGCGGACCCTGGGGCCCTTCCGGCCCCTCGGGTCCTTGTGGTCCTTCTGGTCCCTGAGGACCTGCCGGCCCGACGGGCCCCGATACGCCCCCGCGACTCAGGCATAGCAGCCATTCTTCCAGGAGACGGAGATGTCCCAACACCGGCCGGTCCTCTTCCTGGATCAGGACGTCGGACGGAGAGGCAACGGTCAGGTCGGGATCCACCGCGATGTCGAGTGCCGCGAGGAGCAGGCACGTCTCGGAAGCTGGAAGCGGTGGGGAACCGGTAACCTCGTCCGGGCAATCCCCGTGACAGGGAGTGAAGTGTGCCTTCCAGACCGGACGGATCTCGGTGACCCAGACCCGCAATGCGGCGTGAAAGTAGCGGCATAGATCGTCGGCCGGCAGCGTGATGCCAGCGGGAGGGCTTCCGGGAAACAAGTCGGGCGGTGGACTGGGAAGACCGCCGGGCCCAATCACGGGAAGCAGGGAGGTGCGGAGTGCCTCCAGAAACGAGTCGAGAGGTGTTCCTCCTCCGCCTCCATCCACCGGGATGCCGGCCAGCCATTGAACAAAGTCCCGGATCGCCAGTTCCTCATTCTGCACCGGTGGCATGAGCCTCAGTTCGAGTCGGAATCCATCCAGGATTCGAGACGGCGCCATGGCGTCCTCATCGGACCGGCACGGATCCCCGGGAACCGGCACTTCATCGGTCAAACAGTCCGTCCGGCAAAGCACCACGTGGGCTCGAACGACGTTGCCGGGCGGGCTGGAATCCCCCGTCGCCGGAGGCGAGGAGGCCGCGAGAATGGCGGCGACGGTCGGACGGATGGCATCGCTGGCGATCCAATCGTTGAGACTGGCGCATTGTGCCTCGCAGATCCGGACAATCTCGCCCAGCGGTGTAAGTCCGGTCCCGGGAGACACGGACACCTCCGGTCCGCGATCCCCTGACCGGAGGGTGATCTGCAGGCCATTGACCGTCCCGTATCCCAGCGTCTCGCGGGCAAGGGTGTTCAGTCGTTCGCGGTGGTGCGCCTGGTCCTGGATGAAATCATCCGCGCCGAGAAGCATGCCCTCGACATAGTTGACGCGTTTGTTCGGGTCGGGACACGGACTGGTTCCGGTGCAGTCTTGGAAACAACTCATGGGGTACTCCTGGAGTTCACGGTGGAAAGTGGGCGCCGTCGGATCCGATCTTGGCCAACCTGGAGGCGGTCGGTGCAATCCCGGGGCGGTCGGGCGGCCAGAAACGCTTCAGAAAGGTGGCGGCTTCCGAGTTCGAATCCGGGCCACAGGTCCGGCGAGCGGCTGCCTGGCCCCAGGACGGTGTCCTCACCAAGCCGCGCATTTCCGGCCCGGAATGCAGCCCAGAAGTACCGCACGTCGTAAACGGTGTGGGCGGGCTTCTCGAGCCGGATGATTCGGTCGGCCAGTCGCAGGATCTCCCGACGCAGCGTGTCGGACTGCTGGAGTTCGGAGGAGGTCAGCGGAAGCAGCACGGTGAAGCGGTGGGCGGTTTCATGCATGGGCAGCACCACTCCCTCGAAGACAAACCAGTCCCCCACCCGGGCGTCTTCGACCGGGAGCTCGGAGGGTAATGAGATTTCCTCAAAGTCGTTGACCCCGCTGCCATAGGCCTCCTTCAGGAACCGGATGTTCCGATACCGGCGCCGGAGGAAGTCCCACCACAGCGATTCCTGGGTCACACCGTTGGGGCCGCGGATTTCGGTGTTGAAAAGGTCCCAATCCTCGCGCAACGGGCCTTCTGCGGGCAATTCCTCGGGCAGTGGAATCAAATCAAAGGTCATCCAGGCGCTGCCGTAGGTGTCGTTCAACACGCGGATGTCGCCGCCATACCGCTGTTCGAGGAACGCGCGCCAGTTGGTGACGTCCGAGGTGTCGGCGCGCGGTACGAACCCTAGTTGCGCCTGGCTGAAGGCGATCCAGATGTCCGTCTGGGAGGCGGGTTGACGGACCGGGTAACGGACCGAGACGTCGCTGGAACCGATGGCCTCGCGCCAGCGGCGGTTCAGCTCTGCGGAGCCAAGGTCCGGATACCAGCGGTTGGATCCCTCGGAGGGTTGGGTTTTTGCCAGGGATCGCCGGCGACGAAATCGTTCCACGATCCGGTAGCGGGCCTCCCGTCCAGTCATGGGTGCGTCGGCTGAAAAGATCGAATCGTCCGGCCTGCAGTCGAACATCAGGCGGAGGGCCATGTGCAGCCCCCGGGTGGTGCCGCGGTAGGCGAAGAACGTCATCGCGTGTCGCAAAAAGAGGCGACGCCGGGATTCGTCCCAGACCGGGTCGAGGACAGCGCCGAACCAGCCCGCCAGCCATTCGAGTGTCTCCGGCGGAGCCATCCGGGCATCCAGCAGGACCTGGATCGCCGCCATCCGATCTTCGATGGCGGTCCATTGGCCCTCGAAGTTGGCCAGCAGGCGCTCCAGGAAGGACGCGGAGGTCAGGTCCTCCCGATACACGGGGGGGAGATACTGGCGGAGATACGAGAAGCGGGGCTGGTAAATCCGGAGGGCGCGCAGTCGCGGGGTGGTCCTTCCATTTCCGCTCAGCCGGATTCTCAGTTGCGCGTGACGCCCCTTCGCGCGCTGGAAAAGCGTTTCCCAAGTGCCGCGGTCGACACAGACCTCAGTGCGGGACCAGGGAAGTTCGGAACCGTCAGGCCGGCGCAGGGGACTGGGTTCTGCCGACCATTCGGTGTGGGCCAGGTCCTCCTCGGCGTTGGACGCCCGACTCCAGATCTCAACCTGCGTTTCGGGAGGCACCGCACCGTCAAACAGGATTCGATGCCACACGCAGTCGGGCAATTGGCTGTCCCAGACAGGGGTCTCGAACGTGGCCTGCTCCACGAACCTCGGCCGGCGTTGCGCGACCAGGGGAACCCAGTTTCCAAGAGAATCGTAGCCGGCGTGTCCCAATCCCACGGCCAGGGCGCGGCCACCGAAGCGTCGCATGGGCAGATAATCCCCCACCAGCACGAGGCGCAGTCCTCCACTGGTCTCGACAATCTCGAAGGCGAAGGCCTGGTTCCCTTCGCGGGAGCAGAGGAACAGGCGTGGCACGGTCGGAGAACTTGTTCCGGACCCGGAGGCGATCACGAAGTCGTGCGCTTCCAGTCTGAATTCATCCGCCGATTCATCGGCAACCTGATGGGTGAGTAAATCGAGGCCTGCCGGATCCGGAAGCGCAACGCCCGACCGGTAGTGGGCGAAGGCCGGAAGATTCGAACTGGGCCGCCGGTCGAGGACCAGGACAGAGCCGTCGGGCAGAGTGTCGATCGCGATGGGATCTTCCAGATCAAGCGAGACCGCCTCGGACGCGTCGGACGGTCCCGCGTCCGACTCCGGATTCGGGGACAGGGCGGCCGGCGTGGATGCGTCTTCCGGTACAAAGGGTGAAACGGGAGGGACGTTGGAAGCGCCCCTGCCGCGTCGAACCCGCTGGAACGCCCGGTCAAATTCCCATAGCCGTTTTCGCTGGCGGTCCAGGATGAAGAATCCACCCGCACGCCGGGGGGCGAGATCGAACGGAGTAATCAGGTCGTCCGCCCAGGCGGTGCGCCGGGGTGCGCCGCCCCCCTGGAGGTCGAAACGGAGGAATCCGGGAACATGGGTCAGTCCGACAACCAGATGGTGGTCGGAGGTGATCGTCAATCCACCCAGCTCCAATGCGGCCGCCGGTGCGGTGGGGACGGACGGGTGGAAATCTCCAGGAGATGCGGATCCCGTGGGAACTGGGACAGGCCAGTAGGTGCGAACGGTGGCGTCGCCGGCATTTCGGACCTGGATGGATCTTCGGTCGTCGGAGATCCAGAACCAGTTTCCAAAGCGGTCGCAGGCCGCACCGCGACGGTCCTCCAGGCGGACGGGTCGGTCCGAGGCGCCGGCTTGGAACAGCTGCAGTTCCGGACGCAGGAGGAGGTCCTGCTGGACTTCGTCCCAGCCGAGGTTGGAAGGCTCCGACGGAGGCGGCGAATCCACCCACAGCTCCTGGAGGGAGGCCCGGACGTCGACATCCGTGCAGCGCTCCCAGTCGGCTCTGCCCAGCAGCAGTTCGAAGCGGGTTCCGTTGGCGTCCATGATGGAATTCTTCGCGGGACTGTGGCGTTCGCCGTGGGTCCAAGACGGGCTGTGTCCGTCCGTTCAGCACTCCTTCGGAATCACCGGTACCGGCACGAAGTTGCCCAAGGCTGCGGCGTCGCCAGCCGATGTGCTGCCCGAGGCGCCCCGGAGGTCCTCCAGGCTGAGCGGATCGCCGGCGACGACCGACAACCCGGCAATTCGGGGAAGTTCGAGTCCGTCCATGCCGATGGAGTCCGAGGCATCATCGGAACCCGTCGCCAGAAACAGACCCGTAACGGCGGCGACACCCAGAACCCGGCTGACCGTGACCGCCAGGTCTCCGGTGGTGACCGATTGACGGAGCGGCCATCCCCGCAACCGCAGTTGATATTGCGGGGTGTTCACGAACGCGGGCGGATCTTCCAGCAGCAGCTCGGCACTGAGGGGAAGGGGTGCCAGGTAACTCCGCAGTTCCGTCTCCACCGCCTCCCGGATCTCCGCGGTGCTTTGGCCGGAGACCACCTCGATGCCCACGCTGATCCAGAGGTCCTTGTAGACCGGTCCCCGGAGGAACACCTCGGTCGTAATCAGACGCCGCGTGTCCAGGTGGTCACAGACGGCGCGGAGAAAGGCGTTGTCGGGCTCCGGATAATCCGGTGTGTCGGGGTCGAATTGGGGAATGAGCAGAAGGGTGACTGCACCCGGGGCGTCGCCGGGCTCGTTCGGGGACAATGTCGGGTGATATGCCGGGAGGACTTCCACCCGTCCCAGTTCGATTCCGGGAGTCCGGAGCGTAATGGTTTCGAAATCCTCGGCGGTTACGAGTCGTTCGCGATGCTGCAGGTAGCGGGTGATCTGCTTTTCACCGCTGGATGTCGTTTCCGCGTCGGTTCCACCCCAGGTCCGTACCGGGTTGGTCACCTTGAGCCCGGCGGGAAGCGCGGGTGCCGAGCTGATGGCTCCCGCTTCGACATTCCCGGCGGATCCAACGCCGTAATCGTAGTCGACGCGGATCCGGGCACCGAGGGGCGGACGCTTGCCCCGAAATCCGTCGCCAAACCGGAGTACTCCCGCCTCCGCATCGAGAAGGAAGCGTTCCGACGGGGCGGGTGCGGGTGCCGTTCTTCCGGGAGGCAGTCGAAGATCCGGAACCGGCACTTCCGGTCCGGCGGCAAACAAATCATCGATCTCCTGCCACGAGGACGTCTGGCCGTCAGGCGCCGTGACCCGAACCGCCACCGTTCCTGGAATCACCGGCTTTCGGGAGAGGCTCGCCGATTGTTCCGGCGCGCCCGTGCCGTCGGGCAGAGCTTCGTTGGTGATGCGGGCCCGTTGTCGGACGGCGATGCAGTTGATCCCGGCCCACAACAGTCTCGAGCGGCTGCCGGCGCTCCAGCGGAGTCGGATCCACGTGATGAGGCGATCATTGGCTGCGGTGTCCTCGAGAGTGGGCGGCAGATTTCCCGCGCCGGCTTCGAGCGGATCCAGGTCGGTCCACATCCGGAGACTGTTGGCGTCAGGAAGGGTGATCTCCACCACACCCGGCTCCTCGGGCATTTCAAACTGCGTCAATGTCCGATAGGTGGGCTGGCCGTCCGAGGGAAGGCGTCCGTCGGTGGCCACGCTGGGGATGTCGGCCCGGACGAGTTGCGCGGGCGCCGCGGTTTGGCCACCCGGCGGCAAGGTGAGCCCGGAATTCTCGGCGTCGGTAACTGGGACCAGGCCCAGGCTGAGCGTCTTCCCCGCGATCTCGCGTCGGACGGCGTCGAGGTAATCTTCCGCCGGCTTGTCGACGGCTCGAACCAGCAGCGCAATCCAAAGGGATCCGTCCACAGCCTCCTGTCCAAGGGCAACTCCGGATTCCCCGACCGAAGTCAATGGGACAGTTTCGTACAGCTTTAGTCCCGGTGGAGGCGTGGATTGCCGGAAGGAGGAGTACAGCGTTTCATAATACTCCACGAGCTGGGGATCGGTCTCCTCGGTCTCCCGTTTGTAATAGGCTGCAACCTCGACGGGGAGCACATCGAGTCCGGTTTCGGTCCGAAACGGCACCTGGCCAGCCCGGACTTCCAGGTCGCCGTTCAGGGTGAGCGTCGTCAGCGGTCCGCGTTCGTTCTGAATGTTCACCAAGCCCCGAGCGGATGCCGCGGGCAACAGATTGATGCCCAGAAGCGTCAGGAATTTCCGATGATTGCGCTCCGGAATCTGATTGGCGCGGTACAGGAGGTTCTCGGTCAGGAACGCGAACAGTTCGACCAGTGTGACTCCGGGGTCGCTGTGGTTGAAATTGGTCCACTCCGGCGTGTGCACCGGAATCCGCGCAAGCGTGGTGTTGACCAGGTCCTGGTAACTCTGGTCGCTCAAGTTGGGGACTTCAATGGGCATGGGATCAGGAGGCGAGGGTGACGCTGAGGCTCACGCGTTCGCGGGCGCGGGTGGCCACCAGCTTGTACGTAATGGTTGCGATGGCAGCCTCCGGGTCGTCCGAGTCTGGATCGACCTTGACCGACTCCACCGTGATCCGCGGCTCCCAGCGGGCGAGGGCCTTGGTGATGCGGTCCTGGATGAGGCTACGCGTGGCGACATTGTTCGGCTCAAAGAGGAACTGCTGGAGACTTCCGCCAAACTCGGGCAGGCGAAGGCGTTCCAGCCGGTTGGTCAGGAGAATCACCCGGATGTTCTCCCGGATGTTCTGCTCACGGAGGACCATGCGATGCGGCCATCCTCACCGACGCGGGGCGGGAAGCTGATACCTTTGCCGAGCTGGAGAGAGGGCATTGGAATTGAGAGCAGAGCGGTTGGACTACTTCTTTCCCTTCAAGCCCGGAACTGGGAAGCAGAGAATCAGGAAGGGGAGCCATCGGAAGACGAAGTCGAGCAGCGTCACCATGATGATCAGGAGGATGAGCGCGCAGAGGGTGATGATCGGGATGGAAAGCGAGCAGATGGTTCCGAAGCCGTTCCCGCCGCCACAGGGCCCCATGTCGCCAACGTTGATGTCTTTGTGGAACGGGAACGGCAACACGGAGCGGACAAGGTCCCCGAATGTCAGGCTCCGCATCTTGGCCACCTGGCCGCAAAGGATGTCGGACATGACGAACGCGGTATTCTTGTCGAACTTGCGCAGTCCGGCCGGGGTGGTGTCCACCGGAAGACCGATCCGGATCGGCCGCGTTGGTGCATCAGGATCGAAGTAGCCGGCCAGCTCGAACGCCTCGGTGGGCTGGCTGACGACATCGAGATGAACCGGTCCGCAGGCCGGGCGTTCGTACACGCAGCGGATGCGGAAGACCCCGTCACGGTTGTCCACGGGCGGAATTGCCGCCGTGGGGATTGCCGGTTCCGGGTTCGTTGCGGACTCGGGCAGGGCGCGCACCAGGAGCACCACCAGTTTGTCGACCCGTTCCAGCGGATCGTTGACTGCCGGATCCGCGTCGAGGAGGAGGCCGGACTGCTCCTCGGTCGAAAGAGTGCCGAGGTTGAGGATGGGTGGGAGTGGGGCCTGGGCGGGATACTGCGCGTCCGCCAGCGGGAAGAGGAAATTGGGCCAGTTGCCGGCCGGTGGGTCGCGGAAGTAGGGCGTGGTCGCGGCCTCGAGCGCCGGGCCGAAGGCAACGATGCGTCGGAGGGCATCGGTCATCGACGAGGCCACGGTGGTGATGGAGGACCCCAGTTGCAGTGCCCCGGTGAGGTTGGCGGTGCCGGCGCGTGTCTGGTCCAGAGCCGTCAGGAGATTGTCCTCGGCCGTGCTGAGCTGACTGCGCGCCAGGGTTCCGCCGATCACTTGGGAGACCTTGGGGAGCTGCTCCTTCAGGAACTGGGCGAAGTCGAGAAGGACCAACCAGGACACCAACTGAATCTGTTCGCGGGATTTCTTCCGGGCGTCCGTCAGATCCGGCAGCGAACTGCCGTCGGGCGGCGCCTCGGTCATGGAGTTCTGTGCGCTCGCCGCCTGGCTGATGAGGTTCTTCCATGGATCCGCCACCAAGGTGCGGAAGAGGATCTTGCGGGCCGTCTTGCTGGTGGTTCCCGCGGGGTTTCCGGGCGCGGCCGCGGTGTCCCGCTTCTGGGCGCCCAGGTAGGCGTCACGACGGGCAACCGGAATGACTCCCGAGAAGAGGCGCCTGCCGCGCTGGTCATCCTCCGTGAAATTGGCCGGAAACAGGGGCAGACGCTCTTCCCGGTCGAGAACAATGTCACTCCGGGTGCGGTCTTCCGAGAGAACACGGACCCACGATCCATCAACCCATCCGAATTCCGGCCACGTGTCCGGTGGGTTGTTTTCCTGTCCCGCGTCCGCGATCAGACGCCGCATCACGAAGCTGACCTTTTCCTGTCGTCCGACATCGACCTTCCGGTCTGGCAACCCGGCACGCTGGCAGACGAGGCAGGCGGACAGCAGGTAATGCCGCTGGTGTGCGGGCTGGTACAGTTTGAGCCGCGGAACCGTGGTGCCGGTGGGGAATGCGGGAGTTGCCGCCGCGCCGGTCCCGGCAGGTCGAAGGGTGGTGTTGCCCCGCCGCTGGAGGCCGAGCTGAAACGAATCACCGGGTGGCGTGAAGGTGGGCTGCAGCAGCTTTCCCCGCCAGGTCTCGGGAACCGCCCGAAACTCGCCGAGCTTTCGCGGATCGGTGGCCAGGACGTCGAGGTAGTCCTGCATGAAGGCATCCGTGGCAAACCGCAGAATGCCGGGGCGCGCGAATACCGTGCGTCCCAAGGTCGACGACTTCAACTCCGTCCACAACGGGGACGGGGCGGTCCACTGGATGATGTGCCGATCCACGGGAGTGGGAGTCTGGAATTACCAGATGTTGCCGGCGCCCGGCGTATAGGTGGCGCTGATCACGGTGTTGCTGATCAGGGTGTCGCACTGGAC
Source organism: Limisphaerales bacterium (assembly GCA_044221235.1). Taxonomy (GTDB): domain Bacteria; phylum Verrucomicrobiota; class Verrucomicrobiia; order Limisphaerales; family UBA9464; genus UBA9464. The sequence continues at coordinate 15,845 of JBGAPN010000043.1, forward strand.
TACGCCGCTGAACTTCGACATGCCCGCATTGACGGTCAGCATGCTGGCAGAAACCTCGGCCAGGCTGCAGGACACCGTGACCTTGGCGCTGGAGTTCACCGTGATCCCTGCAGTCTCAAGCTTGATTGAGTTCCCGTTGCTATCCTCGATGGCAATGGAACCCGGCCCGTCTTTCAGGGTGATTTTCTGTCCTCCCGGCGTTTCCACGACGAACTGCTCCTGGCCATCGGTGTCGTCCAGGGTCACTTTTACTCCGTTTCGCGAGCGGATGATTTTTTTGTAGTTGCTCCCGGCTCCATCCATGGACTCGGGCGGCGCGTCGCTGCCATTCCAGAGTCCACCCAGAATGTAGGGACGCCGCGGATCCCCGGCTTCAAAGCTGATCAACACCTCGTCGTTGACGTCGGGAACAAACCAGCTGCCCCGGTTGTTCCCACCCATCAGCGTGGCCAGGCGAGCCCAGGCCTCGTAACGGTCGCCGCCATTGTCGGGAGCCCACGGGAGGCTGACCTTGACCCGCCCCTGGTTGTCCGGATCCCGGATGTCCGTCACCAGGGCGGGGAAGACCCCATACCAACGTCCGCCCAGTCCCGCAGGAATGCGACCGTCCGTCAGGCTTTCGATGGAGAGGGAAGGGGGCATGGTCTGGAGTTGAACTGTAGCTCGGAAGATTCCGAACCATCGGGAGCGTGGCGGAGGTCGATGCCGATGGACTACACGCGGCCGATCCAGGGACGTTCGCAGGAGAATTCGGTCCTCAGTCCCAGTTTACCGTCGAACCGATGTCGCAGTTCGAAAACGTAATATTTGCCGCTAAACAGGGGGCCCAGTCCAATCAAGTCCACGGTACTGCCCACGGACAATCCCGCCGCGGGTTCCGCCACGCCGCGACCTCGAAGGAACCGGCGGGCTCCCAACCGAAAGGCGGATTCGGCGATGCAACGAGCCTCGTCTCCCGTCGCCGGAACGCCGTGGGCCACGGAGTCCTTCCGTTCACCCAGAGCCGACTGGAGCAGGCTGGCGCCACTCTCACCGTCCTCCAACTCTCCGCCCAGGGCGCTGTCGCCGGTCTCATGCCGGATCTCGGATTTCGCCGAGACGTCCCAGCCGGTGGCAGAAAGCGCGGTGCGCTGGTGGGCAAGATCCGCCAGCACCGTGAACGTCCTCAGTTCGCGTCCGTGGTTGAGTTCGATCGGATTCGACCCGCCGGTGGATCTCGTCGCGACGCGGAAGGTGGAACCGTCCACCTTCAATTCCGCTCCCAAGGCCCGGGCCCGGTCCCGAAGAAACGACAAGTCACTTTGGTTTACCTGTGCCAGGACCTTGTGAGTCGGGCCGGACAGATCGATGTCGGGTGACAGACCGTGGTCGCCCGCAATCTGTTGGAAAACGTCGGCATCGGACTGATTGGAAAACGTGCGGGTCCGCCGGGTCATCCGGAGATCCTGGAGGCGATCCTCGGCCAGGACCGTTATCTCGGGAGGTCGATCCGCCGGGAACTCCGCCTCCAAGGCCATCACACGGCCGTCGAACAGAGTGGCATCGTCGAGCTTCACCTTGAAGGCTTTCCCAAAGTCGAGGGTCTGGCGGTCGAAGTACAGGAAGCCGGGCCGCCCGCTGTTGGTGCCCCAGTTCCCAAAGGTGGCTTCGCACCGATAGAGGCCGTCGAGGGTTTCCGCGACCTGCAGCCGCAGGAGTCCCTCTCCCAGGCGGTCATTCGCGCGCCCGTCGACTTCAAACGACGGGCGGCTGGATTGGAGCAGGCTGTTGGCGGGCGGCATGGGCTCAGTGAGCGCGGATACGTTCCTCGCGTTCGGCCCGGACCTCGTTCAGTCGTTCCACGGTTTCCGGTTCGACCGTGGGTGACGCCGATTCACGCTGTCCCGAGGAACGGGATGACGGGGGCGGTTCGGAGGCAGGAAGCGCTTCGAACGTGTCGATGACGACGGGCATGGGTGAGTGGGCTGGAAATCAGCGGATGGAAATTGATACGGTTGGTGCCTGGACATTGAGGTCGATCAATTGTCCGGGACTCAGCAACCGGGGATTTTCGATGCCGTTGGCGGTGGCGATGGACTGCCAGTCCGCACCCTTGCCGGCGGCGTCGGCCAGTCCCTGCAGCGTGGATCCGGAAGGCGCGGAAGTGAGCGGTTTGGTGCCGGCCGCCGCATTCGGATCGGCTGAAGTTCCTGGAGTGGTCGGCGGCGGGCGCCGTCCGCGATCGCTGTCCGGGACATTGAACGCCTGAATCTTCTGCTGGGTCAGGGCGAGGGACATGCTGGCGCGCAGGGGCCGTCCGTCCGGGGAGAAGTACTCCAGGGATTCCTCGAGCGATTCCATGATGCCATCGAAGGAGAAGGATCCCCACAGAAAGCGGATGGCCGGTGGAACGAACTTGGGCGGAGTGTCCGTGGTGGGCTGGGGCGTGATGAAATAGCTGATTTTTTTGGTCAGGTTGCGGACGTCGTTCTCCGTGTTTTCGCCGTCGGGCAGGGCCATGACGTCAAACCAGATCTGCAGGGCGAGCTTGGTGGTGCCGGCTCCGACGAATTGACGCGCTGGCGTTCCCTGCTGGTCCCCGGCGCCTTCCGGAGTCTGGATCTGGTTGGCAAACGTGACCTTCAGCGTTTCCGGGTTGAACTGAACGGTGGTCCATTGATCGCGGTTGATCTCGTTCTCGAACTCCGCGTCGAGTTCCCGAAGTTCGGCTTTGGCGAGCTGGCTGGTGTCCGGCATGGGTGGATGAACTGGGTCCGTGGTTCAGGCGAAGGATTGCACCCGGGTTTCGAATCCGGGCGACCGCTTATTTCTGGGGCTTCACCAGGCGGAGGGACTCGTACACGAGTTGAAGTTCCTCGATGGCCACCATGCCGTCGCGTGCGTTCAAGGCCGGCGCCTTGAGCTTGGTGGGCAGGCAACGGTCAAGGACGAACCGCGCTCGCTCCGTTTGTCCGTCTTCGGCAAACAGGACGATCTTCGTGGTCGCGCGGAGCTTTCCATTCCCCTCTTCCTGGAGGGTCGCCAGCCAGTCCCAGAGGTCGAAGTTGGCGGTCATGCCCCGCTTGAGCGTCACCTGTCCCAGGGTCATCGGCCCGGTGAGCCGGACGGCGGCATGGTTGTTTCCTCCTTCGCGGATGGACTTTACCTCCATGGTCATCTCAATGCCGTCGCACTCTGCGAAGGACGCATGGCAGACCTGGGTGGCGACCCCAGGCACCTCGATCTCAACCGCAAAATTGAATGCGGTGAACGGGTACAGGACGGTCTCGTTGGCGGGGTTCGGCATGTCACTGGGTCTCAGAGACGGTCGCCCGGTCGCCCGATTGGACCAACCGGAGAGTCAGGAACCGGAGCGGCAGGGCGGGAGCCACCTTGATTTCGACAATCAGGCGGCCGAGTTCCCGGCTCTCGGGAGGATTCACCGACGGTCCTGTGTTCACCTGAAAGGAGTCCTGCGGCGTCCGGCCGGCAAAGGCCCCGCGTGCGAACAAGTGGAGCATCAAGCTCTCGAAGGAATGGTGTACCGTCCGGATAAAGGCATCGTTCATCGGCTCAAAGACGTAGGTGGCGCCCAGACGTAGGGCGGCCCGGCGGAGCAGTTGAAGAAGTCGGCGGACGTTGATGGGACGCAGATCCGGCTCGCCGGAGAGCGTATCCGCGGCCAGGCAACGGAACCCCCACGCGTCCTGGCGCAGGAAGTTAAGCTGGGCATTCTGAAGTGACTGCCACTCTTCCACGGGCAGCCTGGGTTCCAACGCCACCAGGTTTTGGAGGGCGTCGTTGGCCGGGGCGATCCAGGCGCCGCGGCGCAGACTCCGCTCGGCAATCAGACCGGTCATGGCCCCGTCGGGTGGAACCTGATGCAACCGGCCCTCGGCATCCCGACGGACGATCCATGCGTGATACAGGGCACCATACGAGAACGCACCCGCTTC
>JBGAPN010000558.1:0-2939 GCA_044221235.1 Limisphaerales bacterium
CCGGAGAACGATGTAGTTGCCGTAATTGGAAAGGGAGGGCTTCCGGTTTACATAGGCAACCGTGCCCGCAGCACTGGCGTTGACCGGATCGGTGGGTTCGCCCCGCCCGTCCCGTTGCAGGCAGCGGATGTCCAAGCCCTCATGGAATTGGTTCCCGCCACTGCGAACACAGCCGAATTCACCGCTCTCCCACGAATGGCCGGCCGTCCCCACGAAAAAGCGGGACTGGCCATCGGGCTCGAGCAGCGCGCGGTTTGCCGTGGGGAAATTGAAGGGCTGGGCCAAGGCCCAGCCGAAGGACAGCAGGAACGCCGCAGTCCGGCAGACCAATGTAGACATGGTTACTTGCTGGCCTTGTCGATGGCGTCCTGCGCCTTGGAATTTGGCGACGCCGTGGGCTGCTTGCTCTTGTCGTTCTGCGTCGACTGGTTGCTCGGCTTCGACTTCGACTTGGGCTGGTTCTTCAGCTTCACGGCAACGTTATTCATCCCCTCCACGATCCGTTGCGCCTCCTCACGGGAACAATCGGCGGAAAACACCAACGAGCCGGTATGAATCGGAGACCGGATCAGCGGTGCCGCCAGCCAGCGTTCCTCGGGCTTCTCCTGTCCATCGACATTCCATTGCCCGAAGATGACCACGCGCTTTCCACTCGCACCCACCGTGGTCATCTCCAGCGTCTGCCGCCCGTGGTTGGTGGTATCCACCTGGATCATGAACCCGCCGTCAGCCGTCTCCATGAGCTGCGCCCGCGCGATGTCCCGCTCATCCATGAACGGTTCCTTGGTGATCGGATAGGTCTGGGGCAGGCTCCGAATGACCTCAATCTTCGGCGCGGTGCCATCATCCGTCACCTCGGTAAAGAACCGCAGGATCGCCATGGGATCCTCCTTTTTGGTCTTCGAGTTGCCGGAACTCTTTGAGCTTTGGGTCCCCTGGGTCGTCTTGGGACTGTCAGCCGCCCCCGATGACGCCGTCGCAATCGCCGCCGCCACCGTCCAGCCAGCGAGGAAAAAGGAATTGAACCGCCGGGACGCAATCCCCATGTTGGTTCGCACAGTCGTACTCATTGTTCGTCAAATAAAACAGCTATGGGCAAACAGCACAACAAAGTCGAGAAACGTCGGCGCCAGGTCCGTCGCATCAAACGCAAGAAGGTCGCCAAGGCCGTCAGCGCAAAGGGCGGGCGCAAGTCCTGAGCCGTTTCCCGATCCGCGCCACCCCCATCCGGGTGGCGTTTTTCTTTTCATTCAATCACGGCGACCGGTTTCCACTTCCCCATGATCCTCTGCGGTATCGGCGATGAAGCCGGCAATTCCCTGAGTTCGCAGATCCAGGCGGCGCAGGAACTGGGCTGGCTCCACATCGAGGCCCGGAACATCCAGGTTCCCGGTTTCCCAAAGGCCAACCTCCATGAACTGCCCCAACCGGCGTTCGACGCCGCCGTGGAGACTCTCGCTGGGGCCCGGATCTCGGTGTATTGCCTTGGTTCCACCATCATGAACTGGGCAAAACGGGTGACCGATCCGTTCGACATCACCCAGGCCGAGGTCACCCGCGCCATTCCCCGGATGCAACGGCTTGGAACGCGGTTTGTCCGCATCATGAGTTTCAAACCGGACGATTCGGAGGAGCGGATCCCGGCCGAAGTGATCCGCCGGGTTCGTGAGGTGGTCGCCCGGTTCCGGGACGCGGGGCTGCAACCGGTGCATGAGAATTGCATGAATTACGGCGGCATGAGTTCCCGCCATGCCCTGGAACTGCTCGACTCGGTTCCCGGACTTCAGTGGGTCTTCGACACCGCCAATCCAGTCTTCAATACCGACCGGTCCAAGCCCAAGCCCTGGCCCCGCCAGGATGCCTGGGAATTCTGGACGGCGGTGCGCGACCACGTGACCCATATCCATATCAAGGACGCACGTTGGAACCCCGCAAAAAACGATGCGGACTATGCCTGGCCGGGTGACGGCGAAGGAGCCGTCCGACGCATCCTCACGGATGCCCTGCGACGGGGTTACGCCGGCGCCCTGAGCATCGAGCCGCACATGGTGGCCGTCTTCCATGATGCCCATTCCGAGGCTCAGGACGACGCTCTACGGGCGAATTTCGTGGAATACGGACGGCGTCTCGAACGACTCCTGGCGGAAATCCAGCAGTCCATCTGACCGGGCGCCGGCCATCACTCACGCAGTCGCATCGGCCGATGGTTACGGCGCTCGAGGTACGGATTCATCCGGGACAACATGGGTTCCATGGGTCCCGGGAGTACCAGGACTGAGGGCGGAAACGCCACCGCCGCGGGACCCTGGGAGAAACGAGAATTCCAAGCCGACCACACGTCGTCCCGGGCCGGGGGACGCGACGCCGGATCGGTCACGAAATCATAATGGCTGGGGACAAGCCCCGACGTTGTCTTCAGCGAACGCTCCGCAACGCAGCGCACCGCAGCATACGGGTCATCGAGAAGCACCCCCAGCAGCGGTGCGATCCAATGGTTGCCCGAGGCCGCCAGCGCCGGTTCCCAGCCCAGATGCCACGCCAACAATGCCCTTTGGCCGGCGTCTCCCGACAGCGTCAGGTAGACGGCGTCGGAAACCGTCCTGCGTTCCTCCGGGAGTGCCACAGCAGGCTGCCGGTACCACCGGACCAAGTGGTCGGACGTCCATTCCAGAGTCTGGTCCAAATGGCACAGGTTGCACGCATTGGGGCGACCCGTCGTCAGTTCATCGGAAATCCGCGGACTGCTGACCTGGTGGCTTCGGATGGCCGTCAGGACTCCATAGGTGGTGTGCGGCATGTGGCAGTTGTAACACTCACTGCCCGTGGATCCCGCCGTGTGGTGGGTGTGTTGCACCAGGAACTGCGGTTCCTTGAATGCCTCGTGGCACTGGGTGCAGGCCTGGTGGTCCGTTCGATTCCGCGCCAGCAAATCCGAGGGA
>JBGAPN010000559.1:0-2932 GCA_044221235.1 Limisphaerales bacterium
GCTATCCGCACCGTTCGCGTTGGTTAGGTGCACGGAACCCGTGCCGGACGTCAGTGTCACCGAGTCCGAGTCGACCGCCATATTCGCCGCCTTTCGCGGCAGCAGATGCCAGGGAACCTGCACCTTCTCGGAGGTACTGGCGAACGTAACGTATCCGTCCATTTCATGGACTCGCAGAAGTTCCCCGTTACCGCCGGCGGTGCCACCGTTGAGCGACCACGTCGGCAACAAGGCTGGATTCACAGTGAGCGTCACGTCCACCGACGCGCTATCCCAAGCGGGGATGGAAACCGTGGGGGCCGAGAAGGAAACCGTCACCGCGCCCGATGCCGAATCCGATGCGTATCGGAACCGGTTGGCCACACTGAGTGTCTGATCCACCGGAGAGAGGTTCAGCAAGTACACCGTACGGGTCATTACGGCCGGACCGGGCAGATTGAGGGCCTGATACCCAAACGAGAGGGAACTCTGGAAGTTTTCCATCCACTCCACCGGCTCCGCCTCCGTCACGGCAATGACCTTGCCCGCGCTGGCCCGGTCGACCCGGACTTCGCCACCCCCGATTCGGGTGATCGGGGCGAGGATACCCGGTTGAGACACCGGATTGTTCAGGATGTTGGTCTCCGCATGGTTGACCAGGAATCCCTTCACATACAGCGACGGCAGCATCGCACCCAGGGTGTTCAAAAAGTGCTCCTGCAGGAGGGCGGCGGCTCCCGACACCATGGGCGCCGCTCCGGAAGTGCCACCGAACGGCGTTTCCCCGACTCCGGTTCCGACCTCTGCCGAGACGGAGGCACCTGGGGCACCGATGTCTGGTTTGATGGTCTGGAAGGAATAGCTCGGACCGCGCGAGGAGGTAGAAACCACGCTTCCTGCCAGGGAACTGAAGAGGCGGGGTCCAAAGGTGGCCTTGACCGTTGCACCCGCCAACGAGGCTTTGAGCGCATTCCCGTCGGCCTGCGAAATCACCAGTGTGGGGACAAATCGGCTTCCGTCGCCCTGACTGAAGGTCGGCGGATCTCCGGGGACATTGTTCACAATGATCACGCCCTTGGCGCCCAACCGAGCGGCACGGTCCACCTTTTCACTGATGTTGCAGTTCCCGCGATCAATGATGGCAATCGCGTTTTTCACCTTGGACTCTGGCACCAGGTAGGGGACGCCGACGCAGCCGAGTCCCACGTAGACGAGCGGAGCGTTGACCGTGCGGTCAACCGGAGCCCAGGCGATGTCCGCCGTATTCAGGATCTCGGAAGTCACCCGATTGCCATTCCGGAAGATGCGGATCGAAAACGCCTTGGCGCTTGGAACCTGGGTCTGCGCCACCGACAGGGCCCCCGGGGCTGTGCTGGGTGAACCAGCAATATAGGGCAGGTCGCCACTATTCCCGGCGGAGACCACCACCGTGATTCCGAACCAGTTTAGAAGTTCCACGACATACGCCGAATCGTCCTGCATCTGACCGTACGGCGCGCCCAGCGACATGTTGATGATGTCGACGGGATTGACGACTTCCTCGACATCCACCGGATTATCCGGGTTCAAGCAGGCTTCGAGCCCGAGCAGCACGCCGATGCCACTGCAGGAGCTGGCGATCGCACTGCAGACCTTGAAGGCGTAAAGCTTGGCTCCCGGAGCCACTCCTTTATGCAGTCCATCCGTGCTCTCTCCGGCGATGATATCGGCCACATGGGTTCCATGGCCTTCGAGATCGATGGGGTCCTCATCGGCAACTTCCGGAGAGTTCGGCCAATCTTCGCCCACGAAGTCCCATCCACCGATGATCTTGGAAGTGGGAAACAGCCCCCCACGGGTCTTGTTGGCGGGATCCGCCGGGCCCGCTCCATAGGCCGCGGCATACGCTGCTGCTGTTCCCGGACCACCCAGATTCCTGTGGGTATAGTCCACACCGGAATCCAACACCGCCACCCGGACACCAGCACCCGTCACTCCGGAATCCTGAACCGCCTTGGCCCCGATGTAGGGAACGGTCTCACTGAGATCTAGCTCGTAATTTCCAATGGGTCGGATCGTAAAGACCGAGGCGAGTTCGGCGATCTCCGGGAGGCGATCCGACTGAACGCGCACGATCACGGCATTGAGCGCCTTTGTCATGACGCCTTCGGTGGATCCACCGGCGTCGACGATTCTCCGGATGACGTCCGCCTGCTTGGCCTTCAGGCCCCGAACATAGGCGATCTGTTCAGAGCGGCTCATGGTGATGCCTTTGACCTTGGCATTCTGGCCAAGCCGGGCGACCAACGGAGGGTCGGTCAACCGGACAACGGCAGTAACCTCCCTGCCGGCGGCACGGAGGCTGGGGTGAATCTTGTTGATGGCATCCACCTTAGGTTCCGGCAGTGAGCCGGATGCCGCTTGGACGACGGCCGTCACCAGGAGGGCGAGGATCAGGGATATGGTTCTTGGTTGCATGGCGAGAGTCTCAATGGGGTCGCGGGCTGAACGAAGCACCTCACCTGCGCGGGGTCCTCAATCCAACGAGAAGCGACGAATAACTTGGAAAACTGACTACGGACGGCAACGGGGTGGCCGGGTGGTCGAGCCCGCCGAATCCCCGGTGCAACGACCAATCGTGGGAGGGAAGGCTGCATCGGGTCGGGGGCCAGGAGGGTCCTAACGATCGGGAAGGTGAGAATCGTCCGTCCGCTTCACGTTGCCGCCACCCGGCGGTCGCGCCCCGATACGTGCTGAAAGGATCTGCCACCCGTCACCGTTGCCGGATCGGACCACCAGTCCCACACGGTCCCCCACCTGAATCTCGGACACGGGAATCCGCTGCCCCGTGAGGAGGACATTCACGTTGGTGCGGTAGGCGATCTGCTCCAACCCATTGGTCGTCCGGATCTCAACCCATCGATTGGTCAAGTCGATCCGGGTGACCACCCCGTTCAAGGTTCTCCGCTTCATC
>JBGAPN010000560.1:0-2925 GCA_044221235.1 Limisphaerales bacterium
TGTCCTGGGCGAATTGGTCGCTGATCGCCCGGACCGGAACAGGAACCATCCGGTGTTTTTGAAGCATCAGGTTCTCGATCACCCGGGCATGTCCCCACGCCAGGACACGATTCACCGAGCCATTCGACTTATGCATCCGGTTGTAGGCCTCGTTGCCGATGGGCACCACCGTGGTGACGCATTTCGGTGTCTCCCGGATGAGTTTTGCCAACTTCGCAATCTGGGCATCACTTCCGATGTTTTTGGAGTCACGAATCCCGGAATCCTTCCATGACCGGATCACGTCGGCATTGACGTACACGCCGGCAATGCAAAGCGGCCCGAAGAAGTCGCCCTTGCCCGATTCGTCGACGCCGAGCCGCGGCAGGAGCAGCTCGGAATTCAATTCCTCCTCGTAGCCCAGGCGCGCCTGCCGGAGTACCTGCGGTTCGAGGACAAACTCAACGAAGTCCCGGGTCCCCTTCCCCTGCACCACCAGTTTGCCCGACTCGTAAAAGGTCACGTTGAAATCCTTCCGGATTCCGCTGAATCGGGCATACGGCACCTCCCTCAGCTCGAACGTTCCATCGCGCACGATGGCCTCAAGACGGACGGCCTGTTCAGGGCTCAGCTTGGCGGTGTAACTGGTCAACCCGTGAAGCATGGAAACCAAAGCCCAAAGCTCAAAGCCCAAACGAGCGGTCCGGCTACGGAATGCCAGCCGGCCTCCGGACAAGCCCGCAATCCTGGAACGAGGATGCTGGCACCCCTCTTGAGCCCGGTTCATGATCTCGCATCACTCCATGGACGGTGGAATTCACGAACCCCCGGATTCTCCCGGAGGCCTGACCTGCTTCATCCCACCGTTTGGCGGGTGGTGGGGATTGGGAATCTGCCTGGCTGTGGCCTCAGCCCTGGCAGCAGACTGGCCGCAATGGAGAGGCCCTCAGCGAGACAACGTCTGGTTGGAGCCTGGGACCAAGCGACTGACCAATTTGCCCCCCGCCGAAGCACGTTGGCGGACAGGGATTGGGTTTGGCTTTTCGTCGCCCGTCGTGGCCAAAGGCCAGGTCATCGTGCACGACCTTGTGCTGAACCGACCGACCAGCCAGGAAAGGGTCCAATGCTTCGATGTTTCCTCGGGACGCCTCCAATGGAGCCAGTCTTGCGACGTGGTATCGCCCGAGTGGGCGTTCACTCCGGGACAGGAGACAGGACCGAACGCCACTCCAGTGGTCGACGGCGACCGGGTGTACACACTCGGTTGGCATGGGCACCTCCACTGTATCAACACCCACGACGGGACCGTCGTTTGGAAACGAGCGCTGTCCTCCGACTACCCCGGGGCGGAATTGCGAACCACTCCTTCTCCCCTGATCATCGACGGTCTGTTGATCCTGGCCATCGGCGGCAAACCCGGCGCTTCCGTGGTGGCGTTAGAGGCAAAGACCGGGAGGGAAGTCTGGCGAAGCCTCGACGAGGGAATCGGATACAGTTCGCCCGTGGTCATCACCCATGGAGGTGTCCGGCAGTTGATCATCTGGACTCCCGAGTCCATCGCCAGCCTCAGTCCTGCTTCGGGAGCCGTGCTCTGGCGACGGCCCATGGTCATTCCCGCTGACATGGTGGTCTCCACGCCGGTCTTCGACAGAGATCGACTGTTGGTCGGGGGCCTGATGTTTCATTTGGGCAAGGACAACCAAGAACCGATCCTGGTCTGGCCCGACGATCCCAAACCCACCCGCCGGGTGCTCAGTGTCACCTCCACCGCCTTTCTGAACGGCGATCAGGTCTATTCTGCGCGCCTGAACGGCGAGTTCGTTTGCCTGGACGCACGCGACGGAAATCCGCTCTGGTCCACCAATTCCGTCACCGACCTGAAGCCTGGGGCGACCGTCCACATCACCCCTGCTGGGGAATCGGTCCTGCTTTTTAACGACCGCGGGGAATTAATCCTCGCCCGCCTGTCGCCCGGGGGATACCGGGAACTGGCCCGGACGTTCGTGGTCACACCCAGGAATCCGTTCGCGGGCCGAAACGTCGCCTGGGCCCCTCCGGCGTTTGCTGATGGATGCGTGTTTGCCCGAACCGGGAGTGAATTGGTCTGCGTCGCCCTCTGGCCCGCGCGGTAACGGACCGGGCAATTCGTGGATTGATCTCCACGCCGATTCCTCCCGAACGTTTCCCGTGCCGCGTCCTTGCATACCTTCGCCCGAACGGGTCGTTCCCCTCCTTCTGGATTGGTTCGCCCGGCACGCCCGCGAACTGCCCTGGCGGCTCACCCGGGATCCCTACGCCATCTGGATCTCCGAAATCATGCTCCAGCAGACGCAGGTGAAGACGGTCATCCCGTACTGGAATCGATGGATGGAAGCCCTGCCTAACGTCGGAGCCCTGGCCGAAGCACGTGAGGAGCGGGTGCTCAAGCTCTGGGAGGGACTCGGATACTACTCCCGGGCACGCAACCTGATGAAAACGGCCCGGGTGATTGTGAACGAGCTCGGAGGGCGCTTTCCGGACACGGTGGACGGTCTCCTCAAGCTCCCCGGAATTGGCCCCTACACGGCGGGAGCCATTGCCAGCATTGCCTTCAACCAGCCCGCGCCCATTTTGGATGGCAACGTGATCCGGGTCCTGACCCGTCTCCACGCAATGCCTGGGGATCCCAAATCGAAGGAACTTAATCGACGGCTCTGGGATCTTGCGGAACGCCTCGTACTGACGGCCAACTGTGCGGCGTATCAGGGGCGCCACTCGATTCTCGCTGCAGGACCCTGTTCCGCCCTGAATCAGTCGTTGATGGAACTCGGGGCCACACTGTGCACACCCCGGAATCCGGTCTGCAACGCTTGCCCGCTCCACGCCTCCTGCCGGGCCCTGATGAACGACGAGGTCAGCAACTTCCCGCAGACGGCAACCCGTCCTTCTGTGGAGGAACGGCAATTG
>JBGAPN010000561.1:0-2895 GCA_044221235.1 Limisphaerales bacterium
GTTACGGCCATCGCCGAGGCGGACGGAGTACCGGTCTGACGCCGTATGCGCTTAGGTAAGTGTTGGAAGGTTGTCGAAGCGACCGGTGTCATTGAAGATCGCCCGGTGCAGAGAACGGCGGTTTTGAATGTCGTGGGTTTGACTCGAGGCCTGGTTGGCGAACACATGCCCCGGCTGGCGGATTGGGTGCGATCCCATCGCGTGGTCACCATTGATCCGGCATTACCGGCGGTGACCTGCACGGCACAGTCGGATTATCTGACCGGCCGAAGGCCCACGGACCATGGGATCGTCGGCAACGGTTGGTATCACCGCCAGTTGGACGAGGTCCAATTCTGGAAGCAGTCCAACCATCTGGTCGGCGCACCAAAGGTATGGGACGAGCTGCGATCCCTGTTTCCCAACTTCACCTGCGCCAAGCTCTTTTGGTGGTACAACATGTATTCCACCGCAGACTGGTCGGTGACCCCGCGACCGATGTATCCCGCTGACGGGAGGAAGTTCTTCGACATCTATGCGTGGCCTTATGAATTGAAGACCGCGTTAAAGCAGGAACTGGGTGAGTTCCCATTCGCCGGGTTCTGGGGGCCGGCAGCGGGTGTCAAATCGCCGCAAGGATCGCCAGATTGCGCTACGCGATGGATTGCTGAATCCGCCAAGTGGGTCGAGAGGCACCACTCCCCGAGCCTTCATTTCGTCTATCTTCCGCACCTCGACTACAACCTGCAGCGATGGGGACCTTTCCTTGGGGCTGCCGGGAGCCCGGAAGCGCGCACGATTAATCCACGCGTGGTACCTGACCTGAGGGCGATCGATGCGATCGTGGGTGATCTGCTGGATTTCTATTCCGAGCGCGATGTCGAGGTGGTGATTCTGAGCGAATACGGTCTGACCAACGTCCATCAACCCATCCACCTGAATCGGGAGTTCCGGCGCCAGGGCTGGCTTACGGTGAAGGAGGAACTGGGGCTTGAGCTTCTCGATGCCGGCAACTCCAAGGTGTTTGCGATTGCTGACCACCAGGTTGCCCACGTGTATGTGAACGATCGCAAATTGATGCCGGCGGTGGAGGAATTCCTGGCTTCCCTGCCGGGCGTTTCGGAGGTTTGGGATTTCCCGATGAAGGTGGAACAGGGCCTGGCACATCCTCGTGCCGGCGATCTTGTGGCGTGGTCCCGAGAGGATGCGTGGTTCACCTACTACTATTGGCTCGACGATGCGGTCGCGCCGGATTTTGCGAGATGCGTCGATATCCATCGAAAGCCAGGATATGATCCCGTGGAACTGTTCCTCGATCCCGCCCAGCCGGCGATTCGACTCAAGATCGCTTGGCGACTGCTCCAGAAAAAACTGGGGCTAAGGATGTTGATGGATGTCATCCCGCTGGACGCCTCTTTAGTGAAGGGGTCCCACGGGGTGCGACCCACTTCGCGGGACGATTGGCCGGTCCTGATCGCCCGGGAAGTTCCGGAATCGGAACAGATCGGTTCGCTGGATGTTTACGGGATACTCCGGCAGACCGTCGTCGGAGATTCTGAGAAGCCTTGAACCATGGTAGTCCCGCCCACAGCGCTGCCTTCGCAGCCCATGGGCGGGAATATTGCAAGACGACTCCGCTTGGGAGACCCCCCAGAATCAGCTTCCGCTGATGTCGATGTTCTTGGGTTTGGCGTCGGCTGCCTTGGGCAGCGTGATCGTTAGAATGCCATCCTTGTAAGCGGCCTTTACCCTCTCGGTCACAACCGGTTGGGTGAGTCCAACCTGACGCTCAAAGCGGCCATAAAACCGCTCAGTACGGAAGACGTCACCGTCCTTGACCTCCCGGTCCTGCTTGCGCTCCCCGCTGACCGTAAGGACACCGTCATGAATGGTGACATTGACATCTTTGCGGTCCACTCCAGCCAGTTCGAGGCTCACGGTGACATTGTCAGCGTCCTCATGGATTTCGAGGGAGGGCGAGAATCCCGCCTGAAGGGACTCGCGGCTGGAGGCGGCGAAGGGGGCCTCAAAAATCCGGTCAAAATCGCGACTGAGATTCAGCAGCGAAGCGAGCGGGCTGACGCCATAGGAACGACGGGAAACGAGATTGTTCATAGTCCTTGTGATAGGTGAGTTGTTTAATAACAGCTGTCACAAGTCGTGCATGGGAAATGCCGGAATTCGCTTGTTTCTTAAATGTCTCAAAATCAATAAAATGCTATCAAGAATCGTGCTGGAAATGGGACAACGTGAGACATGGATGCTCAACGCGAATTGGCACAAGTGTGCGGAGTGGCCCAAATATAGAAAAGGACGGGATTAACCACCCAAGTAGGCGTCGCGGACCTTGGGGTTGGTGCGCAATGCCTCTGCCGAATCGGATACGATCACCTGACCGGTCTCAAGCACGTAGCCAAAGCGGGAAACTTCGAGGGCGAGGTGCGCGTTTTGCTCCACCAGGAGAATGGTCAGCTTTCGATCCCGGTTGAGCTCGACGATCTTTTGGAAGATGGATTGGACCAGCAATGGGGCGATGCCGAGCGACGGTTCGTCGAGCAGGAGAAAGCGGGGACGGCTCATCAGGGCGCGTCCGATGGCGAGCATTTGTTGCTCCCCGCCGCTGAGTGTGCCGGCGAGCTGGCTCTCCCGTTCCCGAAGACGTGGAAACATGGAAAAGACGAAATCCTCCTCCTTCGACACCGCGGCCCGGCTGTTTTCCAGGTAGGCTCCCATCTGCAGGTTTTCACGCACCGTTAGGTTGGCGAAGACCATCCGGCCTTCGGGACAATGGGCCAGTCCGCGAGCGAGTAGCCGATGGGGTGGGATGCCCGTGACGTTTTCGTTCTCGAAGAGGATTTGCCCGCTCACGGGTCTGAGCATCCCAGAGATGGCGCGGAGCGTGGTGGTTTTCCCGGC
>JBGAPN010000562.1:0-2883 GCA_044221235.1 Limisphaerales bacterium
CCCGGCCGCCAGTTCCTTCATCTGGTCGCTGCAGCCAGGGACGAATCGCCTGGCGGCCCGGACCCGGAATCGGTTTGGCGTGACCGGAACCGTTTCGTCCGCCCAGGTTGAGATGTCGGATTGATTCCACCGCCGTTCCCCGTCCGGTGATTATGGAGCTATCCGGTTCAGGCGCCTTCTTTTGTATTGCGTCGGGATTCGTTCGGGAAAATAGAAACGGTGTGAGGCCCCTCCCCACCCTCCTTCTCACCCTTGTCGGTGCATTCTCGGCGATCTCCCTGACGACGGTCACAGCAGCCATCACGGATACCACGCAGGTCCTGTTCGCGGCACCGGCCTACATTTTTGGAAATCCCGATCCGGTCCCCATGAATCATGCTCACCTGATCTATCTCGGGGCCGATACCTCGAATCCGGGCGGAGTGACCGTGAGCTATTCGGCCAGCTTGATGGGAACCGGCGAACTGGGTCTCGGGCCCGGCTTCATCGACGGCATCTATGTGGACGTCCAACGTCCCCCGGATCAACTGGTCCCTCCCTACCACCTCATTGGTCTCGCCGTGTCTGGAGTCGACACGGATCCCGGAGGACTCCTCATCGGGTTGGGACCGGTGAACACCTATCTCGGCTTGTCATTCCCGTTAGCCTTCCCCGGCATCGACCAACAGGAGGTGGTCAGTCAACTCAGGTCCGGCAACCTGTCCGGCGGTGCGGTGGAGGCCTTGGTCACTCAGCTGGTCCTGGACCAGACCACGCTGCAAAGCCCGACCCCAATGCCGGTTCCAGACGGATCGTTGGGACTGACCGGGACTGTCGTGGGCTATTCCGAAAATGGCGATCCGGTTGAACTGGCCGGGATCGCCGGTCCGGGAGACTTCTCGGAGGGAAGCCAATTCTACCCGGAGTTCGGCATGTATCCGCTCTACCCCGTAATCATCCCGGAATCGCTGCCCCCGGTGGGTGCCCTCGCCGGATTCTCAGTCCTTCTCGGATGGCAGACACTCAAGAGGCGCCGTAATCGGGAGGAATGCGCGGCGTCTCATGCCTGACCGAGAACCAGCGAAAATCAGCCATTTGGAAACCGAATCCGCATCGCTCTCATCCTCCCGGCAGGCTCGACTTTGATCGGAGCCGCGGACACAACTGCGCCCGGTGCAGTCCAAGATTCTCCGATTCGCCCCTACGACAGCCCGGCTGCTGTTTCTCCTGATCCTGGCCGCCGGCCGGGCCACATCGTCTCCACCGGAAGACGTCGCCATCGACAACAACCTCGCGGCGCATATCGCATTTCTGGCCGACGACCTGTTGGAAGGACGCGGCACCGGAACCTCCGGATACAACGTCGCCGCCCGTTACGTGGCGTCTCAGTTTCAGCAACTAGGCCTTCGGCCGGCAGGCAACTCCAATAGTTGGTTCCAGGAAGTCCCCCTCCTTGAAAGCCGTCTCGATCCCGATGGCACCCGGTTCGAAATCCGATCGGGAAGTGAAACCCAGTCTCTGGAGTACAATCTTGACTACCTAGCCTCTCCCAGCTTCTTCCAGGACGAGGAAACAGTCACTGCGCCCCTGGTTTTTGCCGGTTTTGGTGTGCACGCACCGGAGATGGGTTACGACGATTTCCAGGGTCTGGATCTCCGCGGCAAGATCGCCGTCGTGCTGGCCAAGGCACCGCCTCGTTTTCCAGCCACCCGATTGGCCCACTACAGTCATGTACGGGAGAAATCGAAGGCACTCATCCATCGCGGCGCGGTGGGCATGATCACCGTTCCCACCCCGAAAGATCTGGAGGAATCGCCTTGGGCGCGAATCGTGGTTCAAGCCCGCTTTCCCGCCATGCGATGGGTGGAATCCGACGGCCGCCCCGCCGACGCTTTCGAATCGCTCAAGGCTTCCCTACGGGTTAGTCCGGCGGGCGCCGGCCGGCTGTTCACCCACGCTCCAATGGGCCTGACCAACATCCTGGACGCTGCAAGCCGCAGCGAACCGCCCCGGTTTCCGCTCGGGGTGACCGCCACCATCACCACCCGCAGCGGTCAACGCCGGCTCTCCAGCCCGAACGTCATTGGCATCCTTCCGGGCAGCGATCCCGTCCTGTCCCGCCAGTCGGTAGTGGTCACCGCCCATCTTGACCATCTCGGGATCGGGACACCGGTCAACGGCGATGTCATCTACAATGGCGCATACGACAATGCCATCGGTGTGGCCATGATGCTGGAGATGGCCCGGGAACTGACCCGCGACGGCAAGCGCCCTGCCCGCACGCTGGTCTTCGCGGCCGTTACCGCCGAGGAGAAGGGCCTGCGCGGATCCGAATACCTGGCCACGCACCTGCCGCCGGAGGCGGGACGTCCCGTGGCCAATCTCAATCTCGACATGGTCCTCGTAACCGCCCCAACGCGCCGGTACACCATCCTCGGAACCGAACACTCCACCCTGAGGGCTCCCGTGGAGTCAGCGGCGCAGCAATTGGGATTGGAACTGGTTCCCGATCCGCGTCCCGACCGGGTAACCTTCGTGCGCAGCGACCAGTACTCGTTCATCCGCCAGGGCGTCCCGGCAATCTTCCCCAAGGTGGCCAGCTCCCCGGATGACTCGGCCCCGGTCCACGGCCTCAGTCCCGATACCTTCAGCAAAGAGCATTACCACCGGCCTTCGGACGATCTTTCCCTGCCCCGGGACATCGACTCCTCGGTGCGATTTGTGCGTTTCATCACCGAAGTGGCGTTGCAGGTGTCCCGACAACCGGAGCCGCCCCGCTGGAACCCCGGGGACTTTTTTGGCGAGACCTACACGAAGAGCCCCGACGCCCAATAGCAACGAAGAACGGGGGAGCGACGCCCCCACTTACCTCCTGCCGCTTTCCTCCTACCGCCCCGAGCCCTC
>JBGAPN010000044.1:0-19561 GCA_044221235.1 Limisphaerales bacterium
GGCTGGTTCGATTCCAGAACGCGGTCAAAACCGCCAGGACCCACCCGCTTCGATCGAGACGGACGGTGCTTCCAATAGCCACTGACCTTCCCTCTTCAGCCACAGCGGCTGCTGCCGCCATCAACTCCCGGCTGGGTCGGGAGTCGGCATCCACAAACAGAATCCAGTCTCCGGTCGCTACCGAGGCTCCGGTGTTTCGGGCACGCCCGATCTGGTTGACGGGTTCGAACACGACCCGGACACCGGCGGACCGTGCGATCTCCGAGGTCCGGTCGGTGGAATTATTATCGCAGACAATCACCTCCGTCGCCCATCCCCGGCCCTCAAAGCCCACCAAGGAATCCCGAATCGCCTGCAAGGTCGCAGGTAGGAGCTTCTCTTCGTTGTAGGCGGGAATGACGACGGAAACCTTCAACCGCGGAAAGATTCACAGACCGCTCCGTGGCGTCCAGTCTCTTGGCGGACCATCCGGGTCACTTTATGGAAAACCGGAAGACCGTCGTTGTATCGTAGGTCTCACCGGGTTGGAGGACGGCTTTGGGGAAACTGGGCTTGTTGACGGCGTCCGGAAAGTTCTGTGTTTCGAGGCAAAAGGCGCCATGGGGAGGAAACTTCAGTCCCCCGTTGCATTCGTAGCCTTCGGCCGGAAAATGATTGGCAGTGTACAACTGCACTCCCGGCTGATCCGTCTCCACCTCCATTTTCCGGCCGCTCGCCGGGTCGAAAACCCGGGCCGCCAAGGCCATCCGGCGTCCACCTGAATCGAGGACAAAATTGTGGTCGTAGCCGGCCGGAGTCAGGCCGGTTTGGTTGATCTGCGGTCCAAATGGACGTGGCTCGGTGAAATCCATCGGAGTTCCCTTCACGGACGCGAGTTCTCCGGTTGGGATGAGCCCCTCGTCGGTCGGTGTATACCGGGACGCCCAAATCTGGAGCACCTGCGGATCTATGGCCCCCTGACCGGCGAGGTTGAAATAACTGTGGTTGGTGAGGTTCACCGGTGTCGCCTGATCCGTGGTCGCCCGGTACTGGATCTCCAGGGTGTTCTCACGGGTCAAGGTGTAGGTGACCGTGACTTTCAAGTTGCCCGGGTAACCCTCCTCGCCGTCACGGCTGAGGTAACTGAACTGAACCGACGCCTTGTCCGGCGTCAGTTCGTAGCCCTCCACCTTCCACAGTTTTTTGTCGAAACCCACCTTGCCCCCATGCAGGTGGTTCGCCCCATTGTTCACCGCCAGCGTGTAGGTCTTGGACCCGATGGTGAACGACCCTTTGGCAATCCGGTTCGCCACCCGACCGGCAATGGCCCCAAAAAAAGGATGGCCCTGCAGATACCGAGGCAGATTGTCGAACCCCAGAACCACATTTCCGGGTTTTCCGTTTCGGTCGGGAGCCCACAGTTCGGTGATGATCAACCCGAAGTTGGTGAACTTGACGGTGAGTCCGTGACCATTGGTCAGGGTGAACAAGTCGGCCTCGGATCCGTCCGGAAGGCGGCCAAACTGGGCTTTGTCGAGTGTCATGGGAGACTTGGGATTTCCGGCGCTGGCCTTGAAGGCTCCATTCGGAAGCGGTCTCAAGGTCACGTTGGCGCCGCGGACAGCCCATCCGCAGGCGAGGGCACCCAGGCCCACGAGGACGTCACGACGACTGAGGATTGGCTGCATGGTTGGAGTAATTGGGATTGAGACAAACCGCGGGACAAAACGCAACCGCCGTCCGCGGACCACCGTAGCGAATTCGAACGTCGCGCGGGCGCACCGGCAAACCGTCGGGTGCAAGGAGTGGAAGTTCACGGCATCGAGCGATTTCTGCTTCGGGCGGCAGCCGCCTCTGTGTCAGCCTTCCCCGGTCACCATGATCACTCCCACGGATTGGAAGCTCATCATCCTTGCCCTGGCCTCCATCGGTGTCCTGGTGCTCTTGATCACGCGATTCAAGGTCAATGCCTTCATCTCCCTCCTGCTCGCATCCCTGATCGTGGGAGCTGGCGCGGTGGCGGCAGGACGGATGATCAAGGACGCGGCCGGCAAGGACATTCCCTACACGATGGTGGGAGTGGCCAAAACGTTTGCGGATGGCCTGGGTGCCACTCTCGGAGGCATTGCCGCCATCATTGGACTCGGAACCATGCTGGGGAAACTGCTCGCCGAATCCGGCGGGGCCGAAGTTCTGGCCAAACGTTTCGCCGCATTTTTTGGTCCGGCAAACATTCAATGGTGCATCATGGCGCTGGCCCTCGCCGTGGGCCTGACGACCTGGTTCGCCGTGGGCCTCGTCTTGCTCCTCCCCATCCTTCTCACCCTGACCCACGAGACCAAGCAACCCTTCATCCGGCTCACCCTTCCCCTGCTCTCCTGCCTCTCGGTCATGCACGGGGTGATGCCCCCCCATCCGGGCCCGGTCGTGGCGGTCGAGGCGCTGCGCGTCGACATGGGGTTGGTGTTGTTCTGGGGATTCATCATCGGCATCCCGGTGGCCGCCGTCGCCGGCCCGCTCTTCGCCCGCTATGCCGTCCGTCATGTCACGGCCGAACCGCCTCCGATTCCCCGGAAATCCGAAAATCTGCAGCCCGGCTTCCACATGCCCGGCTTCGGATTGACCCTCTTCTCCATCCTGTTGCCGGTCCTGCTGATGCTGGTCACCACGCTGACCGAATTGACCCTGCCCAAGGGCAATCCGATCCGCGAAACGTGGGCATTCATTGGCAATCCGACCATCGCACTGACGATCGCGGTGCTCTTCGCGTCGTGGTCGCTGGGAATCAACTGCGGATATTCCGCGGCACAAGTTCTCAAGTTCACTGACGGCTGCGTTGGCGCAGTCGGCATGACCATCCTGGTCATCGGCGGCGGTGGTGGATTCGCCCGGGTGCTCCGCGAGAGCGGTGTTGCCGAATCGATCGGACGCCTCGGCGAGGCGGCGCACCTTTCTCCCCTGCTTTATGGATGGCTGGTCTCGGCGTTCATCCGCGTGGCCACCGGTTCCGCCACTGTGGCCATCACGACGGCGTCCGGACTCCTGGCACCCGTCCTCGCCGTTCACCCGGAACTCGATCAAACCCACCGTGCGCTCATTGTCGTCGCCATCGGATGCGGCTCCCTGTTCCTGTCGCACCTCAACGATTCAGGATTTTGGATCGTGAAGGACTCACTCGGCCTGAGCGTCAACCAGACCCTCCGCACCTGGACGGTCTGCGAAACGATTATTGGCATCACCGGCATGCTCTTTTCGCTGGCGATGTACTTGATCCTTTGAGCGCGATGTCGGACTGCGGACCGCAGTGTTGAAATCTTCCCCGCATTTGCCTTCCCCGAGGGACAACGTCCGGGACATGCTCCGCATACGTAGTATCCCATGAGTTCATCCGAGACTTCCTCCACCGCCTGGTGGCGGCTGCTGAATCGATATCAGTGGTTTGTGCTGATCGTGGCGTCCCTCGGCTGGTTGCTCGACTGCATGGACCAGCAGTTGTTCAACCTGGCGCGCGTCCCGGCCATGAAGGAGCTCCTCGCGGTCACCTTGGGACGTCCGCCGCAGCCGGGCGAAGTCGGGGAATTCGGTGGCTATGCCACGTCGATCTTCCTTCTGGGATGGGCGACGGGAGGTCTGATATTCGGCGTGCTGGGCGACCGGTGGGGCCGGGCCCGCACGATGCTGCTGACCATTCTCCTGTATTCCGGATGCACCGGACTCAGCGCCTTCGCACTTCGTTTCTGGGATTTTGCACTGTATCGATTTCTCACCGGGCTCGGTGTCGGGGGCGAATTCGCCGTGGGTGTCGCGCTGGTCGCCGAAGTGATGCCGGACAAGGCCCGGCCCTATGCCTTAAGCCTTCTTCAGGCCCTGTCCACCGTGGGCAATATCTCGGCCGCCCTGACCAGCATGACCCTCGGACGGCTGGAAGAAACAGGGGTACTCGGCTCGCTGGGTGGATGGTCCGCGTGGCGCTGGATGTTCGTCATTGGCGCCGCCCCGGCCATTCTTGTGGTCTTTGTGCGCCGCAATCTAAAGGAGCCGGAACGTTGGCTGGCGGCCAAGGCGGACCCGCACTTGCGGAAGAAGATGGGCGACTACGGCGAATTGTTCGGCAATCCGAACTGGCGGATCCCTGCAAGCATCGCCGGCCTGCTTCTGGCCCTGGGCATCCTGTTGGCATTCGTGGTCCCGCTCGAAGCCGTTCAGAAGATGTTCGGAGTGGAACCGGGAAGTTCCTGGGCGGCCCCCCTCCTCAAGCATTTCGTGGTGGCGGCATTTGCCTTCGCCGCACTGCTGGCCGGAATCGCGACGGTGTTCGGCGGAGGAGGAGACACCACCTACCGGCGGCGCACGGTGGTCGGATTCCTTCTGGCCCTCAGCGGAGTGATCGGCGTGTGGGGAATCGCCTTCTTCAGCTTCGACCTTGTCCGCGAAGTGCTCGGCAAAAAGTTTGCCGCCGATGTCGCTGCAAACGTTCTGGATCCCAAGCTGGTTCCCGGCCTTCTGACAAAATGGGCGGGCATCACCTCCATGGTACAAAACCTGGGTGCCTTCTTTGGGGTCTACTCCTACGGAATTGTTGCCCAGCGCATCGGGCGAAAACCCGCCTTCGCCATGGCATTGACGGCGGCCATGATCTGCACCGCCACCACCTTCTGGTTTCTGCGGGACTTCAAACACATCTTCATTCTGGTGCCGGTGATGGGTTTTGCCACGCTGTCGGTATTCGGCGGTTACGCGATCTACTTCCCCGAATTGTTCCCTACCCGCCTTCGCAGCACCGGCACCAGCTTCTGCTACAACATCGGCCGCTTCGTTGCCGCCGGAGGGCCGGCCCTTCTCGGGATCCTCACCGGTGTGGTCTACAAGGGAACGGCCGAACCGCTTCGATACGCCGGAATCACCATGTGCCTGGTCTATTTGATCGGACTGGCCGTCCTGCCCTTCGCCCCTGAGACCAAGGACCAGCCCCTCCCCGAGGAGGACCGACCCCTCACCCATTAGCGAGGCTCCGCGGGTCCGCTCCGGCTGTCATGCGCTCCACGCGTTCCAGGTGGGTGTCGGCCCTGATCGCCGCCGGGCTCCTGGGCTCCTGCCACGCGGAAACCGAGTTTGCCACCCGTTTCTCGCCGTCGGAACGAATGACCCGAGAGCGGCTCACCGCCGCCCATGAATCCGTTATCGTCCTCCAGCGGGCTCGCCGGAATCTTCCCGGTCCCGCCGGCATGCAGGACATCCGATGCATTTTTCACGCGCATGCCGAAGACGCCGCGCACACCGGCGGGACCCGCCCGGAGATGCTCGCCGACGCGGAGAAAGCAGGAGTCCGGGTCGTTTGGCTGAGCGACCATTACCGCCCTCCCAGAGACTTCATGGATTCCTGGAGGCGGGTCACCAACGGCGTCCGTTTCATCCCCGGATCCGAGGTCCGAGGATTCCTGGCCTACCCGAGCGCCACACTGATGGCGTCGATGGATGCACCAGCGCGGGATTTCATCCGCGCTGCGACGACGGGCGACGGGCTGCTCTTTCTCTCCCACATTGAGGAACGTCCGGATCATCCCTTCGATGGCCTGACCGGACTCGAAATCTACAACCGGCACTATGACGCCAAGCAGGACTTTCGCGGACTGCTGGCCCTGGTGATGAGAATGACTCATCCAGAGGATGCGGCCGAACTGGCGGACCTCCTCCGGCAGTATCCGGATGAACTCCTGGCATCCCAGGTCCAGTACCCGTCGGCCTATCTCGAAAAATGGGATGAGGGCACCCGGACGCGGCGGTTGACCGGGGTGGCTGCCAATGACTGCCATCACAACCAGATTCTGCTCGTCAAAATGATCGACGCCGATTCCGTCCGGGTCGGGACCATCGTCGACAAAGACGAGGACATGCGAACGGTCGGTGCGACCATTCGCCCGTCCATCCGGCAAATGACAGCGGGTCACAAGCCCGGAGACATCCTGGTGCGCCTCGATTTCGACCCCTATTACCGATCCTTCCGTAATGTGAGCACCCATGTGTTCGCGTCGGACATTTCGGAGTCTTCGCTCCGTTCGGCATTGAAGGCGGGGCATGCATACGTCAGCCATGACTGGATGTGTGACCCGACCGGATTTGATTTCGAAACGGATGGGGGCCGCATGGGGGACGAAGTGGCTTGGAGACCCGGGCTGGAACTGCGCGCACGGTTTCCGGTGCCGGCTCAGATTCGCCTGATTTGTGGCGGCGAGACGGTCGCCTCGGGGCACGGCACCCAATTCACCGGACGGGTCCTTTCACCCGGGGCCTATCGCCTGGAGGCCTGGCTCGAAGTAGGGGGTGAGCCGCGACCCTGGATTTACTCGAATCCCATCTATGTCCGCTGACAATTTGAATCCATTGACGATCGCCTGACGACACGCGCCGCTTCCCTCCTTGCCATGAACCTTTATCTGCTTCGGCATTCCAACGCGGCGGACCAGCCCCCCAAGGGAGAAACCGGCGACAGCGCCCGCCGTCTGACTCCGGAAGGGATCTACAAGGCCCGTGTCATCGGTCGGGCGATGCGGCGCATGGGGCTTACCTTCGACCTGGTCCTTTCCTCGCCGGCCGCACGGGCCCAGGAAACCGCCGCATTGGTGGTCGCGGAACTCAAGCCCCGGCCCACGGTCGAGCTCCACGGCGACCTTCAGATCGGCGGACAGCTCCGATCGGTGGGCAAGCGGATCCTCAAGGGTCCCAGGCCGCCCGAGGATGTGCTGCTGGTGGGCCACGAACCGGATCTGTCACGAATTGCAGCCCTGCTCCTCGCCGGGGCGCATCCCGTCACGTTGACCTTCAAGAAGGGGGGACTGTGCAAGCTGGCCGTGGGCCGGCTCCGCTACGGGCGCTGTGCCACTCTGGAGTGGCAGCTGACACCCCGCCTGCTCGCGCACATTGCCGGGGAAGGATGAGGCGGGATTCGACATTCGACACCCATATCATCAGGCTTCATTCATGCGCTATCGCCGCTTCGGACGCACCGAACTCCTCCTGCCTGTGTTCTCCTGCGGGGGTATGCGCTACCAACAGTCGTGGTCCGACATCCCCTGGAGCGAGGTCAAGGCAGACGGCCAGGCCAATCTGGAGGCGACCATCCACCGGGCCGTCTCGCTGGGTATCCACCACATTGAGACCGCACGGGGATATGGGTCGTCGGAAATGCAGCTCGCCCCAGTGCTCAAGCAGTTCCCCCGCGAAAAACTGATCATCCAGACCAAGGTGTCGCCCAAGCCGACACCCGCAGAGTTCCGGGAGGCCTTTGAAACGTCGATGCGGACACTGGAACTCGAGTACGTCGACTTGCTGTCGTTCCACGGACTCAACAATCAGGAACTGCTGGACCAGGCGCTCCGCCGCGGAGGTTGCCTCGAAGTCTGCCGTGAACTGCAGCGCGACGGCCGGGTCCGTCACGTCGGATTCAGCACCCACGGGACCCCGGACATCATCAGCGCCGCCATCCGGAGCAACGAGTTCGACTACGTCAACCTGCACTGGTACTTCGTCAACGACCTTAACCGTCCCTGCATTGCCGAGGCAGCTCAGAGGGACATGGGAGTCTTCATCATCAGCCCCAACGACAAGGGCGGGAAACTGTACCTGGATCTTCCCAAGATGCGGCCGGCGTGTGCGCCCCTCACTCCGATGCAGTTCAACGACCTCTACTGTCTGGCGCGACCGGAGGTTCACACCCTGTCCCTGGGGGCTGCCAAACCGTCTGACTTTGACGAGCACGTTGCTGCCCTTGACCACTACGAACGGGCGGCAGAAGTCGCAACGCCGATTGAGCGGCGGCTGCGCCAACAGATGGAAACGGAACTTGGAGCCGATTGGTGCCGTCGATGGTGGTCAGGCCTCCCCGAATATCTGGAAGTGCCGGGCGGCGTGAACCTCGTGGAAATCCTGCGGCTCTGGACATATGCCAAGCCCTTTGGACTGACGGAATGGGCCCGGTTCCGGTACAACATGCTGGGCCAGGCCGACCACTGGTTTCCCGGCGAACACGTGGCCCATCTGGACCGGAGTCGGCTCGCGCAGGTGCTGCGAAACAGTCCCTTTGCCGACCGGATTCCGGCCATTCTGGAGGAGGCACACCAACTCTACTTCGACGCCCCGGTCAAGCGGCTGAGCCAGAGCTGAAACCCGACAGGGCCGCTGGTCAGGGACGCGATGAAATCTCCAACATCCGTTCGATGGGCAGCCGTGCTCGCTCCAGGATATCCGCGGGAAGTTCAACCTGAGGACACCGGTTGAGCAGGCAGTCCCGCAGCTTCTCCAGAGTGTTGAGCTTCATGAACCGGCACTCGTTGCAGGCGCAGCGCTCGGTCGGGGCGGGAATGAAACGCTTTCCAGGACATTCCTTCTGCAGGCGGTGCAACATGCCCGCCTCCGTGGCGATGATGAACGCCGAAGCCGGGTGTTGACGGCAGAAGGTGACCATTTTCTCAGTGGAACACACCTCGTCAGCGAGCATTCGCACCGCCTTGGTGCATTCGGGGTGGGCCACCACAGGGGCACCGGGGTACTCCCGCCGGATTCGCATGATGGCAGCGTGGGTCCACTCCACATGGACGTAGCAATCCCCCTTCCAGAGAGTCATCGGTCGACCGGTCTGTTCCATGACCCAGCTGCCCAGATTCTCATCGGGGACAAACAACAGATCCCGATCCTTGGGCGCGTGTTCCACAATTTTTCGGGCATTGCCACTGGTGCAGATCACGTCGCTCAGGGCCTTCACCGCCGCGCTGCAGTTAATGTAGGCGATGGTGTAGAAGCGGGGATTCGTCTTCTGGAGTTCGGCCAGTTTCTCCGCGGGGCAACTCTCCTCCAATGAACATCCGGCATCTGCGTCGGGCAGAAGGACCACCTTTCCGGGGTTCAGAATCTTGGCCGTTTCAGCCATGAAATGGACCCCACAGAAGGCGATGACCTCCGCCGACGTCCGGGCTGCCTGCTGCGACAATCCCAACGAGTCGCCCACGTAGTCAGCGACATCCTGAATCTCACCCACCTGATAGTTGTGGGCGAGGATCACGGCGTTGAGCTTGCGCTTAAGCGCCAGGATTTCCTGCGAAAGGGAATCCAGCTCCCCGGGAGGGAGAGGGCGGCGGGGAGCGATCGGCTGGACTTCCGGCGCATTGAACATACCGGAACCTAGGCCGGGATTTCGGCGGGAAAAAGAAGGAAAGCAAATCCGGTCGGGGGACATTGAACTGTCCACCCTTCGGAAACTTCAAGCACTCCAGGGAACGGTCCCGGTCCGCCCCGGCTACGCTCCGGCCAATGCACGCGCCAGTTCCTGCCCCAGTTGAGCCGCTTCACGTACGGGGCGGCGATCTTCCGCTCGGCGCGTCCCCTCTTCTCGATACCAGACCGCCGTCAATTGGATCTGATGCCCAAGCACCCGTGCAAATGCCGCAAGCGGGGTCTGGCAACCTCCACCCAGGGCGGAAAGCAGTGACCGTTCAGCAGTCACGGCAGCCAGGGTATTGGCATGGTTCAGGGCCGCGCAGAGGCCACGGGTCTCGATATCATCGGACCGGGTCTCCAATCCCAGCGCCCCCTGCCCCACTGCCGGAAGAAAATCCTCCGGTTCCAGCAAGACCGCCTGCAGGCCCCCGGGTGGGGGCTCGACTCCTGCACGGACCTCAGCCGGCAGCCTGGGGTCCACCCTGAGCTCTCCTCGGGGACTGATGTCATAATTCAACCGTACCAATCCCGCCGCAGCCAGCAGGGTGGCGTCGACCTCGGTTTGCCCCTGAAGTTTTCGCAACCGCGTTCCAACGTTGCCCCGAAAGGGCGCAATTTCGATATCGGGTCGAATCTCCTTCACTGCCGCCGCCCGCCGGGTGCTGCTCGTGCCCACAATGGACCCGCGGGGCAATGCGCGGAGCGATACACCCGGGCTGCCAAAAAACAGGGACCGCCTGCCCGGTTCCCAATCCTCCACCGCGGGTCCGGCCCCCGACCGCAGCGATTCACCGCGATACAGCAACACCTCCCGAACATCCGCCCGGGGCGGCGTCGCCGCCAAGACCAACCCGGTAGGCAGGTCCGTCGGTAGATCCTTAAGACTATGCACCGCCAGATCCGCCTCTTTCTCCAGGAGGGCCGTTTCCAACTCCTTGGTAAACAATCCGCGCGGCTGGGATGAACCCGGTTCTGCAAGCGACAAGGACGCCATCCGGTCACCGGTCGTCTTGATGATCTTCAGCTCAAACTCCCTGCCCGGAAACAGGGCTTTCAGGGTGTCACGAACCCAACCCGCCTGCGCCAACGCCAGGGCAGATCCGCGGGTGGCGATACGGACGGGAGTCAGCGGCGTTTCAGACATGCAGGAATCCAGGGTGCCAGGCCGGTCATTCGAACACCAGCCGTCCCGAAGGCGAAGGACCGGAACGGACATCCCCCATCCATCGTTCCACCCGTTCCCGGATGATGGTATCGCAACGTTTCCGCTCCTCTTCGCGGGCCCGCACATGCTCGTCCGCAACGGCCTGGAGATCGTCCACGTTCGCGAGGAACACATTGTCCAGCAGTTTCACTTCCGGATCAATGTCCCGGGGTACCGCCAGATCGATCAAGAGCAGCGGGCGTGACGGACGTCGGTGGAGCAGTGCCGTCAACCGTGGCCGGTCCAGGACATAGTGGGCGCGCTCGTGCTGCTGATGATGATGTCGAGCCGGGCGAACTCCTTTTCCCACTCATTGAAATGGATCGCGCGCCCGCCCAATTCCGCGGCCAGGTGCGCCGCGCGATCAAACGAACGGTTGCTGACAATCACGCTGTGAGCCCCGCGGCTCAGAAGCGCCCGCGCCGTCTTTTCCGAGGTATCACCCGCGCCAATCACCATCACCTCCCGTCCATTCAGTCCGTCGAAAATCTTCTCGGCGAGATCGACCGAAACCGAAGCGACGCTGGTATTGCCGCGTTGGATGCCCGTCTCGCTGCGCACCCGCTTGGCAGTGGAAAACGCCGATTGAAACAGTTTGTTGAGGAGGCGTCCGGTATGCCCTCCCTGGAGGGCCGTATCATAGGAACGTTTCAGCTGACCCAGGATCTCTGTTTCCCCGAGCACCAGGGAATCGAGTCCGCTCGCCACGCGAAACAGGTGGTCCGCACCCCGGGCACCCGGATGGGAATACCAGTATCCGGGATCGGTGAGGTGGGTTTGCCGCGCCTCCACCAGGAACTCCCGAAGTCGGATACCGGCTTCGGACAGGGGCAGGGATGTGGCTACATACAACTCCACCCGGTTGCAGGTCGATACCAGCACCGCCTCACGGACCAGGCCGCGGGTCCGTAGGCTTCCCAGGACCGGGGAAACCTCCGCTTCCGGGAAGGCAAACCGTTCCCGGATCTCCACGGGAGCCGAATGATGGCTCAGACCCAGAACCAACAGATTGACGGATTCACTGCTCACGGATTGTGAATGGCGGAAGGAAGGTTGGTACCCCAAAACGTCAGCAAGACAAAGGTGAAGGCGGCGATCACTCCATAGGCAAATCGCCGGCCCGCCGCCAGAGGTCTCCAATGGAGGAGAAGCAGGCAGAGGTAGGCGGCCCAGACTCCCAGGGACCAGACGACCTTGGGATCTCCCGACAGGAAAAATCCGTGCTGCTGTCGCAGCCACCATGCCCCGACGATCAACCCTGCCGTCAAGAAACCGAATCCCGTCCAGAGCAGTGTGCCGGTGACCTTCTCCAGTCTCTGAATGGGCGGGAGCAGCGCGAACATCGCCCGCGGCTTGTCGAATTTCAGGTTGTGTTCCTGGGTCAGGTACATGACCGCCGCAAGCGCGCTCAAGCCAAACGCCCCGTACGCCAGCAGGATGAGCGCCGCATGAAGACTTTCCCATCCATGAACAAACGCCGGCCGTGCCCCGCGTTCATCGAGCATGGGAAATAGGGCAAACACGCCCAGCGCGAACAGCAGGGGCGATGCAAACGCCCCCAGGAACCGAAGCCGACGCCACACCCCAATCACCAGGTAGGCCGAGACCATGGTCCACGAAATGAACATCGTCGCCTCGAAGAGATTGTTGATGGGACATCGTGCGATGGAGAATCCGCGATGGAACATCGCGGTGGTGTGCAGCGCCGCGCCCAGCATCAGAATCGAGTACAACACCCAGTCATCCCGGCGAAATCCCCGCCGCCAGAGGAGAACCGAATAGACGGACCCTACGCCGTAGCACAGCACGGCCAGGGCGAACCAATTGCGATCCGTTAATGTCGGCACCCCGCCAGCCTACCAAGCACCGACCGGTTGTCCACCGGCCCAACCGACCTTCCGGGCTCCAATTGATTCACCGGCGCGCCGTTGACCCATGCCACAGTCAACCATACTGTCGCCCTGCTCATGGCAGTGACTGCGCCAGAAATCCCAGAACTTTGCCGGAAAACCCCCGTCACGGGGATCTCCGACCCTTCCTGGGAAGCCATTCTAGGGCCGGTCCAAACCTTCCTGGCCCGGGTCAGCCAGCACTTGGAGGCCCAGGTCAGTCAGTTTGAACCGGAGATCGCCGAGCACGCCCGGTATGCGTTGGACAATCGGGGGAAACAGCTTCGCCCCGCCTTGGTTGGACTTTGTGCCAGCGCCGTCGGGCGAATCCGGAATGACCATGTCACGGCACGTTGGGGCAACCATTTGGCCGTGTTGTTGGGCGACTGCCTTTTTGCCCACGCCATGAAGATGGCATCCACCCTCTCCGCCCAGGACGTCTTTCGGGCACTCGCCCAGGCAACCAGCGCCGTCTGTACCGGCGAAATCCTCCAGAGCAACCGGCGCCGGCGTTGGGATCTCCCGCGGTCCGAGTATTTGCGGATGGTGGAAATGAAGACCGCAGAATTATTTGCTGTCGCCTCGGAATTGGGCGCTCGGCATGGCGGCGGGAATTCAACGGAAATCTCGGCAGTCCGGGAATTTGCCCTGGCAGCCGGGACGGCGTACCAGATTTACGACGATTGTCTGGACCTCTATGGATCGGAACGGGCGGCCGGTAAATCGCTGGGAACGGACCTGGCCACGGGGAAACTCACTCTCCCACTGATCGTGCTGCTCGAACGGGCCACGCCAGCGGATGCCGCGGAGATTCGTGGCTGGCTCAATGCGTGGAATCCTGAATTTCTGGTTGGTCTGCAGGGTCTTCTGGAAGCGCATGGCGCCTTTGCCGAAAGTTCTGCCGTCATCGAAGGATTGCTTCAACGGGCCCGACGGGCGTTGGAAGTCCTTCCCGATACCCCCGAACGGGAAGCCCTGAATGTCTTCACCTACTTCATTGCCCGTCAGACCTCCTTGCTCGCCCGCTGACAATTCGCTTGTCTACGCGGCGGCCATGGAATCCGCACCCCGTCCTCCCACGGAGAATTCGGCGCCCGCTGTCGGGACCGATGATCGGACCCTGGTAGATCGCGCCCGGCGGGGGGATGATGGGGCGTTTGAGGATCTGGTGAGCCGGTACCAGCAGCGTATTTATGCACTCTGCTACCACCTGACCGGTAATCACGAGGACGCCAGCGACCTGACCCAGGAAGCGTTCCTAAAGTCCTGGAAGGCGCTCCGTTCATTCAAGGGCGATTCCAGCTTCTACACCTGGGTGTATCGGATTGCCTACAACAACGCGCTGAACCATCTGAAGCAGCGGAGAAACCGGACTCCCCACCTGAGTTTGGATGACCTCGACTTCAATGCGGAACACACTCCGGAGTTGGTGGAGCTGATCTCGCAGATCACCCCAAGACGGGACGTCAATCTGGCCGAGCTCCAGAAAAGGTTGAACGAGGCCATGCTCAAGCTGTCGGAGGAGCATCGGGCCGTGGTGACACTGCATGACATCCAGGGCCTGCCGCACGATGAGATTGCTTCCATTATGAACTGCAACCCGGGAACTGTTCGTTCACGCCTCTTCTACGCCCGCCAGCAGTTGCAGGGATGGTTGGCTGATTTCCTCAAGTAACCCATGCAGAACGACCCTTCATTTGATCCAAAACTGTTGCGCCTCATTTCCGTGAAGCGCCTGGAAACGCCCCCGCCGGGATTCCACGACTATCTTCGAGGCCGAATCATGCATTCGATCGCCATCGAACGACAACGGATCGAAACACCGTGGTGGGCCCGACTTTTTGAGGAGATGACCTGGCAGCGCGGGATGGCTGCGGCCAACCTCCTCGCGTTGACGGGCGTGGGAATCCTCGGAGTCGCCACGCTTCAGGTCGCCCATTCTGTGGCCAATGAAGAGGAAGAGGGGCAGGTCTACGCGGCTTTGCCACTCCCGGCGGAAAGTCTTCATCGACCCGTCCTCGCTGACCCCGAAGTCGAACCGGTTTTGACGGCTGCAACCGTCCAAGACCCGTTCCGTCCGCTGCCCGCAAACGGGGGAACGGCCCCGGTCAGCCACGCTTTCCTGATTGCACCCGAGCCTCAGGCGGAGGTTTCGGATCCGCCGAAGTGGCTGTTTAAGCCCGCAGTTGGGTTCCATCTTGCCAGCGATCGGGATCGCCGGTAACGGAGACACAGAGACGCACAGGGCCGGCTGGAAGGGGACTCCAGCCGGCCCTTTTTTATCCAACCTCGGGCGGGATCTTCCCGCCCGGATTGAATGGTGTCCGGATTCCCCGGCGTCGCTCAGTCAGCCCGAACAAAAACCAGGGAGAGTTTCAGGTCAGGAATGGGAATCACGAAGCGGCCATTCTCCTGAAGAACGCCGTCCCGCGTGACCCCTTGGTTAAACGCCAACGAATAGCGATCCCCGGCCCGAACCCATTTCCCTTCCCCATCAAATATCGGCGCGCCGCCCCCCTTGTTCGACTCCGCGATGACCCGGGCAATAATGGCTTGAAACTGTTCTGCCGCACTGGGTGCCGGAGCGGCCCCCGCTGCCGGAGTGGCGGCGGCAGCTCCCTGCGGACGCAATCCATACCGTTGCGCCAGGGACGGGTCCAAATAGGGATTCGCCCCGCCTGTGGCCGCAGCGGCCGTTTCTTTCGGAGGCGCCGTCAACGTCGACGGCAGCACCGGCGGCGGGACCCGCAGGGCAAACTGGCCGTCCGCGTAAACCGTCAACGTCGCCTGTGCCAGAAGCGCATTCAGGGCCATCCGCAAATTCTTCAGGTCAGCCAAGGGGAGATTGGCACGCTTGCGACGGGCGTCCGTCACGATGGCCGACATGTCGGTCTTCCATCGCCCCAGAAGCCGCTCGTCGTCGAATTTGGGTGACTTGCCCGTTTCGAGGAACTTCTGGAGGTCGACCAGATCGACCTTGGACAGGGTGTCCATGATCTCGCCATTGGCAAGAATCGCCCGGGTCTTCCCATGGTTGAGCAGCGCGGTAAACCCCGCCTGATCCTGCAGAAGTTTGAGGTACTCCGGATCTCCAAGGATGTCCGTGACCTCCGACGCTTCGACGAGCTTCAGAAACGGGGGGTAATCGACCAAGCGGTTGGTCAACGCCGGATTGACATAAATCATTCCCAGCAAATCGGACACGGCATTGAATTTCGCAGGGGTCCGGTCGAGCGGCGCGAACGTTCGATCCCAACCGGTTTGGGCCATTCCGGATCGGATCGAATTGACGTAGCTGATCGGCGCCGGCTCGGTGTCCGACCCCAATTGGGTCGTCAAATAGGCCTTGCCGTAGATGGGCTTGCAGATCGCGAACAGGAGGATGATCCCGGTCAGCATGCCAACAAATAGGCCAATGCCTTGGTTCATCCGTTCAAACGCGTCACGGGTGGTGTCGTCCTCCCGGTACTTGAAGTGCAGCTCAACCGGACGATGGGCTGCAAAGCTGGCACCGACGGAAATCAGCCACACCAGAGCCCAGGCCGTCAATGCGGGGGCGATCAACAGCCAGGCATGAGACACCACGCCCAACTTCGGCATCAGGGGTTCCAGGATGCCGCCCAGTAGACCGGCCAGAGCCAGCCCCAGCATGGCGCCGACAAAGGACACGGCGGCGCGAATGCCACCCATCTGAAACCCGAGCACGGCGAACCCGCCGACGACCACGACCGCCAGAACCCACATGAGCATGGGGGGAAAGTAAAAACCCGCTCTCCGAAGTGCACGCCGAAAATCGGACGGGATTACGAACCGGCCGGAATGTTCCGCCGCCTCCCAAACACACACACTTCTCCCTTGTTGGCACACAATTGGAGCAGAGACCACTCTTCACAATGCCGGGGCAACTCCGCTTTCAATACCTCCAATTTGGAGTGATCTGCTGGCCCCTGGAGCTTGACCGACACCACAAACCGCTTCATGGCCCCGCGCACCAGCCATTCCAGGAGCAATTGGATGCTCCTCTCCGGGGCGGCGATCACGTCACACAGAAGCCAATCCACCGGCTCTCGCGGCTGGAATCGAAATGCATCCCCTCGTTCAAAGATCAGACGCGGGTTTCCCATCAAGTCCTCCCGCAATGGCGATCGGTCGACCGCGACGACCCGTGCGCCGCGCTGCAGGGCGACATAGGACCAGCTTCCCGGGGAGGCTCCCAAATCCACACAAGTCTCTCCCGCCTGAATGGCGCAGCCCATCCTCATTTCGGACTCCACAAGCTTGGCAAAGGCGCGACTCGGGGCGGACTTGTCCACAGCCACTGGGATTTGCCCCCACGGAAATGGGGAAATGGAACGGCGCCATTCTCCAAGGGCAGGTGCCGCCACAATGGAAATCCAGCCCCGATCTGGAGCACTCAGGAGCACCTGCACAAGGGACTCTTTCCCGGAAAAGGCCCCAGTACCGGCAGTCCGCACTTTAAGTCTTCGCCGCCGCCTCTCCTTCAGCAACCCAAGGACTTCCTTCTCAATCAACTCACAGCGATGGCGCCCCGCATCCGGCGAGACAAATTCCGAAGTCTCGACCGTTGTTCCCGAACGGCCCCCGCCCCATCGGGTCGCCGAATGCCATGCCCGGGCCCCCAACCGCTCCCGTCTCGGGGCGCCATAACGTGCCCCCACGTGGAGGCGCCACGCCCCCTCGTCGGTCAGTTCGGACAGAATACGATCCACGATGGACCTCGCCCACGCCGCTATGGAATCGGCAACCGCCGGCTTTGCCGCCGGGAGTGTTTGCCGCGCCAATGACAGAACTGGGAGCGTGAGCCCGTCGGGTAGACGGTCGATGGCCACCAGACCCGGTTCCTCGACTCGGCCGGAAAGCGGAGGCCGGCATCGTTCCAATTCCGCCAGCAGACTGGCGTCGTCTCCCGCTGCGCTGAGGATGAGGATCAACGGTCGGCCTTCGGTTCTCCAGCGACTCTCCGTCACTATTGCGTCCGCAACCATGCCGCCACGTCTGCAAGGTCCTGTGCGGACAGACCCAATTGGTCCGCGCTGAGCATCAGGGACCTTCCCAGGCCCTTCCGTTCCACCACGCGGTTCCGAGGAACAGTCTGGGTCAGTCCGCCGGCGGACTGAATGATCAACGGATCCCCTTCGGACAGCAGCAAACCGTCAATCTCAGTGCCGTCCTTGAGTCGGAGCCGCGTCCCATTGAACCCGCTTGCGATGTCCGCCCCAGGGTTGATGACCGAATTGACCAATACTTCAGGAGTCTGGCGACGGGCCCATCCGGTCAGATTCGGGGCGTACTCTGTGCCCACGGTTCCCGCCCGATGGCAACTGGAACAGACCGATGCAAACTTCTCTGCGCCCCGCGTTCCGTCTCCCTTCATCGAGAGCACCTCCGCGATAGCAAACTTCGGCTTCTCCGGTTCTGGAACCGTCGCCGAGGTCAACTCCACCGTGTCCGGATCGTAAATCCCACGGGCTTTCAACGCCTCGTTCAGACCGAAACTCTGCCAGGCGGAATCCTTTCGATTCAGCAACCACCACAGCGATTCGGCGCGTATTCCCTTGTCCGTCCGCGCAGCGACATCAAGCACCGCTTCGGCCGCCGCGGCGCTGGAATTGTATCCCAACGCGGTCAATGCCCGCTTGCGGTCAGCATCGGGGAGGGTGGCAGCAAGGGCTCTGACCTTGAAATCGGAAACACTCTGGGGGGGGTGAAGTCGCCATGCGAGCCAGGCAAACTGTGGCGACCAGCGGAGCGGATCTTCATTCCCCAGGACCGGTTTGATCTGGTCATAAAGTGCCGATTCCTTCCCGGTGGCACCGGTACCCCAAGCTTCCAGATAGGTCCGATCCTGCCCGTCAAATCCCCGGGCCAATGCAACGAGACTTTCGCGACTCGAATCCCAGGGAACATCACGCATGGCCAGCGCCACCTCGCGACGGACCGCGGGCGACGGATCCGTCGCCAGCACGCGGGACATGCCCAAAAGGTCGTGCCCCTGTCGGCGCAGCGCCCGGTACGCGACCACTCGCATTTGGGCGTCCCGATCCTTCAGGAATTTCTGCACTTTGGCGACCCCTTCAGGACCCAATTGCGATAAGAGCCACACAGCCCGGGCACGCACAAAGGGGTTCTCATCCTTCAACAGGCGCGTCACGGCCGGAATCGCCTTGGCGCCTTGCGCGCGCAACGCATCCTGGGCGGCTCCACGGACATCGACGGCGGGACTCTTCAATCCAGCCACCGAGCCCTCCAAGTTGGAAAAGTCAACTTTGGCCAGCTTGGGCCGAAAGCCCTTGGGAGCGACGCGGTAGATGGTACCCGAAGTCGTTTCATCCCAATCTGCGTGGCCGCCAACACGGGCATCAAACCAGTCGGCGACATAAATGGCCCCATCGGCCCCCACTCCGACGTCACTGGGACGAAACAAGGTCTTGAGGTCGCGGGATTCGTTCTTTCCCCCTTTGAAATCGGTCCCTGCGAAATCGCCCTCCGGATTGCTGGTCAGAAAATCAAATCGATCCAGGCGGAAACCGGCCCCTTCCGGTGTCGGCAAATATCCGAACACGGTGTTTCGGCCCGGCTCGCAGCTGAGCAACAGCCCGCGATACTTCCCCCCCAACGCACCGTCTTCGTAAAAGGCGATGCCGGTGGGAGAGCCTCCACCATAGACATCGCCGGCCGGCATGGTCCCGGGGTCTTCCTGCCGCCATTCCGCAATGGGTATGCTCTGTCCAGGACGTCGATCCGCACCCCAGGACCGCTTTCCGTCAAAGGAACAGAATCCGGCATTGCCGTATTCCAGTAGGAACGCCGTCCGGCAGGCCGGCGGATCGTCATTGTCGTTTTGGAATACGTCACCAAACGAAGTCACCGTCTGCTCGTAGCTGTTTCGAAAGTTGTGCCCGATGATCTGGACAGCCGATCCATCCGGATTCATCCGGGCGGCAAATCCCCCTACCCACACATGCCCATCATCACTCTTCTGCCCGGCGATCTGGGTGGGCTGCCATCCCAAGTCGCCCGGTCCTCCGTTGTAGGTGGGATCGTAGGCGCTCCCAATTCGAAAGGTCTTTCCCGACTTGTCCATGAAGACCGCTCCACAGTTTCCAGCATTCCAGTACCACTGGCCATCCGGCCCCACCGTCACGCTGTGAACGGTATGGTCATGCTTGCGCCCGTTGAAACCCGTCAACAGCACCTCCCGCCGGTCGACGGCCGGATCGAACTTCAGGTCCCGGTTCACATCGGTGTAGACCACGAT
>JBGAPN010000563.1:0-2871 GCA_044221235.1 Limisphaerales bacterium
GTGGATGGGAAAGACATCGCCATCGGAGGTGTACCCGGGACCCTCGAGTCCATCGAGGACCTGAACCTCCACCCCGCGATGAAAGGGCTGGCCGCGGGCTGTGAGGGCGTCGGCCCAGACGAACACGCCGGCGTTGCCCTTCGGCTTCAGATGCCGCCATTCCAGTTCCAGGATGAAGTTTTGGTACATGCGGGTGGTCCGCAGCTCACCCGTGGGAACACCGGAGCAGGCGATGACGCCATTGGTGGCCGTCCAGGTTTCCGGGGCACAGTTGATGTTCTTCCAGCCATCGAGAGTCCGGCCGTTGAAGAGAGGGACAAATCCGTCGTTGCCGGCGCGGAGGTCCTCACCAAACACCCAATCGAGGTCCAGCCGCGCGAAAGTGATGGCCGCGTAATTGAGGGGAAGCGCGGTCCCGGATTCATACAGACACCAGACAGCACCATTGGAGCTGGCCGCCAGGTCGCTGTAACCGGCCGGCCCCGGATCGAGGACCCGGTGGATGGGCCAAGATTGCCCGTTATCGGCACTGAGCTGGAGGGTGAGGTTGCGCCGTTCCGACTGGGGTCCTGCGGGATCCTGAGGGTGGCTGTCCGGGTTGGAAAACAGCAGCGTGGCCTGCCGTTCGCGGGAGTCGCCCGGGATGCGCAGCAGGCTGGCCTGGCAGACCGGTTCATACAGGGCCTCGTCAAACACGGGCGGAGACCACTGGGTGGCGCCATCCGGACTGATGGCCGCCGCGCGTCGGTGCCGCGCGGTTTCGCTCCGAATGTTGACCAGGACGCTGCCGTCCCCGAGTTCCACCAGCATGGCTTCGCTGGGGT
Organism: Limisphaerales bacterium; assembly: GCA_044221235.1. Classification (GTDB taxonomy): domain Bacteria; phylum Verrucomicrobiota; class Verrucomicrobiia; order Limisphaerales; family UBA9464; genus UBA9464. Next base: position 825 of record JBGAPN010000563.1, read on the forward strand.
TTTTCAGGGGTTCCGGGTCGTTGGCGATGATGTCCCCGCGCTGCCAGGTTTCGCCACCGTCGTCGCTAAAGACCGTCGCGATGCAGGAAGGCCGGTGACCGTGGCCGCCGGTCCCGGTGGACATCCAGACGGGCACCAGGAGGCGGCCGGCGATTGGACGGGGCGCGCCTGCCTTGCCCGGACCGAGTTCCAGGCCGTGCCCGGGTCCCGTGGCCACAACCTTCCAATCGTACGCGGTCCGGTAGGGCTCGAACACCGCGGTGATGTCGCGGGGTGCGTCGAAGGTGCGCCCGTCGTCGCGGCTGCGGCTGTAAAAGACCCGATTGTATTCGACGCCGAACAACAGGTGGACCGTCCCGTCGCGGGCCGGGATCAGCACCGGATTGTGCAGGGTGCGTTCTGACGGGTTTCCCAGCTTCTGGGAGAGCGCCACGGGATTGCGATCGATTCCCGGCGGCCGGGCCACGATCGGAGCCGGGGCTGACCAGGTGACCCCGCTGTCTTCACTCCGCCGGAACAGCAGGTCCGACTGGGACCAGTCCGAATCCCGTCGGGTCCGTGCCTCGCACACCGCCAGCAGGGTACCGTGGGACGTCACGCCGAGTGCCGGGATGCGGTACAGCGCGTATCCCCCCTCGCCGGCGGTGAAGAGGTTCGTGCGGGGCACGTCCGCCCCAAGGCGACCGAGCAGGAGCGCGCCGAGCAGGAACCAGGACAGTGAACGGATGTGCATGGGCGGTTGTCGCACGATGTGATCATGGGCGCCATACCCGGCATACGGGTTCCTCCTGGCGCACCCAGCCGGGAGACGTCCAGCCGGGTTCAATGCCGTAACGATGCCTTCCAGTCTCGTTCCGCCATTCCCAAAGCGGAACTGCCTGGGGTGGGACGAGGACGGGAGGATCGGGCAGTTCCCGGCGTCCCGCCCAGGTTCCTCGCTCGGAATCATCGGGACGCCGCCAGGTTCCATGGAGGCGGTTGGACGTGACCTGCGCGGAAAGTTCATAGCGATCCTGGATGTACTCGACCTGGATCTGCAGACGGTTGGTGCCCCACGTGCCGCCCGTGATGAAGGCGAACCGGTAGTCGGTGTCTTGATCGAAGCGTCCTGAGATTCGCCCCGAGACCGAAGTCAGTTCGAGGGAAGTCCAGTGGCGGCCGCCGCTGGAGTTGGTGGATTGGATCTGCCAGCGGCCGGCAATCCCGATGGATTCGGAATCGGACTCTGGTGGCAGGGCGAAGAACAGCGGGTCGGTCATGTTTTCCCGTCCGATCGGGGGACGCCGGCGGAGTTCGAATTGGCCGTCGCGTTTCACTTCAAATACGGGCACCCAGCCCGCCATCCAGCTTCTGGAAGTCGGAACCCGGATTTCAAGCGGACGCGATGGGGGTCCCGCGGCATCCCGGACCAGCCGAAGCCGGTTCGACCCGTCCGTTGCCGGCTCAAACACGGCACCCCGCCACTCAACGCCGGCTCCGTGAGACCGGTGCAACACGAGACCGAGTACCAACAGGAGAAAAGGGCGGGCCGTCATCCGTCGCTGGGCCGGCGGTTCAGTCGTTCGAGGATGGAATCCACGTCGTAAACACAGCCTCCCCAAGTCCCGCCTCCAACCGCCTGGAGTGCTCCCCAGAGTCGGGTGTCTTCGGGGAGGTCCGGGTGGGGAGCGAGCCGGGGATGGGGCGGTCGATCCGCGAGCATTCGGGCGGCTTCGGATTTTGAGAGTTTTTGGCCCCCTGCGGCAACGAGATCGACCGAACCCGTCAGCCGGTTGCGATCAATCTCGATCCGGAGGGTGTCTCCATCCTGGACGTGCCCGATGGGCCCACCGGCAAGGGCTTCCGGGCCGACATGGCCAAGACACGCCCCGGTACTCACTCCGCTGAAACGGGCGTCCGTGATCAGCGCCACATGTTTTCCAAACGGCAAATGCTTGAGCGCGCTGGTCAACTGGTAGGTTTCCTCCATCCCAGTTCCCAGGGGACCCGCGCCGATGAGAACCAGGACGTCTCCCGCCCGAATCTCGCCGCCCTTGATGGCCGCAAT
>JBGAPN010000045.1:0-19068 GCA_044221235.1 Limisphaerales bacterium
CATTGGCATCGGTGTTGAAATAGTCGACGCCCAAAATGGCTTCCCGACCGTCGAATGCCCCGCCGAGGTATGGCATCGCGCTGGCGTTGGGAAGGGATTGGCCTCCGCCAAAGTTGTAATCCTCCGCCTCGATCGCGAAGGCTCCGTCGGCGGGCAGTTCGTTGGGAGTGAGGTCGGTGGCCTCAAGGTCAAACGTACGGATCCGGACGGGAGGAACCGCCATGTGCACCGTATGCCCAAGCTCATTGGGCCCGCCCTCACGCAGGGCATCGACTTGATGGGTGACCTGGGTGACCTGTCCCTCGCCCAAACGAAGGGTGTCGGCTTGGGCGCCGCGGAACTGTACTCCGGCGAGGAGGAGGACACTGGCGCTGTTAGAAGTGGAATAAATTCCCGGAAGGAAGGCGTTGGGACGGAGCGGATCCGCTCCGCTTGCCAATTCAATTTCATCGTTCCAGCCGTCGCCGTCCGAATCGGCATTGAGCCGGTCCGTTCCCGCGGCGAGTTCGGCGACGTCACTGAGGTAGTCCCCGTCCCGGTCCAGTTGGGCATCCGGAACATTGTCGAAGGTCCGCGCGTTTCGCGGGTGGGTTCCCAGGACCATTTCCTGGCCGTTGCTCAAACCGTCCCGATCGAAGTCGTCCAGTGAGTCTGGAATTCCGTTGGCATTCTCGTCGGCATTGTTGGTGTTGAGACCGTTGGCGGTTTCAAATTCATCCGTGAGGCCATCCCCATCGGTGTCCTGGCCAATCACCACTTCAAAACTCCAGACGATGGGGAGTGTGGTTGCATTGCCGCTGAGGTCCCGGACGCCGGGATCCACCTCCGCCTGGTACCGTCCCGCGATGTTCAGTTCGGGAAATTGCAGAAGACCCAGCCGGCTGTCTCCGTCGACAGTGACGGTGCCTTGGACGGAGATGTCGTCCGCGGTTCCAACCTGACGATCCGCACCCAGATGGACCAGATGGAATCGCGTTGCCGTCAACGTGGTGGCATCGATGGCCTCGTTGAAGATGACGCCGACTTGAGTGGGGGATACCGCGAAGCCATTGGCGGCGGGTGCTGCGGGCCTTCCCCGCGGAGGTGTCTGATCGGGGGCGATGTTAACGGTCACGAGTTCCGACCAGGTCGCATTGCCGCCGGTGTCAATAGCCCGGGCCCGGAGCGTGAACTGCCTGCGGTCGGTGGTGCGAACGGGGGCATGAAAGCGATACTCGAATGGAGGATTTCCATCGGTCATGACCGGAACTCCGTCCAGGTAGAACTCCACCTCGCGGACCAGGACGTCGTCGTCGGCCTGGGCCAGCACCGCCACGAACCGGCCGCTCTCCACCTCCGCGGGCTGCAGCGGGAATGTCGCGTCCAGGCGAATGACAGGAGGCGTCGTTCCCAGGTCTGTGGCGAGGAAGTTGACCGTTTGAAGTCCGGAGGGGCTGTCGGCGGCAAAGGCCAGACCGCGGTGAATTGCCAGAGCCCGGGTGATGCCCGGCGTCTCGATGCGTGCTGTGAAGTTCGTCCGAGCCTCGGGATTCCTCAGATCGTAAAGCCAGAGGTCGTGGGTGCCATCGTCGCGCGGATTCGTACCGACCGCCGCGACGCCCAGGCCGGAGCCGGCGGGGACGAGCTGCTTGAACGAGTTGGGACCGTGCTCCACCGCATTGCCGATCAGGACCGGGACCGGGGGATCGCTCAGGTCGATGGCGGAGTAGCCTGGATAGCTGGTCACGTACGCGACGTTTCCGTCGACGCTGACCCGTCGTCGGCCGGTGATGCCTTCGGGGAACAGGCTCACCGGCACACTGGAAATTCGTGTGAGCTCGGAATCGTCCAATTGGATCACATGCAGTGTGGATGCGGTGATCACCAGAAGGTGGTCCCTGTAAAAAACAAGGTCGTGGACGGGACTGCCCAGGGAGACGCGTCCCGCGCGGGTGCCCGTCGCCAGGTTGACCGCCACGATGTCGCCTGCCTGGGTTCCGGCATAAACCACTCCGTCCGCGGTGACCACGGCGTTAACTTCTCCCAGGTCCGGAAGTTGGCTTGAGATGTAGGCGGCCGGCGGATCGGAGATATTGACGATGGCCAACCCCGCGGTTCCGTCCGCCACGGCGACGTAGGGCAAATCGCATGCGACGCTGCGGGCATCCCCCGGAGTCTCCAGCCGGGTGATGATGGTGGCGGCATCGACGCGGCTGACATCGATCACGGCCAGGCCGGCACTACCCAAGGCCACAAAGGCGCGGTTTCCATTCAGGCAAACATCCATGGCGGTGCCTGGGAGGGGAAGGGTTCCGATCACGCCGATGGTGGCGGGCATGTTGTCCAGGGGATTGGTGTCCGCCTGCACTTCCGCGCCATCCGCGATGCCGTCTCCATCGGTGTCGGCGCGATCGGGCCGTGTGCCTACGACGGCCTCTGCGAAATCGCTCAGTCCGTCGTGGTCGGTGTCGACCGAACGATCGACCGGGCGGGTGAGGATGGGATTCAGGCTGAAGTCCGAGCCCGTGGCGCCGCTGACAAAGGTTCGGCTGGCCACACTGAAATTCGCGGTGTTGAGGATCTCCAGGACGTAAGGCGTGTTGGGACGGGTGATCAGCCGGAGCGGGCTGCCCGGGCGGATCCGACCCCGCTGTACGCCGTCGGGCCCGGTGAGCCGGTAATAGGCCCGCTGCGTGAGCGGAAAGCGTTCGGCCTGGGCCGCCAGGAGCACCTCGAGCGGGGCGCTGTATCCGGAAGCCCGTTCGACAGCGACCAACGCACTGTTGATGTCAAACAGCTGCTGGAACCGGGAGTATTCCCGGAGAATGTCGAGGAACTGGTCTCCCAGCAGCGGAAGTCCGCGAACCTGCTGGTACCGATCCCTCCAGGTGCCCGCGAGCGTGACGTAATCCGTGATCCGGTTCCCGGGCCACGGCGTGGTCCCCTGGGCCACAGCGGCCTTGGACTCGGCAACAAATTGCTCATCGAGGTTAGCCAGTTCCCGGTACAGGGGTGCTCGTTCGCGCAGCGTGGCATTGAACGCCGTTACCTTGGATTTCAAGGCTTCCAGGGCTGCCGTCTGTTCCAGTCCCCGGTAATAGTTTCGCGAAAAGTAGGTCGGCGGTGGAGCCCGTACTGCGACCACACCGGCGGGACGGAGCACGGACCGTAGCGGTGTGTTCTGCTGGGAGGTTGGGCCTCCGGGATTGCAGGCCGCATTGCCGTCCTGTGCGGACTGAATGAGTTTTCCTCCGGCGTCGAAGGCGCTACCGGTGTCTACCAGCGTGGAGAGTCCGCGGGCTCCAATGCTGACAATGGATCCGCCCGGGGCCAGTGCCACCGCACCCAGGGCCACCTTGCCGAGATTTCCCCAGCTCGGCTGCATGATCAATTCGCCGACGTCGAGCATCAGGTTCAATGCGGCGAAGCCCTTCCCGATGGGGCTTTCACTCGCCACGATGTCGAAGATCAGGGCTGTGGCTCCGAATCCGGCCTGCATCCCATTCCACAGGATGTCACCGGTCCCCGGAGGAAGGCTCCGATACTTTCCATCTTCAGAAAGATCTCCTTTGCCGCGACTGGCCGGATCCTCCCCGTGCCAACCCGGCTGCCGGACGCCGACTCCGGCGTCGGTTTCCACAAAGCGTCCGTCGGCAGAGACGGTCATGGGGCCGACCAGATCCCACTCGCCCACATCGTGATTGAAGCTCCAAAGGGCGCTCTTTTCGCCGGGTTGTTTCAGGCGGCCGGTTCGCGGGTCCGGAAGATTAGGAAAACGTACCGGGACCGGGCGGTCGAAGTTCATCGGGCCGTCCGACTGGATGGTGATGACGAGGGGAAAGTTGAGACCCGTGGGAAGCGGTTCTGGAAGGCGGTCTGGAGGCACCGGTGCGATGCCGACCCGGCCGCCGCGGAGCCCGTTGTCGCTGAACAGGGCATTGGCTGGAACGCGGATTTCAACGCCGGCCAGTTCCGGATGATCGGCCAGCGTTTCCGGGGCGAAGGTGATGGTGGTTTCAGCGGTCGCGCTGATGGACTGCAACGCACCGGCCGGAACGCGGGGCAGATAGATGGTGCCTTTGGTGTTGGCCAGATTGGTCTGTCCAGCGACCGCTTCCCATGCCTTGCCGACAAACGGGTAGTAGGCGCCGTCCGGCCATTGACTCCCGGTCGCAGTTCGACCGTCTACGTGAACGAAGAAGCGGCCCGCCGGAGCCGGTTGAAGGAGGAAGTGCCCGTTCGAGTCCGTCGTCGTTCTGAGCGTTTCTTCAGCCCCATCCACGGTGACGGTCACGTTGGCCAAGGGACGGTTGGTGGTACCGCCGGCGCCATCCGGAACTGGTTCGCTGTCGTAAACCCATCCCACCACCGCCGTGTTCCCCACGGGAGTGACCCCCAGCGTGTCGAAGTCAAGCACTCCCACGCCGCCCGGGGTGCCGTCGCCATCCGCGTCCACTTCCCGCCCGGTCTCGTCGACGATGCCGGTCGCATCGAATGTCACCCGGATGCGTGCGCTGGCCGGCAGATTCTCCAGGTGAAAGAGGGTGGCCTTTGTCCGGTCGGAGGACAGTTCCACTCGACCGAGGAGATTGCGTCCTCCGTAGGTCGCACGCAGCTGCCCCAATCCCAAAGAGGTGGTTACTGACAGGGGACGGCTAAAACGGAGGATGGCCTCCCGGGTCACGGCGACGCCGCTGTCCCCCTGCGACGGCGAGGTCTCGGCAATGCGGGTCAGATCGGATCGGCTGAGCTGATAGTGCTGGAGCCAGGTCAGGCCTCCCGCGCCGGGCGCCGGGAGGGCCGCATCCGCAGGATTCAGCGGATTCAGGGCACCGTCCTGCCGCAGTTCGTAGACGTCGTCAATGCCATCACCGTCCGAATCGAGAGGCGTGTCGAGCGGGACTTCACGAACCCGGAAAAATGCGGTTGCGGCTCCTGTGCCGGAATCCTGCAGCGCGCCCTCTGCGTCGGTTCCCAGAGTAATGTCTCGGGCGGTGGCAACGGATTCGAGGCGGTCTCCTCGAAGGAGCAGGTAATACGACGCGCTGTTGGCGGTGTGACGAATCCGCACCGGGCCGCCGGCATCCTGCGAAATGCCGTTGATTCGAAGTTCGGCGGCGCCGGTGATCCAGGCGGAAACCAGCGAGATCCAACCGAGGGCAAGGGGGCGAAAACGCATGTTAAAACCTTTTCCAGCCCTTACAGCGCCACAGTCGGCTGGGGATTACGAAAAATGTTTCGGCAATGCCCAAGAGAGGAAAAGTAGGCCGATCCTGGCGGGTTCCCGTTGGGATTGAGGCGTTGATCGGGGGATGGCGACCGTGCATCCGGGACGTGGGGGCGTCTGCAGGGTAGGCCGCAGGATTGCCGATGCCGTCCGCCTGCGGCGGGGAGGATTTCAAGCGCCGATACAACGCTTCAAACTCCTCAAGACGCCGCTGCTGGATCTTTCCCCGCACTTGGTGCTGGAGTTCGCTGCGGATGAGGGGAAGGCCAGCCTCCAGCAGGGGAAGCGCCTCTGCCGCGCGGTTCTGTCCGGCCAGACTTTCGGCGAGGATGCAGGCGATGCCCTGGGTGGCGATATGGTTCGGTCCCACCGAGCGCAGGGAGGCGGCATGTGCTGCACGGAGCACCGGTTCCGCCTCACCATACCGGCCGAGCACGACCAGGGCCCGCCCCTGAAGCCGCAGGATGAACTGAATCTCGCGATCCGTCGGAGTCGGGGTGTTGGTGAGGATGTTCCACCCTGTGACCGCCTCGTGGAGGGCGCCCTGGGCATTGGTGCGGGCCAGCAATACGGTTCCCAGTCGGGCATGGGCGAATGCGGCCGGTGAACTGTTGGTGCCGAAGAGAGTTTGCCGGAGGGCCAGGGATTCACGGGCTGCGGCTTCGGCGGCGTCCAGCGCGTCTTCTTCAGCCAGGCTATCCGCCAGGTTGCTCAGACTGGTGGCGAGGTTCATCTGGCCATCCTTGCGCCCCCGGTTGATGGCGATGGATTCCTCCAATGCAGGTCGCCAGCCCGGGTCATTCTGGTTCCACAGCGCCACCGACAGGTCTCCCAATGCTGCTGCCTTGGTGTGGTCCAGTGCGGTTCCCAGATGATGGCAGAGCTGGATGCATTCCCTGGCCGGCTCGGCGGCAAGAACGGGCTGCCCGTTGCCCACGTAGGCGGAAGCCAGGTCCTCCAGAAAGTAGGCCAGCCGGGCGCGGGACTCGGGCAGGTTTCGACGAAGGATTCCAATCGCGGTCTTGAGCTCCTCAATCCCCTCGGAGGTCCGCCCCGACCAGTGATACAGGGCGCCGAGGTTGCCATGGGCTTCCGCCGCTGCGATCGATTCCGGCCCCGATTCGCGCTGGTACAAGTGAAGGGCCGACTGGAGAAGCGGTTCGGCATCGGGATACAGGGCCAGCTGATAGAAGGTGATTCCCAGCGTGCTTTGAACCTCGGCCAGGACCAGCGGTTGGTTTCCGAGCTCCCGTTCCGCACGTTCTCGGGCGCGCCTCAGGACGTCGAACACGCGGACATCCTTGCCGTCAGCGTTGGGGTCCGGCGCGGCGAGGATTTCTTTGAGAAAGTTTTTCACTGCCTCTGCCTGACGTCGCTGGAGGGCGAGTCGAATGCTGGCTACGGTCATCACCCCCAGGACGGCGGCCGTCAGAATCACCAAGGCTCCCGACAGGCTGGCCAGGGCGGGCTTACGGCGGCACCAGCGCCACAGGCGTTCCGCCGGGCTGACGGGACGGGCCAGGATGGGCTCGCCACGGAGAAACCGATTCAGGTCGTCTGCCAAGGCGCGGGCGGTCGGATAGCGGCTGGGCGGGTCCTTGGCCAGGGCCTTGAGTGCGATGGTTTCCAGGTCCCGCGGCACGGACGGATTCAACAAGCGGGGTGAGACCGGTTCGTTTTCCTCACCTTGCCGCAGCACTGCCCCCGGCGTTTCTCCGGTGAATGGGGCCCGTGCCGTGAGCAGGTGGTAGAGCAGGGCACCCAGGGAGTACGTATCGCTGGCCGGGGTCGCTTCGCGGCTGCGTCCTGCGGCCTGTTCCGGTGCCATGTAACCCGGTGTGCCAAGCACCTGCCCGCTCAGGGTGAGCTCGCTTCCTCCGGTCTCGCGGCGCGCCAATCCGAAATCCGTTACGTGGGCCCGACCTTCCGAATCCAGGATGACATTGGCGGGTTTGAGGTCCCGATGGAGCACACCGCGGTCATGGGCATGCTGGATGGCCTCGCACAGCTGGACAGTGAGTTCGACGGCCCGACGTGTCGCCAGGGGGCCCTCGCGTGTTAGGTCCCCCAGATTCGATCCCTCGACCAGATCCATCGAGAAAAACTGCTGGCCCTCGTGTTCTCCGATTTCGTGGATGGCCACGATTCCGGGGTGGCGTAGCGCGGCAGCGGCGGCGGCCTCCGTGCGAAATCGCTCCACGTCGTCCCGGGTGGCCAGTGCGCCGTCCCGCATCAGCTTCACAGCCACGTCCCGGCCCAGGCTGATTTGGCGGGCCCGATAGATGATGCCCATGCCACCGCGCGCGATCTCCGAGACGAGCTCGTAGTCGCCGAAATACCGCAGGGTTCCCAGGGACACCGGAAGCGAAACGGTGTCCAGCGGGTCTTCAGCGAAGGCAAACCGGCCTACACAGGACGGACAGAGCCCCTGGGTGTTGGACAACGACAGATTGGCTCCGCATCGCGGGCAGTGGTTCTCGGGCGGGGAGGCCATCTGGACGGATACAGCGGTGATGCCTGGGGGAAATTACAGGGTTACTGGGACCACAGCGTCAAAAGGTGTCGAAGTTCCTCTTGGAGGTCCGCCTCCGAACCGACCGTCTGTGCCACCTCGTGCCGGACCAGTTCCCGCAATCGCTGCCGCATCCGGTGAACCGTCACCGCCACGGCACCGGCAGACATGTTCAGCGATTTCCCAAGGGCCTCGTAGTCGAGTCCGTCAAATCCCGCCAGACAGGTCTTGAGTGCATCAAACTGACCCTGCTTGCCACGGCTGCCGTGCTCGTCCTGCAGCCGGGCCAGAGCCCGTTCCAGGATGGTTTCCGCCCACCGCCGGTCGAAGGCCGCCTCGGGACTGGGGGTGTTGGCAAGGACTCCCCGGATCAAGGGTTCCGCTTCCTCAGCTTCCAGCGGGATACAGGCGGCTCCTCCTCCCCGTTTCTGCGCCTGTTCCCGGCGTATTTCGGCGACCAGATAATTTCGCAATCCGGCCAGCAGGTAGGACCGAAAGCGACCCTGGTTGGGACCGATGCGACTGAGGTCCTCCCGCTCCAGTAACCGGGCGAGGAACCCCTGGACCAAGTCCTGAGCCGCCTCCGGGGAATATCCTTCCCGACGGGCAAATCCATACAATGGAGTCCAGTAGGAGCGACAGAGCACCTCCAACGCCGCACGTGAGTTTGCTGAAGCGCCCCGCCCCGCGGCGAGGATCACGCTCCACTGCGTCGCCGGAAACTGGGGTGAACCGTCGGTTCCGATCACTTCTGCAAGTTAGCAACCTCCCTGCCGGATGGCGAGACTGCGAACGGTCCCGGCCAGGGATTCCTTTCCAGGGATCGCCCTCGCGTTCTAGGGGATGCACCGCCGCCGATCACCGAGGAGTGCCCGCAAGGTCAGGGCTGGAGTCACCCCGGGTATCCAGCGCTTGGATGGGTTCGTAGAACGTATTCCGCTGAACCGGCACTCGGCCCGCATCGCGGATGGCCCGAATCAGATCCCGCTCGGTCTGGAGTTGCGGGGACTTGGCCCCCGCCATGTGGAAGATGTGCTCCTCAACAATCGTCCCGTGGATGTCGTCCGCCCCATAACTCAGGGCGATCTGCGCCATTTTGAGCCCCATTCCCACCCAATAGGCGGTGACATGGTCGAAGTTGTCGAGATACAGCCGGGCCACCGCCAGGGTGCGCAATTGGTCGAAACCGGTCGGCGCGTATTGGACGGGGATGCCATTGTTGTCCGGCTGGTAGGGCAGCGGAATGAACCCGGTGAAGCCGTGGGTTTCATCCTGGAGCGCCCGAAGCAGGCTGAGATGATGAACCCGGTCGGCGAGGGATTCCACGTGTCCGTACAGCATGGTGCAGGTGCTTCGGCCGCCCAGTTGATGCCAGGTGCGATGGACGTCCAGGTATTCCTCCGCCGTTTCCTTGCCGCGCGCGATTTGGGATCGGACCTCCTTCCGGAAGATTTCCGCTCCGCCGCCGGTCAAGGATTCCAGTCCGGCGGCCTTTAGTTCGATGAGCGTGTCACGGACGGTCTTTCGGGCCAGCCAGGCGAGATGCAGGATTTCAATGGCGGTGAAGCACTTGAGCTGCAACCGGGAATCCAGGGCCTTCAGTGCCTGGAGAAACCCGGTGTAATAGGCGAAGGGCAGGGACGGATGCAGTCCGCCCACGATGTGCAGTTCGGTGATGCCGAGCGCCAGGGCTTCGCGCGCCTTGGACACGATCTGCTCGATGGAGAGCTCAAATCCATCGGCGTCGCGACGCTTCCGGCTGAAGGCACAGAACTGGCAGCTCAGGATGCAGTAGTTGGAGTAGTTGATGTACCGGTTGAGAATGTAGGAAGCGCGCAGGCCGTTCCGCCTCTGGTTGGCCAGGTCGGCGAGGGCCCCCAGGGCGTTCAGGTCCCGGGACTCCAACAACCGGAGCGCCTCGGCGTCGGAAAGCCGTTCCCCAGCCTCGACCTTTTCGGCCAGGTCGGCGAGTTCGCTGCGTTGGAGAAGAAACTGCACGGGCCGAAGCATAGCGCCGAACCCGGAGGCTGCACACGACTTTGGGTGGCCCGGAAACGGAACTGTTCCGAAGGGCTCACCTTTGGTTCTCTCGTTCCGTGGCTCGGCCCAAGGACATTGAACTACCGGACGGAACCCGGATTCCCATCTGCTATGAGGACCGCTCCGTTCTGGTCATCGACAAACCGGCGGGTTGGCTGGTGGCTCCGGATGATTGGGTCAACACACGCCGGAATCTGGTTCTGGCCCTTCGCTCCAGCCTGGAGAACGGCGACTGGTGGGCGCAGTCCCGGAATCTCCGCTTCCTCCGGTTGGTCCATCGGCTGGATGCCGAAACCAGTGGATTGCTGATGGGAGTGAAGAGTCCCGGCGCCGTGGCTGCTTATTCCCAGCTGTTTGAAGGACGCCAGCTGGAGAAGACCTACCTGGCGGTCGTGACCGGCCCGGTGCCGTCGGACGCCTGGACCCGGACGGATCCGCTCGGTCCGGATGACCGGCAGCAAGGACGCTTCCGGGTTGATGCGCGTGACGGCAAGTCCGCGGAGACCCGCTTCCGTGTGCTGGCACGCGGGGAGAAATCCACCCTGCTCGAAGCCCGGCCCGTGACCGGGAGAACCCACCAGATTCGCCTGCACCTTCAGGCCAGCGGGTGTCCGGTGTTGGGGGACGATCTGTATGGGAGACGGGATGTTCGCGGACTGGCCCTGAGAGCGGCAGGGCTGGGCTATACGGATCCCTTCCAGAAACGGCAGATCCGGATTCGGGCGCCGATCGAGGCCTTCTGCCGGACTTTTGGATTTGCGGTGCCTGACGGCTGGGGCAGGGCACCTCGGAAGGAAGGGGAGTCCTCGGTGCCCACCGCGCGCGCCGACGATTCCGGGACCCGCCGCCGTCCGCCGGTCACTTCTTCGACTGATGAAACAGGTCGTCGCCAGGCAAACCGGTCAGGGCCTCGAGGCCCTTCAGCAGGCGAAACAGGGCAAACATCATGATGGCCATGCTGGGCACCATGATGACGGGCCAGGAAACCCAATTCAAACGGCCCAGTTGCGCCACATTCTCCGGGGAACCGGGAGGAGCGGTCACGATCCATCGGGCCAAAAGGTAATTCAACACGGCGCTGAACAGGAACGCGCCGGCCAGGACCCACGAAGCCCAGCGCAGCAGGGCGTCAAAGCCGGGGAGCGCGTTGCGTTCCACCAGCGCGCGCCCGATCCGGTCGGTGTCGAGGACCTGGTCATTGTAGATCAGGGTGCGGACGAGTGGTTGGCGGGTCTTCAGGGTCAGGGGAATCGCCAGGCCCAGAATCGCAGGAATGGCCGCCTCCTTCACCGCGAACCAGAAGTTGGAGACTTTCATCAGGCCCAAAACGCCGGTGATGAGGGTTCCAATGAGGCCGATGACGGAAAACATGTTCCAAGTGCGTCGCCGGATGAGGTCGTAGATGCCGTATCCCAGCGGGATGGAAAGTGCGATGACCAGTGCCCAGACGGGTCCCAGCCGCTCGGGCTTGCTCAACTGGGTGAGCAAAAAGCCGGGAAGCACGGCGTTGCACACCAGATTGATCCAGACGTTTTCGCGGGGCTTGGGCGGTGGTAGCGGGGAGGGTGCCGGTCCCGGTGGGGAAACGGAATCAGGAGTCGGGCTTGCTTCGGTCGCCATGGGCTTCAAAACGTGGTCGGACAGTTTGCGAGACTGCCGCCGAGTTCAAATGGATTCCTCATCGCCAACGCCGGACCCCGATGCGCCAGCGGACTCTCCCGTGCCGTTGAACCACCGGATTCTGTCGATCCTGTGGATCGCAGTGTCGATTCCGGCGGTGTTTCTCATGGTGTGGAACCGATCCTGGTTGAAGGCACCGGCCGGGATGGACCGTCTGCGTGCCTTGACGCTCGAACAGTGGGTCGCCGTGGCTATCCTCGTCATCCAAATGTACCTGCTGATCCGGGCCCACATGGAGCGGGTGGTGGCGAAGATCGAGGAGCAGGATGCGCCGGATGCGGAGAAGAATGATTTGGAACGCCGGAAGGCAGGAAGGGGACAGTAGGTGGGAGAGTCAGCGGGTGGGTGGGTGTGACGAGGTGCGAGTCCTGAAACCATCCGTTGGTGACCTCAACGCCGCGGTCCGCCGCCCGACATCATTCCAAGATCAATTCCCCGTTCCCCATTTCCTTTTGGTGTGGTTGGTGCCGTTCGTGGTTCCCCATCACCCGTTCGCTGGCGGAGTTTGCGCGGGAAGGTAGTGCGGCAAGGGTCGCGGCGTGACGATTTCGGAGTAGCGGGAAGGGACACATGTTCTTCCCCATTACCCTCATCCCAAACACCTCAAAAACGCCCGGGCCTTCCGACGCGAACGAGCCCACGATTCGGCCCAGAGGCGTGCTACGGCTGCTACTCCCCCTCCGGCCTCCACGGTGCGGACCCCTCCACGGGATTTCACCAATCCCGTCGACGCCAAACAACGCCATCTCCGTTGGGGTTTCGTCACGGTCGCTAAATGTGGCGATGGTTGAGCCAATGCAGGACCTGCTCTCCTCACCGGGTGAGCGAAAGCGAGGGACAGCACGATTTCGACAGCCCCTGGAAGGAGGCATTGGAAAAGTTCCTGCGCCCATTCCTCGCCCTGTGCTTCCCCACCATCGAAGCCGGCATCGATTGGTCCCGTGACGTCGTCTTCCTCGACAAGGAACTCCAGGCGCTCCAGCACGACGCCGAGGACGGCCGGAAGTACGTCGACAAACTGGTCCGTGTGTTCTCCCGGGATGGCACCGAGTCGTGGATCCTGGTACACGTGGAAGTCCAGGCGCAGCCCGATCCGAACCTTCCGGAACGAATGTTCCAGTACCACCAGCGGCTCGATCAGGTGCACCGGCATCCCGTGGTCAGTTTGGCAGTGCTGGCGGATGCTGATCCCGAGTATCGTCCCCACACCTACAGCCGGAGCCTGTGGGGTTGCGGAGTGCGGTTCGAGTTTCCCGTCTGCAAGCTGTTGGACCTGCCGGAGGAATGGTTCCAAAGACCCGGGGATCCAATTGCCCGGGTGATCCAGGCCCACCGGGCAGCGTTGCGCACGGCGTGGGACTCGCCGCAACGGCGGATGCGGAAGCTGGAATTGCTGCTGCACCTCAAGCAGGAAGAGGAAGCGGGGGAACTGGGGCGGGATGAGGTCCACCAGGTGCTGCGCCTTCTGGATTGGCTCTTGCAGCTTTCGGAAGCCGAAGAGATAAAATTGCGTCAGGAACTGGCTCAACTGAAACCGGAGAAGTCTATGCCCTTTGTCACCAGCTTTGAACGATTCGCCCGACTGGAAGGACAGCGGGAAGGCCTGCGTCGGGCGCTACGAGACGTTCTTTTGGCCCGCTTCGGCCCGATTCCGGAAGAAATGGCGGGCGCAATCGAGTCCTGTTCGGACGCCGACCAGCTCGGTCGATGGCACCGTGTTGCCGTGACGGCACCGACCCTGGACGTCATCTTGGACGAAGTGGCTCCGGATCACTGAGGGAATCGGCCGGGGACAGGACCTTTGTTTCAATTCCGCGGGGTCACCCGTTGGAAAGTGGTTTCACCGCTTCGCTCTGCCACCGCACTCCAAAGGACTCCAGCTCGCTATCTCGACTCTCCCTGGGCTTGGGCAACCACGGGTATATCAGCTGGCTCCGCTTCGCTCCGCAGCAATATACCCTTTAATGTTTAGCGGCGTGGTCATGTTTGTCTCTCCGATAAAACAAATGCCAAACTGTGTGGCTAATCACGGCGGTGATAGCCCCAAGGCAAATGAAAGCTAGTCGCATCCAACCATTCGGGATGCCGCCTGGACCGGTCTCGAACCAAACGAACCGGATGTAGAAAAAGGTAACGCCTGCGACCAGCAGGAAGACCGAACCGAGAAGGCGAGAGTTGCGCAAGAAACAGAAACTCGCGAGGAACACCCCGAGAAACCCGACCGATGCGTGCATCAATGTGAGGGGGATACTCAGTGACAAAAGCATCAAGGCCGCAACGACCGAGACAATAGCCGCGACCAGCAATCCGACAGGATACTGAAGAACTCTCCAAACTGATGTAGCCGATCTGTGCATGACGCGCGAAAGCCGTCTAGACCCTATGACTCGTGAGAGTTGGATTGAGCGTGGGTGACGGGCGGGGCGGACGTGGGTTGGAAGCCGCGTTGGCGGCCTCCGGAACCACCGGGTTGTGGCCGGACGGATCCCTCCGCCAGCCAACCAACCTAGAGAGCCTCATGAACCCATCACCCACAGTTTCGAAGGTCAAATACGTCGGCCTGGATGTCCACGCCGAAACCATCACGGTTGCCGTCGCCAACTCCTCCGGTGACCTCCTCCCTACGGCCCCATTCCCTCCCACACCCATGCCATGGACAAGCTGGTCAAAAAGCTGGCCGAAGGGGGTGCTGAGGTTTGCTATTTCTATGAAGCCGGTCCCACCGGAATCTGGCTCTGCCGCCATCTCCGCGCCCAAGGCCTCTTCCGGGCCGGGGAACTCACCGAAGTGCGGGTGCCCGACGAGGCCGACTAGGCCATCCGGGACCTGGTCCGGGTCCGCCTGGCTGCCGTCGAGGATCTCCGCCGCTGCCGCCAACGCGTCAAAGCCTTCCTCCTGCGCTACGGACGCCCGATCACCTCAGTTATCTGGCCCGCCAGAAGTTCGACCACCCGGCCCAGCGGATCGCCTTTGAGGAACTGCTCAATGCCGTAAAGGACCCCGCCGATCGGATCCAGCGCCTGGAGGCCGCCCTCGAGAGCCTGGAAGCGGGAACCGTTGTTTCGCGCCTTGATGACGTTCCGGGGATTGGTCCTGTCGAATGCCGCAACCCGGGTATGTGAGCCGGGAGATTTGTGCCGGTTCTCCTCCCCAGGTCCCCTGATGAATTCTGTAGGATCGGTGCCCACCGAGGACAGCTCAGGGCAGCGTCGACGCCAGGGAGCGATCACCAAGGCGGGGAACTCCGCCGCACGGCGGGCCCTGGTTGAGGCGGCCTGGCAGTACCGGTTTCCGGCCCGGATCACACTCCATCTGCGTCTGCGTCTGCGTCAGCACGGTCAGCCCAAGCCGGTCACGGACATCGCCTGGAAGGCCCAGCAACGCCTATGCGGTCGGTATCGGGACCTCGCGGAGCCCGAGCAACGCGGTGTCGAACTCCGCAAAGTGGAATTCGCCGCCGCACTCCGCAGGTCCTGCATCGCACGCGACGGTGGGTGGGGCTTGCGCGGGGAAGCCATGCGGCAATGGTCGGGGGGTGACGATTTTGGAGGCGCTCCAGTATTTGCAGTCGCTCAGCCTGTTCGGCTACCAGCCGGGTTTGGATTCGGTCCGTCGTCTCGCCGCCGCCGTCGGCAACCCACAGGACCGACTCCAGTTCATCCACGTGGCCGGAACCAATGGCAAAGGGTCCGTCTGTGCCTTGCTGGAAAGCGTGTACCGGACGTCCGGGCGCCGGGTCGGACTGTACACGTCGCCGCATCTGGTCCGGTTCGGGGAGCGGATTCAGGTCAACCGGATACCCATCGATGACGCGTCGTTGGCCCGCCTCGCGACAGAGTTGAGAGCCCAGGTCGAGGCGATCCCCGGATTCCAGACGACCTTCTTCGAGTTCACCACCGTGATGGCCCTGCGCTACTTCGCCGAACAGAAGGTGGATCTGGTCATTTGGGAGACCGGTCTGGGCGGCCGTCTCGATGCGACCAACATCGTGTCACCGCTGGCCAGCGTGATCACCAACGTGGGCATGGACCACATGAACGTGCTGGGCAAAACACTTGCCGCCATCGCCGCGGAAAAGGCGGGAATCATAAAGCCTGGGACACCGGTTCTGAGCGGGGCCACCGAACCGGATGCCGAGGCCATCATCCGATATCGGGCCCGGGAACTGGACGCACCGTATTTGCTCATCGGGCCGTCCGAGGTGGCGTCATTCCAATTGCCGATTGGACTGGCCGGTCCTCACCAACGGCACAATGCGGCGCTCGCGGCGGCGACGGTCCGGGTGCTGCGCGCATTCCTTCCAGTTTCGGACGAACCGCTCCGTGAAGGTCTCGCGACCGCGTCTTGGCCGGGTCGGCTCCAGGTGGTCCAACGCGGCAGCCAGAAGTGGATTCTGGACGGCGCGCACAACATCGACGGTGCACGGGCGCTCCGGGCGGCCCTGCCGGAGCTCGTGGGATCGGCGCGGCCGACGCTCATCGTGGGGATGCTGGCCGACAAGGAGTGGACTACCATGCTTCGCGAGTGGGTTCCCCTGTCGGCGCGCGTGATCACGGCGCCAGTTTCCAGCCCGCGAACGGTCAGTGCGGAGGATCTGCGGGCGGCGGCGGTGGCGACCGGCGCGGGACGTCCGGTCAAGGCGGCTGCGACCGTGGGCGAGGCGCTCCGTTTGGCGGCTTCGGACTCCTGCGTCGTGGTGGCGGGATCGCTTTATTTCATCGGCGAAGTCATGGAACGCCTGGGGCTGAGTCCGTCTCCCCTGGCGGATGAACGGGCCCTGAACGAGTGGGGTGGGGCCGCGCGGAGGTGAGGCTTCGCCATCAGGGAGTCCGATTCCCGGTCATCGATTCCTTGGAGAGCGCCGGGGATGGGCTTCCGCGAATCACGGGAACTTGCAGCCCGTCCAGCGGCAGTCCGCCGTTGCCGATGTGGACGGTGACATAGACGTCTTTGGCGTCGGACCAGCCGTTGTGTTCCAGCTTCCAGGTGCAATCCAGGTCAGGGGAGAATCGGAGGTGGATTCGAAGTTCCGCGCAACCGGCCAAACCGGCGAGGAAGCGGTTGAGGGATTCGACGGGGCCCTTGTACCGAAGGGTGGTCGAGGCATTGATGAAGTCACCGCCAATAAACTCTGCGGGACGCTCGTTGAGCACCTTTATCACGGCTGCCTGCCACGCTGGATCCACGGCCGCGGGGAAGGCCAGTGAAGGCCGTTCCAGGGTCCCAGCCAGCGCGAAAACCGGATGCCCTCCGGCCAGGACCAAGATGAGGACCGCCGCCAGAACGCGGAAGAGGGGTGAGTTCATGCGCGGAGACAACGCAGCGGACGACGAATCCTTGGGACGAATCGTCGTCCGGCGTGCCCGACGCCATCCTTTGTGTGGTTCGTGCCTTCCATTGGTTGAAGCAATCGGAACCACGAAGGCACGAACCACACAAAGGGGGGAATGGGAGGGTGGAGCGGTTCGAAAGTGCCGTTACGGAAGAGACGGGGGGGGGGTAGGGTGTCGGATTTGGATTGGAGTTGGACCGCTCTGTTATTTGAATCGGGGCGAGGGTGGTGAGTATCGTCCGCTGCGACGGGCGAATCCAACCGCGAACGCGGCACGAACCACACGAAAGGGGAGAAGGCGGGAAACGGTTACGACGACCGCTTGGCCGCCAGTGCCTGGAGCGATTTCAAGGCAGGGTGTTGATGACGTCCTTGGCTTCCAGCCAGCCTTTTCTGCCGACACCCGCGCCGAGGCGGAGCCAGTCGAAGTGTTCCAGCCGGTGGGCGTCGCAGTTGATCACGCACTTCACGCCCTTGGAGTGGGCGTACTGCCAGAGGCGCCAGTCGAGGTCGAACCGGTAGGGCGAGGCATTCAATTCGATCCAGGTGCCTGTTTCGGCGCAGGCGTCGATGACCGCCTGCTGATTGATCTTGTAGGCATCGCGCTCGAGCAGGAGGCGGCCGCTGAGATGACCCAGCATGTGAACGGCGATTGCGGGCGGCATCGATCAGGCGGCGGGTGTTCTCCGCCTCGTCACTGGAGGGCACGTGGAGACTGGCCACCACGACTTCCAGTTCGGCGAGCAGCGGGTCCGGGAAATCGAGGCCATCCTTGAGGATGTCCACCTCCGTTCCGGTCAGAAGGCGGAAGTCGGTGCCCTGGTCTTCGAGTTGCCGGTTGACCTCCGCCACGTCCTTGAGCTGCTGGTGAACCCGTTTGGGATCGAGTCCATTGGCCTGGAAGCTGGCCCGCGAATGGTCGGTGATGGCCCAGTAGGCGAGACCGAGTTCCTGCGCGTGAGTCACAATGTCCTGAAGGGTATTCCGGCCGTCCGACCAGTTTGAATGGTTGTGCAGCGAACCCTTCAGGTCGGTCCACTCCAGCAATCGGGGCAGGCGGTGCGCCTCGGCCGCGGCGAATTCTCCGTGGTCTTCGCGCAATTCCGGCGGAACGAAGTCGAGTCCGAGTTCGCGAAAGAGATCTGCCTCGTCATGACACGCAATTCGGAGCGCCGGGTCCCGGGTTTCCTCGGTGCTTCGGAACAGGCCGTATTCGTTCAACCGCAATCCCCGGGCAATGGCCCGCTGGCGCATGACGATGTTGTGCTCCTTGGATCCGGTAAAATAGGCCAGTGCGTACGGGTATTCCACGTCGCTGACCACCCGCAGGTCGGCCTGGATGCCGGACTCCAGCAGCACGCTTGCCTTGGTGTCGCCCTTGGCCAGCACACTGGCGATCCCGGGCTGTTGCACGAAGAAATCCAGGACGGCTTTCGGATTCCGGGAAGAGACCACGAAGTCGAGGTCGCCGATCACCTCCTTCCAGCGTCGAAGACTTCCAGCGGAGGAGCAGCGGGTGACCTCAGGATGTTCCCGCAATGCCTCCAGGATCGGTTCGGAGGCGCGCAATGCGTCGACCAGCAGGTGACGCGTGGCGTACTTGGCCCGGAATTCGATCGCCTCAAGAATCTTGGCCTGGGACTTCTCCCCGAAGCCTTCGAGGGTCGCAATTTTTCCCGCACGGCAGGCGGCTTCGAGCGTGGCAATGGAATCGATGCCCAGTTCTTCGTGGAGCTTCTTGACCTTCTTGGGTCCCACTCCCTGAAGGCCGAGCAGTTCCACCAGCCCTGGTGGCAGCGAGCCCTTCAATTCCTCGTAGTAGGGCAGGCGTCCGGTGGTGACCAGCGTGGTGATCTTTTCCTGAAGCGCTTCGCCAATGCCTTTCATGCCCTTGAGCCGGTCTTCGGCAACCAGCTTCTCGAGCGGCTCGGTGAGGCCTTCGAGGGTCCGGGCGGCGTTTTGGTAGGCGCGGGTCTTGAAGGGATTCTCGCCCTTCAGTTCCAGCAACGTGCCGATCTCGATGAGAACTGCGGCGACCTGGTCCTTGTCCATTGGAGCGGTCAGAATAGAGGCGAAGCATCGATGCGGCGAGCGGGGAAGTTTTTGGGAATCGATTCCGGGCTCTTCTCGGCGCTTCCCTGGATGCTTACTTCTCCCTTGGGACGCAGCGAAGCGGAGTCCCAAGAGAGAAGGTGGCCAAAGGCCGGATGAGGGCCCGTGGAGGCGCAACGACCGCGCTACCGGCTCAACGCCCCACCTACCTCCTACCGCCCCGAGCCCTCACCCCAACCCTCTCCC
>JBGAPN010000046.1:0-18797 GCA_044221235.1 Limisphaerales bacterium
AGGCGGCTGGAACCACGGCGGCGGCAGCAGCGGTGGTGGCTGGAATCGGGGTGGCGGGGGCGGATGGGGCCGTGGTGGTGGAGGATTTCGGCGATGAAATCGAACTCCTTCGGTCCTCCGGCGGTGCGCCGAATCACTCGAATCCTGGCCGGGACTGTTTTCCTCGCGGTCTTCGGATTTGCATCCGGCGGTTGCGCCTCCACGCGGAAGCCGGCGGTTCCGGAAACGCTGACGCGCAAGGCCGAGGTGCCGGGATTTGACGGGGTCCGCCTCGCCATTGATACGACCCAGTTCCGGGCTCAGGATCTGGATCCTTGGCTGACTCCCGCGGTCAGCCGGGTCCGCTCCGGTCGGGAGGCGCCCTCCATGCTGGCGTTGTCCGGGGGCGGACCCGACGGGGCATACGGCGCGGGAGTGCTCAATGGCTGGACCCGTTTGGGGAATCGGCCGGAATTCGACATCGTCACCGGCGTGAGCACCGGGTCGCTCATCGCGCCCTTTGCCTTCCTGGGACCCGACTATGATGAGCGTCTGAAAAAGGCCTACACCTCCATCACGGACGGACAGGTGTTTCGGAAGCGCAGTTTCTTCGGGATCCTGTTCAACGGCCTTTCGGTTGCGGACAGCAAGCCCCTGTTTGAGACCATCCTGAATGAGTTTGACGATGCCGTGCTTGCCGCCATTGCTGTCGAGTATCGAAAGGGACGGCGCCTGTATGTGGGGAGCACGGACATGGATGCCGAGGCCCTGATGTGCTGGGACCTTGGAGTCATCGCTGCGAGCGGAAAACCGGGATCTCGCGAGCTGTTCTGCCGTGCCCTGCTCGCTTCGGCATCCATTCCTGTCGCCTTTCCGCCGGTGTTCATTGATGTGGAGGCCGCAGGCCGGCCGTACCAGGAGATGCACTGCGACGGGGGCTGCATGACCCAGGTCTTCGGGGCCTTTTTCTTAACCCGACTGTGTGAATTGAGCGGGATTTCCCGTGGCAATCTCTACGTGATTCGAAATGAGGTCCTGGCAACGCAATGGCAGGATGTGGGTCCCGAGATGGTGAAAATAGGCGGCCGGGCCATCGACCTGTTGCTGCGCAACCAGGGTATCGGAGATTTGTATCGTGCGTACCTCGTGGCCCAGGAGTCAGGGCTGAACTTCAACCTGACGTATATTCCCGGCTCGTTTGTTTACCCGGATCGGCACGGGCAGTTCGACCCCGGCTACATGAACTCACTGTTCGATCTGGGATTCCATCGTGCAGAGACCGGTGAGGCGTGGACGCATCATCCTCCGGCCGCCCGCGCATTGGATGGCCGGACTCGCGCTCCATAGGCGGCCTCTCGGGATCCTTACCTTCAAGTCATTCTCCCCAGAATCCCTCTGATCCAACCCACTTGGTTCCGATTTCACCCATGAAAACTACACGTCGTCACTCCGGAACGCGGTTTGCCCTGGCAACGTTCCTGGTGGGGCCGGCACCGGCGACGCCTCCGACTGGAACCGGAGGCGGCACGCCGATACAGACCACGGGAACCCTTGGTTCCCCGGCCGCCACCACCACCGTCAGCGCCCGGCAACTTCCTGCGCCCGATCCCAAGTTTGGCGGCGTCATCCAGGATGATGCCCTGAAGTCCAAGGCCTGGTGGGCACCTCGGATCGTGCCGCCCAAACAGGCTCCCAATGTGCTGCTGATCATCACCGATGACGCCGGATTTGGCGTTCCCAGCACCTTCGGCGGCGTCATCCCGACCCCAACCATGGACCGCGTTGCCAAGAACGGTCTTCGCTACAATAACCTCCATTCCACGGCGCTGTGTTCGCCCACCCGGGCCGCGTTGATAACAGGGCGCAATCATCATTCGGTTGGATTTGGCGTGATCTCCGAGCAATCCACGGGATTTCCCGGCTATAACAGCATCATCGGAAAGGACAAGGCCACCATCGGACGCATCCTGCTCGACAACGGGTATGCCACGGCCTGGTTCGGCAAGGATCACAACACCCCCGCCTTCGCCGCCAGCCAGGTGGGCCCGTTCGACCAATGGCCGACGGGGATGGGCTTCGAGTATTTTTACGGATTCGTGGGGGGAGATGCCAATCAGTGGGAGCCGAACCTGTTCCGGAACACGACCCAGATCTATCCGTTCGCCGGAAAGCCCGGCTGGAATCTCGTCACCGGAATGGCCGACGATGCCGTCGACTACATCAACCGCATCCACCAGACCGACCCCAACAAGCCGTTTTTTATCAAGTATGCGCCGGGTGCCACCCACGCACCGCATCATCCCACCAAGGAGTGGGTGGAGAAGATTCACAACATGCACCTGTTCGACGATGGCTGGAACAAGCTTCGCGAGCGGATCTTTGAGAACCAGAAGCGGCTGGGCGTGATTCCGGCGAATACACAGCTGGAACCTTGGCCGACCAACATTCTGAAGAACTGGGACGACTGCACGCCCGATGAGAAAAAGCTCTACATCCGCCAAGTGGAGGTATTTGCCGCCTACAGCGCCTACAGCGACGCCGAAATCGGGCGGGTGATCCAGGCTGTGGACGACATTGGCAAGCTCGACAATACGCTGGTCATCTACATCAACGGCGACAATGGAACGAGTGCTGAGGGCGGGCCGTTGGGGACGCCGAACGAGGTGGCGTTCTTCAATGGCGTCAGCGTTCCTGTCGACGTCCAGTTGGCCAAGTACTACGACGCCTGGGGTACCGAAAAGACGTACAACCACATGTCGGCCGGCTGGTCCTGGGCATTCGACACGCCGTTCACCTGGTTCAAGCAGAATGCGTCGCGGCTGGGCGGCATCCGGCAGAACATGGCGGTGAGCTGGCCGGCGCGGATCCAGGACAAGGGGGGCCTCCGGGAACAATTCTGCCATGTGATCGACGTTGTCCCCACCCTCCTGGAGGTTGCTGGAATCGCCGCGCCCGAATCGGTGGACGGCATCAAACAGGCTCCCATCGAGGGGACCAGCTTCGCGTACACCTTTGATGCGAAAAACGCCAAGGCCCCGTCCCGGCATCGGACCCAATACTTCGAAATGATGGGTCAGTGGGCCGTCTACCATGATGGCTGGTTGATGAGCACCAAGGTGGACCGGGCGCCATGGGAGGCGTTCGGTCCTGCCAACCCGGACCCTCTGAACAATCAAGTCCTTCAATTATACAATCTGAACACCGACTTCAGCCAGTCGCACGACATCGCTGCGCAGAATCCGGACAAGGTGAAAGCAATGAAGCAGATGTTCATCGACGAGGCGAAGAAGTATCAGGTGTTTCCCCTGGATGCCTCGGTGGCGGCACGCATCGTGGCACCACGTCCCAACATCACGGCGGGCCGGACCGAGTTCGTGTACACACGGCCGATGGTCGGTCTGCCGCAGGGCGATTCGCCCTTCATCCTGGATAGCTCCTACACCATCACCGCCGACATCGAGGTTCCGGCGGGCGGGGCGGAGGGCATGATTCTGACGTCGGGCGGACGGTTTGCCGGCTATGGGTTTTATCTGCTCAAGGGCAAGCCGGTCTTCCTGTGGAACCTCATCGATCTTCGGCGCATCAAGTGGATGGGGGCAGAAGCACTCTCTCCCGGCCGGCATACCATCGAATTCGATTTCAAATACGACGGGCTCGGAGTGGCCACCCTCGCCTTCAACAATATGAGCGGCCTCGCCCAATCCGGCGTTGGGACGCTGAAGGTGGATGGCACGGTGGTCGCCACGGAGAAGATGGAACGCACCCTCCCGATGATCCTCCAGTGGGACGAGAGCTTCGACATTGGCTCGGACACACTGACGGGCGTCAACGACGACGATTACCTCCCACCCTTCAAGCTGACTGCCAAGCTGAACAAACTGACACTCAAGGTGGATCGCCCGCAGTTGTCACCGGAGGATGTCCGGAAGCTGGAAGCCGCCATGAGAAACAACCGGATGAGCGAGTAGTTCCTCCTGTCGTGGCTCGTTCGCGAAACACGCCGGCCGCCTGGCAACGGGCGGCCGGCGCCTTCGCGGTCGATCAATCATTACCCACTGAAACTAAATGAAGAATTGTCTTCCTCTCCTCCTCCTCGGGATTGCCTTCGCTGTCCCCATGATGGCCCAGCAGCCGGGAATGGCCGAGCGTGTCGCCGCGCTGAAAGCCAACATGGCGTCCAGCGAAGCGGCGCTGAAGCAGTATCAATGGATCCAGGACACCACCATCAGCGTTGATGGTGAGGAGAAATCCCAGAAGCAGGAACGCTGCTACTATGGGGAGGATGGCGCGTTGGCGCGGGTCCTATTGACCCCGGAAGCGGCCCCGGAACGGCAGCGTGGCCTTTTGCGCCGGCGCATCGCCGAACACCGGAAGGAGGAATTGACGTCCTACATGAAGGAGGCGGTTGGGCTCATGCACCAATACATCCCGCCCAACCCGGCCTTGATCCAATCGGCACGTGACTTGGGCAAGGTGACCCTCCAGCCCCTGGAGCCGGGCAAGAAGACCCGGGTGACCTTTTCGGACTACCTTAAGCCAGGCGACAGCCTGGCGGTCGACCTGGACATGACCTCCAACCGGCCCCTGGCAGCGAACGTCAAATCCTTCCTGGATTCCGACAAGGATCCCGTGACGCTGGCCGTAACCTTCGGGACGCTGGCGAATGGGGTCTCCTATCCCTCCCAATTTGTGCTCGAATCCAAAAGCAAGAAACTCAAGGTGACGGTCACCAACACGGGGTACCAGAGGAACAACCCCTGATCGGGAACAGGCATGGGAACAACACAGGGAATTTCGTTCCACCGTCCCCTTGGGGTCGGCCATGAAATGTAGCGGCCCCAGGCTAAGTCCATTGAATTGAATCCATGAAGCGTGTCCGGTTTTCTTCCGTTGAACTTCTCGTCGCCCTGGTCCTGTTGTTCCTGACAGCTCCACTGGTGGAGGATTTGCCCCACGGCGATTTGTTGGAAGCGCTGCTGGTCACAGCGGTCATGATGGCGGCGCTGGTCGCGGTCGGTGGGAAGCGGGCTGCGCTGACGACTGGCATTGTTCTGCTCATTCCCGCACTGGTGGGCAAGTGGCTGGATCACCTGAGACCGGGGCTTCTCCATCCGGCATTCTTTCTCACCGCCGGCCTCGCCTTCTTTATTTTTGTGGTGGCCCGATTGGTGCATTTCATCGTCCGGGCGCCCTATGTGGATGCCAATGTCCTGTGTGCCGGAGTATCCGGGTTTTTGATGCTGGGGCTGGCCTGGGCGCCCGCCTATCTCGCGGTGGCCCGCTTGAATCCGGCGGCATTCAATCTGCCGGCGCCGGCGGCCGGCGGGGTGGCCGTATTGGATCCCTTCAGCGCCTTTTACTTTAGTTTCATCACGCTGTGCACTGTGGGTTACGGGGACATCACCCCGGTCTCCAAGCTGGCGCGGATGCTGGCGGTGGTGGAAGCGATCACCGGTCTGTTTTACATGGCGGTTTTGATTTCACGGCTGGTGAGCTTGCATGCCTCAGCAACGCCCGCCCCGCAGAAAGAGGAGGTCTAAGTTTCCGCGCCATCCCGCACACGGCATTCCCTGACGCCGATGAAACTGTGGCTGACCGCGAAACGCGCCACCGGCTTCGGAGGGTCCTCCTGATGGCCCGCCCTTGTGGGCGGATGACCCCGTTTTTTCTCCAATGGATACCTATCTCACCTCAGCAGCCGTATTCGTATGCCTCTTCGGAGCCGCCATCCTTGGGCTCCACCTCAGGAAATGGATGGCGGAACATCACCTGAACTCTGAGACCAAGGACTCGGTTCGGATGGCGATGGCCACTGTGGGATCCATGGCGGCATTGGTCCTGGCGTTGCTGGTGGCCTCGACCAAGGGTGCCTACGACGACGAGAAAAAGGAGGTCATCCAACTGGCCGCCGAAATCGTTCACTTTGACCGGCTGCTCAAGACCTACGGACCGGAAACCGAGAAAATCCGGCTGGATGTCCGTCGGGCGACCGAAACCGCAATGGAGCGCATGTGGCCCACCATTTTCAGCAGCCATTCCCAGTTGGATCCCAGCCAGTCGTGGAGTGAGAAGATTCCCGGCATGGTGCACGACCTCAATCCCAAGGATGAACGCCAGCGCTCGCTGAAGTCCCAGCTGACCGGGGTTGCGAATTCCATCGGGCAGCTCCGCTGGCTCATGTACGAGGAGGCCGAGTCCAGCATTTCCATGCCGCTTCTCGTCATGGTGGTTGTTTGGCTGGGGGTGGTGTTCATCAGTGCCGGGCTTTTTTCTCCCAGCAATCGGACCACAATCGCGGCCTTCTTCCTTTCCGCCCTGTCCGTGGGCGGGGCGGTCTTCCTCATTCTGGAACTCGATCTGCCCTTTGATGGATTGGTCCGGATCTCGGAGCGGCCACTGAAAAACGCCCTGGAACACATGGCGAAATAGCGACTCCAGATTCCTCGAAGGGAAAGAGGATATGCGCGTCCGGTCGTCGATGCTTGGCAGCGGACGCTTGCGGTTTGTGGCGCCAATCTGGGAGCGTGGACTCTCTGAGTTGTGGCGGGCGCGATCTTCGAACCAACGATTCCTGGAAAGACTCCGGCCTCCGGTTTTGGTGGGAGGCCGGGACTGACAGGTTGGTTGATTCTGACGGTGGGCGCCGCCGCGGTCGGTCTGCTCTCGGGATTGATAGCAGCCAGTTTCCGGCTGCTATTGCAATGGTCCGCCCTCTTTCGAGCCGAGGGGTTGGACCGCGCGCATGACAACGGCTTCCCTGGATTTCTTGGCGCCCTGTTGGTGCCGGCAACGATGGCGGCGGCGGCAGCCTGGCTGGTGCGGCGGATTTCACCCCACGCGGCCGGGAGCGGGATTCCCCATGTCGAAGCTGTGGTGGATGGGTTGCTGCCTCCCGCGCCGCTTCGCCTGCTTGGAGTCAAGTATGTCGGCGGTCTGCTCGCGATAGGGGCAGGGCTGGCGCTGGGACGAGAAGGCCCCAGTGTCCAGATGGGAGCCAATATCGGAAGTCTGCTGGGCCGCTGGTTCCGGAGGTCGCCGGAAGATTCCCGGGCGTGGCTGGCTGCGGGTGCCGGCGCCGGCCTGGCGACGGCCTTCAACGCACCCCTCGCAGGAGGCATCTTTGTCCTCGAAGAGTTGGTGCGCCGATTTGAGCCGCGCATGGCCATTGCCGCCCTGTCTGCGTCTGCGGTTGCCATCGGGGTGGCACGGGCATTTCTCGGAACGGCGGCTGAGTTTACCGTGGCTCACGGGAATCCGCCTCCGTTTGGCGGAGCCCTGCTGTTCATGGCCTTCGGACTGGTGGCTGGAGGCGCGGGAGTGGCGTATCAGAAGTTGATCCTGGGAAGCCTTGCCGTGGCGGATCGCTGGCGATGGATTCCAGTGGAGGCCCGCGCCGCTGCGGTCGGGGCATTGGTGGGAGGTGTTTCCTGGTTTGCGCCCGACTGGGTGGGTGGGGGCGACTCCATCACTCAAAGCACGCTGTCGGGTGGCATCGCGCTTCGCCTGCTTCCCTGGATTTTTCTGTTCCGCTTCGTCCTCGGACCGGTCTGCTACGCCGCGGGAACCCCGGGAGGCATCTTTGCGCCCATGCTGACCGTCGGAGCCCAGGTGGGGGTGTTGTTCGCGGCACTTTGTCCCAAGGCGCTTCTTCTCGGAGTGGCTCCCGACACCTTTGCCGCGGTGGGTATGGCAGCGTTCTTCATTGGGGTGGTCCGTGCCCCCCTCACTGGAATCGTCCTGGTGACGGAGTTGACCGGTGCGGGTGATCTCCTGCTCCCCATGCTGGCCGCCGGCGCTGGAGCCATGCTCATTCCCGCGGCGGCCGGAATTTCGCCCATCTACGATGAGTTGAAAAAGCGCACCCTCGCGTTGGAGACGGCCACACGGTCCCGGCGGGACTCGCCCCAACCAGCAAAACCGGTGTCCCCATCCAGCTCCGCCTCCGGGACATTCACCACTTGAAATCCACCTGAAGCTGGAAGACCAGGGCGGTCTGGTCCGAGGAACTGTGGGAGGGATTCCAAACGACTTGGAGATCCGGCTGCACCCGGGTGGTCGGTGTCAGGTGAAAGACGTACACCAACTCCAGCGCGGTTTCGTCGCGCGCTGGCGTGGATTCGGCATTGTCGGGCGGATGGCTCCAAATCAGGCCGATGCCCGCGGCGTCATAGGGTTGCCCGTCGATCAGTCCCATATGCTTGAGCGGTGCCTGGATGACAAACCCGGTGCCCACCTGGGCGCCCGCACCCGAGACCACGTCCGCCCCCCCCACTCCAAACCGCCCATACCAGCCCAGGGGGATTGTTTTGCCGAGCTGCTGCTGGAAATTGAAACCGAGGCCGCCCTGGACGGGGCCTTCCGTTTGGGCAACGAACGGTTGAATTCGATAGACGCCGGGTCCCAGCCCAAAGGCGTCTGACGGAGTGTAACCGAATTCCCCCACGAGCGACCAGGCTTCCCAGCTGAATTGGGTCCAGGGTGTTTGTCCTGCGGAGGCGTTGCCCACCGTGTAGCCCGCGGTGGCATACCATTCCGAGCCGGGTTGCCATTGCAGGTTGAGTCCGAAGTTGTAGCCGGGCAGGGGCAGAACCTGGCTGTTGATCAGGCCGGAGTTGAGGAACTGGCCGCGTCCGCTGTTGGCATACGCGTTCACATCGAGGTAATTGCTCTGGTTGATGACGCCAGCCAGGACGACCACCTCGCCGTTCCGGAAGGATTCCTGCCAGGCCAGTTCCGGAATCCGGAATCCTTCATGCCGATTCAGGATGGCGGTGGGGTTGGAGAGGGACTCGATGTTGGTCTGGGCCGACTGGGTTTTCGCGGCATCGTTGAGGCTGGCCTTGGCCTCGATCTGGGCACTCAGCCATCCTGCTGTACCGGCTTCGGACTGATCGAAAACCGTCCATTTGAATGCCCAGTCGAAGGTGTAAAAGCCGAGGAGATTGTCGCCGCGCGTGGCACCGCTGAGCCCCGCCACGGTCAGGGTTTGGGCCAGGGAATAATTGAGTCCGACGTCGGAAAGTGCGTATTTGGCCTGCTGGACCCAACCATCCAGCGGGGTGGTATGAATCAGCGGTCCGGGATGAACTGCAGAGTTTCCGTAGGCGTCGTTGGAATCGAGGTAAACGGCGAGTGGCGGCCGCCGGGAAGGAAACCAGACCCATCCCGGGATGGACGCGGCCCCGGTTTCGATTCGACTGCGCGCCGCATCGGGCGTCTGGATACCGCGGGGAAGGGATGGGATCTGATTCTGGATGCCCATCGACTCCGGGGGGAGCAGGTTCACCGGCACCGAGTTCGTGGGCAACGGCACGAGCTGTTGCAGCGAATCGAAGGTGAGGAAGGGATCGGACTCCGCGGCGATGGCCATCAACGTGGGGACCAGGAGCGGCGTCCAGCCGAGCCAACGGTCCCAGTGGCGCCGTGTTTGAATGGCGAGACCGACGCCAGAGGGCGGAGTCAACGGTGCGATGGTGCGAATCATGGAATTCCCGTTCGCGGGCTGTCCGGATTAGTTTTGGGCAGGCCGGCCGCGCTGGCGAGGTCCTTCCTTTCCTGAAGGGTGACCGCCTTTCGGGCCATGAGGGTCACGTAGATCAAGACCGCCAGGCACAGTACGAGTCCAACACTGGTCAGCAGGGTTCGAGGGGTCCCGTGGGATTGCGGATCGTTGCTCAGGCGAGCCAATCGGTGCGCAACGTGCCCAAAGTAGACCTCCACAAACAGGCCGGGAATCATTCCCAGCGCGGCCAGGAGGTAGGTAGTAAACCGGGTATTGGTGGCGCCGAGCAGATAGTTCAATGTAACCGGATTCAGGGGCGTCAGGCGGAGGAGGAATTGAAACTTGAATCCTTCCCGTTGCACCACCTGTTCCAACGCGGCGAGCCGCGGGACCCGTTCGAGCCAGTGTTGGACGGTCCGGTGGGCCAGGCGGCGGGCGATCAGGAAATTGAGCCCGGCTGTGAGGAGGGCTCCGAGCGAAACCAGGACGGTGCCGCGTGCGACGCCGAACAGGACTCCCGCTGCAACGGCGAAGAGGGAGTCAGGGACAAACACGGAGGTGAGGAGCACCAGGGCAAGCACGAAGACCGCCTCGCCGCGACGCCCGTGGTTGGCGATCCAATCCTCCAGTCCGGCCAGATGATGGCCGAAGTATCGGCCGGCAATGACGGCCACAAGGACGAGGAGCCCGGCCGACGCCAGCTTGATCGCCAGTGCGCGCGATCCGCGGGCTGGGCCTTTGGGGATCATGAGAACGGGTTCATTCCCTCTGGGGGTTGGGATTGCAGCCGATTCAGCGGAGTCCGTCGCAGCCCCCGCCGCCGCACCCGGCACGAGTGGAGAAGGCGCCAAGGGTTG
Source organism: Limisphaerales bacterium (assembly GCA_044221235.1). Lineage (GTDB taxonomy): Bacteria > Verrucomicrobiota > Verrucomicrobiia > Limisphaerales > UBA9464 > UBA9464. The sequence goes on from JBGAPN010000046.1 coordinate 10,339, forward strand.
CCCTGACCTGGGGCATGGGCATGAACGGTGACGCCGTGCCGGAACGGAAGGGTTCAACAGTGGGAGGGGCGGAACTCATGGCGGTTCTGGTGCTGGACTGCGGCGAACGGCGTCCCGCAGCTTAGGAGACGGCATTCACCGTTTCGCCGCCGGCCCGAACGAATACAGCGCGGATTCGGTGCGCAGATAAAAATGATCTCCTGCCATGGCGGGCGACGACAGGATCCGCTCCCCGAAATCGGCCTGGTGGAGGATCTCGGGTTTGGCACCGCCGGCCTGGATGACGCTGACCCGGCCATTGAGGGAGGCGGCATAAATCCGTCCGGCGGCCGCCACCGGAGACGAGTAGTAGTTGCCTTCGGCATTCATTCGTTCCTGCAGGTAAAACGCCTTGCCGGTGGTTGCATCAAAGGAAGAGATCATGCCGCCATTCTTGATGCAGTAGAGGCGTCCCTCGTACAGCAGCGGCGACGCCACATAGGGCAGTCCCCGGGTGACTTTCCAGGCAATGTGGCTGGCAGTGATGTCCCCCTTGCCGCCAGGTTGGACGGCGATCAACACGTTTTCGCCCTGGGCCAGCGAATCGAGCAGGATCTTGTAGTCCTCCTGGTCGACCTTGTTGTTCCGGTTCACGTCCAGGCCGCGGTAGTACTCGCGGATGTCCTCCGAGAATTCCTCGAACTGGACGACACCGTCCTTGTTGCGGTCGTGTTTGGCCAGGAACTCGGCCCAGTTGGGCCACGGGTCATCGGCCTTTCCATCGGACCAGGCGGCGAAATAGAGGCGACCGTCTCCCACCACCGGGGTGGTGCAGGCGAATGCAGTCACCCCCTGGATCATCCAGTCCTCCACGCCCGTTTTAAGGGCATATCCCTTCAGCCGCAGAGAACCGGGTACGACGATTTCGTCGGTGCCCTGGTTGTTCCAAAGGACGGGGGTGCCAAAGCTTCCGTAAGAATCCGGGCGAGGTGTCTCCCATGCCGTTTTACCGGAGCGCAAGTCCACTGCGAGCAATGACGATTTGTCATCCTGATCCCGGCAAACCACCACCAGCCTGCCGGCGATGAGGGGGGAGGTGCCCGTCCCGTACCCACCAAGGCTGAGCGCCATGGGCAGCGGATGGCGCCACAGTTCCTTACCCTGGGGATCGTGACAGATCAGGCCGAAGGAGCCGAAGTACGTGACCACATGGTCGCCGTCGGTCACCGGTGTTGATGCAGCGGGACCGCTGTCCGTGCGGTGATAAGATTCCAGTTGGTCGGACCGGATCCCGCGGCTCCACTCGAGCTTCCCGTCTTCGCGCCGATAGCATCGTGTCTGCAATTCGCCACCGGCGAAGGTGGTCAGGTACAGGTGGTCGTTCCAGATCGTGGGAGAGGATGGCGACATCGGTACAGCCACCTTCCAGGCGACGGCGTTGGTGGGACTGATCTGGACGGGCGGGTTCGCGCCAACGGCGACGCCGGAACTGTTGGCACCGCGAAATCCCGGCCAGGACACGACAGCGCCGTGGACGGTGGCAACCGTGGCGAGAAGGGGAAGAAACGGCTGGAAAAAGGGGTTCATGGTCGAGGGAGGCGGTCGCTGGGGTTGCAGGTTATGCCTGCGGGGGTAGGGCGGGCAAGGCGTCGGGGACCAAACGGGCTGGCCTGACTGCATTTTGAATTTCCCTGTCGACCGGCTCGCACCACGATTCCGGTGTGTCACAACCGCCGCTCGGTCTGATTGCCGGTTCCAAGTCGCTTCCGCTCCTGTTCGCCCGCGAGGCCCGCAAGGAGGGACAGCGCATCGTCGCCACGGCGGTGGAGGGGGAGACGGATCCGGAACTCGCGAACCTGGTGGACGAGATCATCTGGCTGAAGGTGGGCCAGGTGGGGAAGATGATCTCGGCCTTCACCGAGCGCGGTGTCCAGGAGTGCGTCATGCTCGGGCAGGTGGCACCCAAAAACCTGTTCGATGTCCGGCCCGACCTCCGCGGGATGGCACTCCTCTTCAAGCTCAAAGAGCGCAACGCCCATACGATCTTTGGCGCGATTGCCGATGAATTGAAGAAGGACGGGGTGACATTGATCGAGCCCTTGCGCTGGCTGAAGCCCTGGATGCCCGCGGCGGGCTATTCGGTGGGGCCGCGGCTGAAATCCACCCAGCAAGAGGATGTCGGCTTCGGCATGCGGATTGCCAAGGAGGTGTCGCGTCTGGAGATCGGACAGAGCGTGGTGGTCAAGGAGGGAACGGTTCTGGCCGTGGAAGGATTCGAGGGCACGGATCCCTGCCTGGAACGGGGCGGCCGACTGGCGGGAAAGAACGGGGGCGCCGTGGCGGTAAAGGTGGCCAAGAAGGGACACGACCTGAGGTTCGACATTCCCTGCATTGGGCCCCGTACCATTCAGACTTGCGCCGATCATGGAATCTCGGTGCTTGCGTTCGAGGCGGATCGGACCTTGACCCTGGAGCAGCCGGATCTGGAACGCCTGGCGCGCGACCGGGGTGTTTCGGTGGTGTCCGTCCCAGGCGACGGATCTACTCCTTCCGCAGCGTGAAGAAGTCCCGTACTTTGGCCAGCTCAGTCAGGAAGGTGGCCTTCAGTTCCGGTCCATCGATGTCCAGCACCAGGGACCCCAGTTTGTTCAGGGACAGAAACATCACGGGGTGATTGAGCGGACCGCCGCCGGTCTGTCCTGAACTGCCCGCCACCACGTAGACCGTTCCGCGATGGGATGGGGTTCCCGTGGGCTTCACGTACGGTCCATCGCCGCCGACCCTTCCGTCGCCCTTGTCGATGAAGTTCGCAGCGGTGAGGTTGGTACTGAAACCATAGGCGCCGTTGATCAAGTGGCTCCGTTCATAGTCATGCGAATGACCGGTAAGCACCAGGTCGACTCCACCCGCTTCCAGAATGGGAAGAATGTTTTCCCGCATCTGGACCATTCGACCTCCGCTGTCCTTGAGACTGTCCGAATCATGTCCGCCCTTGGTGTACGGCGGGTGATGGAAGAAGCACACGATCCAGTCGCGGGCGGTGGATTCGAGGTCGGCCTTCAGCCATTGCGCCATGGCGCCGCCGGGACTGCGGTCGGTGTCCTGGGAATCCAGGCAGATGAAATGGATGTGGGCGAAGTCGAAGGAGTAGTAAGCCTCGGTGCCGCTCGGGAGCCCGCCGGCCTGACCCAGGGTGGGTAGCGTGAAGAGGTCATAGTAGACGCCCGATTGGGTGGGTGAGTTGGCGCTGCCAGCGTCGTGGTTGCCGAGGGTCGGCCAGAGCGGTGCCGAACGGAGGAGTCCGGTGTACACGTCAAAGACTCCCTTCTGGTACTGCAGGTCGGTCCCGGTGCTGTAGGCGTTGTCACCGAGCATCAGCCAGAGGTCGGGTGTCTTGTTCCCGCTCCAGATGTAGAAGGCGTCCCGCACCAGCGCCTGGTTCAGGTTGGCTGTTCCGGAATCTCCCAGCACCCAAATACGCGTAGGTCGGGCGGGACCCGGTGGGGGAGGGGTCACGAAGGAATCCACGGCTCCGGTGGCGATGAACCATTGATTCGTGCCGAACCCAACGTCGTAGTAATAGCGGGTTGCGGGCTGGAGACCGGTGAGTTGCACCACGTGATCGGTGAGCTTTCCGCTGTGGGATGCGAGCCGGGTGAGGGATTCAGGAGTAAGGCCGAATCGGACCCAACCCAGGGCCAGCTGATCCGTGCGCCATCGGACCACCATGGATTGCGGCGTCGCCATCTGGAGATAGGGCTGACGGGTCAGCCGCGGGGCGGCGGAGGCCGCGAAGGCCAGCAACCCCGCAAGGGAAAGGATCACCCAGGAACGGCTCATGGAGTCTTGGAGATGGTGGAGGATGCCGGACCGGTGGCGTCGAGTTTGGACTGGATCTGTTGGCGCAGTTCGGTGGCTGTCCAACCCCGCCGAATTTTTTCCGGAAGCTGCTCCAGTGCGTTGCGGGCGGCGATGTACTCGGTACGGGCTTCGTTGGTCCGGCCCGCGTTCAACAGGACGTCTCCCCGTCGAACCAGCCAGCGTTCCTTGCGCTCGGCCCGTGCGGCAATGGCCGCCAACCGATTCAGGGCCGCGTCCGTGTTCCCTCGCCGGACCTCCAGGTCCACGGCATAAAGCTGGAGGGCCGGAAGCGGGCCGTGCCGCGCCATGCCTTCGTCCAAGCCTGCAAGAATCTCCCTGACCGGCATCCCGGCGTCATTCGCCGCCTTCGCCCGCTGGAGGAACCACTCCGGCCTTGGTTCCGGGTCCCGTTGGATGGCGAGGGTCCAGTGCGCCACGGCGTCTCCCGGCTGTCCGGCCAGTTGGAAGGCATCCGCTGCGGCCAGTTGGCCGGGCAGGGACTGGGGACGGACCTGGAGGAACCGCTTCAGATGGTCCAGGGCCGCGTTTGTTTCCTTCATGTCCAGCGCCAGTAGTCCCAGACGGAGGTCGTTGGTGGGATCTGCGGGCCGAATCTGGGCCACCTTGGTCCAGTCGAGCTGGGCTTCCGTGAACAGTCCGTGAATGCGGTACAACTCTCCCCGCCGCTCCAGAAGGCCGACATCTTCGGGAACGCGGTCGAGGGCCTCGGTCAGTCGGATGATTTCCTCGTGGAGTTGGCCATGGGCCCAGGCGCTGACCGGCCCCAGCAGCAACAATGCTGTGAATGCCAGCAGGCTCTGGAGCGCACGCCTCATGTCCTCCCGTTCCCGGATTACAGTTCCACCCGGCCCTCAAAGACAAAGGTGGCAGGGCCGGTCAGGCGGACATTTCGGAATTCCGTGCCCTCGCGTTCGAAGGCGACCTCCAGCAGGTCGCCGCCCTGCACTTGGACCTTCACCGGCGACGTGAAACCGTGGAGCGCGGACGAAATCATGGCACTTGCCGAGACCCCGGTGCCACAGGCCAGGGTCTCACCCTCGACGCCGCGTTCGTAGGTGCGCACCCGGATGAAACCGGGTTCCTTGATCTGCGCGAAGTTGACGTTGGTCCCTCGCGGCTTGAAGTGCGCGTGCCAGCGGAGTTCAGCCCCAAGCTGCTGGACCATGGCCTTGTCGGCGTCCGGTACAAACACCACGGCATGGGGCACGCCGGTGTTGAGGGAATGCACCTCGAGCAGGCCCTGGCTGGTGGCAACCGATTCGGAAAGCCGGAGTGAATGCGGCGGGGTGAGGTTGACCGTGACCCGTTCGCCGTGGAATTCGGTGCGAATCCGGCCAGCCGCCGTCTGGAAGGTGAGTTCCGGTTTCGCCCAGCCGGTGGCCTTCTGGACGTAGCGTGCAAAACAGCGGGCGCCATTGCCGCACATCTCCGCGTCGGAACCGTCGGAATTCCAAAACTGCCACGCCCAGTCTGCAGTGTTGTCCCGCGCCGGTACGAGCAGCATCAGTCCATCGGCGCCAATGCCGAACTGCCGGTGGCAGAGCCGCGCCACCTGTTCCGGCGAAAGGACAACCTGGCCCGAGCGGTTGTCCGCCAGGATGAAGTCGTTCCCCGCGCCGGTCATCTTCACGAATTCAAGCGTCATGTCGGTCGCACAAGCCTAATTGCCGCAATGACCCAGTGCGAGTCCCAGTTCGGGTGGATCGCGTCGACCGGGATTCACGCCGCGCTTGCGAGGGACAATGAGACCGGTGCCGACCATGCCTGCGTTTCGCAGAGGGGACCCGGATGATGACGTAGAAATAGTCCGTCCGCGGTCGCCTCAATCTCGGTGTAGCTGACCGTTGCGGCATCATCGCGATGCATGCAGATGGAAAATGGACCAGAAACCGGGGAGTGGGAGGAATGCACCCGGCGCAGCCACCTGGAGGTCCCGGCATCCGGATCGTTCATGTAGGATTGGACTGTTTCACCCCGGATTCGCCGGGCCTCCGGCTCCTGGTGACCGGAGGAATGCCAGGCACTTGGCTTCGTGGGGTGCCGAACCGTCTCCAGTTCCTGGCCGTCCCACGTCCATTCGACCACGTCGCGTCCCATTTCGAAGAATCCGAACAGCCGGAATGGGCGCGTTGTTTGCAGGCTCAGGTGCTCCAATCGCTCCATTGCCTCCATTGCCTCCCGTGAACAAGTCGCGTCACACAGGGCTGGGATGACTTCTCCACGGGATCGAAAATGTCCGTCGTGCCGCACGGGGGAGGGAATCGAATACGCGTTCAGCAGGGCAAAGGCCACACCGCGGTCGTTCAAGGAAATCCAGGTGCCACCGCCGGGTTCACTTGGATGCAGGACCGACCGCTCGCCGATTCGGACCCGTTCCGGGGGGAGACCCCGGACGCGATGCCTCTGTTCGTCCCGGTTCATCCCGAGGCGATAGCCGTTTGTCAGGGGCCAGAACGTCAGGGAACACATGGTTCGAGATTCCGGGGTGCGGATCAGTCCGCAAGGGGATAGGCGGCGAACCGGGACTGGGCATCCCGCCACAGTTGCCACAATTGCCGCGGGGGAACCGGAACGGCGCCTTGGGCCCGGTTGGCGGCGCCAATGGAGAACACATGCTCCCATTGCTCGAACAGGGTCCGATAGGCCGAGACCACGGAACGTCCCGCATCGTAAATGTGGGTTGCCTCCGCTGCGGCGCCGTTGAGTTCGAGGATCTGAAAGCCGCGGCCCGCCCGGAGTTCCTCCTCGGAGGCAAACCGCAGGTCATAACGTCCGATGTAGAACCCGGTCAGCTTTTGGGAGATCTGGTCAATCCGAGTCTCCAGTTCCGGGGTGTGCAGACGCCGGCCATCCCGGAAAATGCAGCCTTGCGCGTGATTCCCGGCCTCGACCAGGCGAACGGATTCTCCGGCGGCAGGAATCCGACTCCGCTGATGGCCAAGCCGCCGGAGGTAGGTGGACGCCAGCAATCGCGCCCGCGAATCGGCCCAAACGAGCTCCTCCACCGAACGTCGGCCATCCCCCAGAACTTCCGGAAAGATCTTTTCGGTGATGGCGTAAATCCGGCCGCGAGATTCGTGCGGATACCGGATATAGAAGATCCCCACCTCGCCGGGACCTGCGACATAGCGTTGGAGCACCAGGGGCTCCGGGTTTTTTTCAAGGCACGCAATGGCACCAGCGCGTTCCTGGATTCGCTTGACCCCCAGGCCCCGCTGTCCGATGTCGGGTTTCAGAATGAACGGAAAGGTGACCCGGTGTTCCGCGATCAGGCGGTCCAGTTGAGTAATGCGCTGCTCCGCCGGACCGCGCTCAATCAACCACGACTCGGCGGTGAATCCGGGACTGGTTTGTTCGAGTTCGCGCAGTGTGGCCCGCTTCGATTCCCCCACGAGCCCCCCCGTGAAAATTCCAGGATTGGCGGCACTGGGAAGCGTCAGGCTGCCGTACCGGAGTGCCAGTCGGAGATAGTGGAGTCCCACCGGGAGATAGAACAGCCAGGCAGGCCAGAATTCCCAATGCCGCCACCGCTCAAGCCAGATTCGGACGTTCCGACTGGATCGTTGCCCGACTGCGGAGGAAGCCAGCCGTCGCACCAGGAACTGCAGAATCAGCAGGAATAGTCCTCCGGTCAGGATCCGGATGATCCGTTCATGGGATTGATTCAGGACGCCAACCAGGCCGGGACCGAACTGTCGTGCCAGCGCGAAAAGCCCGCCGGTCCACACCGCGACTGCCAGGCCGGTGACGATGGCGAAGGTGGCGAAGGGAACACCGAGGAATCCCGCGGCGAGATAGGTGGGAAGACGCGTGCCCGGGAGGAACCGGCTCGCCAGGAGTATTCCGGTTCCTCGGCGCGCAAACCATGCCTCGCTGCGTTCGAGGGCTGCCGGGGACACCCGGGTACGGACCCATCGTCGTTGGAGCAGTGGGCGGCCCCAGATCCGGGCGGCCCCGTACAGGAGGAGGTCCCCGACCCAGATGCCCAGGAAACAGCCCAGGAGTCCCAGCCATCCGGGAATGCGCCCAGCCGCGGCCATCAGGGCAGCGGTGATGGTGGGCAAATCTTCCTGGACCAGGGTGGAAAGGCCAAACCCGACCGCCAGCAGCCAGCCGGGAAGGTCAGCGGGAGCGGACGTGCCGGATGCGAGGATTTCGAGGGGAGGCATCATGGGATGGTGTTGGCGGCGGTCGTGGCTATTCCGCGTTGGTGGAACAGGAACGGGCCGCGATTGCCGCCTTGTCTGATCCTGAATGGGCCGCCAGGGAGTCACGGTGACGGACCGTGGATGGAGCCACCCCGAAGTCGGGCGGAAGGCTGCAGCCCTGGAGTCGCACCATGACGGCGATCAGCGCGAAATGGTGGATCCCGTGCGCAATGGCATAGACCCATTCCCGACCCAATGACGAACGTGTGACGGGTGGATTTCCGTGCTGGTAACTGATCTCGCAGCGAGCCCACGTCGATTGCTCGAGCAGTGCCGGGGGAAGGCGTCCAATGGCGGCCCGGAGGTCGCGGGTGACGGCAAGTGCGACCACAGGATCCTGTTCGAGTTGGGGGTCCCGCTCGCGATGATCAAAGTCGACGACCCCGTCCG
>JBGAPN010000047.1:0-18832 GCA_044221235.1 Limisphaerales bacterium
CCGAAGGCATCCCCAGCAGGGTGCGGTTTTTGTCTTCTTCGAATTCGTTTCGCAATTCGAGGTTCAGACTCACTTTGGGATAGCCCAGCGTACTGGACCCGCGGGCCCCGATGCCCACCCGCATGCTCTGTGTGGGCGGATTGGTCATCGAGGTCACCCCGTTGACCGGTTCGTAGACGTGCAGGTAGGCGGGTTGTTGTCCGTCGGCCGGTGGGGTGGATTTCCCGTAGTTGTGCAGGACCAGGACTGGGAGATCGGATGAGAACGTCGGCGTGGTGCCGTCGAGACGGATGTACATCTCGGTGCGCGGGTCACCCGGGAGGAGCCCGGGGGAGAACGCCCGGGCCCGGACCACCTTGGTCCCGCTGATGGCAATGGGGTCGGCATAGGCGGGGGATGCCTCGGAGGGCAGGGTGCCGTCCATGGTGTAACGGATGACGGCGGAAGGATCGGGGCTCGCCAGCGACAGCGTGAGCTGAAACTCGGTCTGGTACCCGCCGCCCCGGCGCGAGAAGGCGATGTCCGGTGCGACTCCCGTCCCACTGGAGGAGTTGGCGGCACCCGGAGTGGGTTGCGAACAGTAGCCCACCACGTCGGGTGCCCCGTTCGCCCGGCCGTAACTCACGTTCTCGCGCTGCGGGGGATAGACCGGGGAGAAGCCGGATTCCACCTCGCCGGAGGGATTCACCAGCGCCAGGAATTCCCCGGTGTTGGACAGCTTGAAATTGGTGTGGAGGCGACCCGGAACCGCAGTTCGGTTCTTCTCCGAGGCAAAGACCACCAGACGGGCTCCCCCAGCAATTGTGGTATTGGGAAACTTCCATTTGCCCAAATTGGCCGGGTCATCCGTCAGCGACCAGCCGAGCAGGGAAATGGACTGCGTGGAGGAATTGAACAGTTCGATCCAATCGGATTCGTCCCCGTCCTCATCGCGGATGACGCCGTCATTGTCGGCCATGAACTCGGAAAGAATCAGTCCGGGAATCCGGAGGTTTGGATCCACGGTGTAGGTCCAGGACCCACCGGCGAAGGGGTGGGGGGAACCTGCCAGGTCGGCGATCCCATGTTCGTTCCGGAACGAGACGGTGACGGTGCCGGCGGGCGGGCGAGGAAAGGTGAAGACAAACTGGCCGGACGCCACTTCGGTCACATTGGTGGCGCCCTGTCCGTTGATCAGGAGGTCCGCGGCATCGACACCGGAGACCGGCTCCGAGAAGAGGACTTCAATGGCGGCCAGGTCCCGAATGCTCGAGCCGGGCGGGGGCGTCTGGCTGGTGATCACCGGCGGCTGGGTATCCTCCTTCGAGAACAGCGTGGCTTCCCAAACAATATCACTGCTGCCCAGGTTCACGTTGAGCAGCTGGATGGCGATGACATTCCGACCGGCCACCAGCAGTGAGCGCGGATCGGATATCGGATAGTCGTTGAATACCGCGGGATCGGGTGAAACCGCCGTGGAGGCAAATCCATCGTAGGGGACCTCACCATCCGGGACGTTGAACCGCATGGCTTCCTTGCCATTGATCCAGCAAATGAACCCGTCGTCACAGGCGGCCGTGAGGGTCAGCGTCTGCACGTCGGCCGGCTGGGTCAGCGTGAATTCCCGGCGCAGGAACACCGAGCTGTAGGCATTCTGCATGTCCGTCAGCTGGGTCCCGGTAAAGGGATCGCCGTAATAGAAGGTGGCCACGCCAGCCAGCCAATCAGTGTCCGCAAAATCCGGGGTTCGCCATGCCGTGGGATCCGGCGAGGACGGCGCGGTCGTTCCCTTGAAATACTTCCAGGTGGCTCCGGTGGGGACCAGCACCTCTGCCGTCACCGGAAACATTCCGGCGGCAAGCAGGGCAACAGCGGTGTAAAACCATCCAGCAAATCGATTCATCGGCTACGGTACGAAGAACCTAGGCATCGCCAGACAAAAGCCAAGGGACCAAGGGGTGAAACGCTCGACTTAACTCCTGCGGTGACCCGCCGAGGGAAGGGGATTAGGAATTTGGAACGCCGGAAGGCAGGAAGGGGGAAGCAGGTGGGAAAGTGGGCGGGAAGGCGGTGCAAGGTAGGGCGGGTGCGATGCGCCGGCCCCGCCGCTCCGAGCAAAGCGACGGACGGCGGAAGATTGCGGCGCAGCGTGGAACGACAGCCAACCCCAGCGGCAACTAGGCGCGAAGAGGGACAAATTGGAACGGCGGAAGGCAGGAAGGAGAGGCCAGGTGGAATGGGCGGGACTCTTCCGGAGACGTTGGGGCACCCTTCGACCATGAACACGGCTTGGATCCGGCCTTGGTGCGGGGCTGCCCTTGGGTGGATGTTGGCCGTAGTCACCGCAATCGGAGCCGGGGTGCGACCCCTGAACGTGGTGGTCCTGTTGGCCGATGACCTCGGGCAACGGGACCTGGGATGTTATGGAAGCCGGTTCTACGAGACTCCGAACCTGGATCGCCTGGCTGGGGAAGGGGCCCGGTTTACCGACGCCTATGCGGCCTGTCCGGTCTGTTCCCCCACCCGGGCGAGTCTGTTGACGGGACTTTGGCCCCAGCGGACGGGTGTTACGGATTACCTGGGCGCTCCCGACCGACCGGAGCGGTGGGCCCGCAATACCCGGAGTCTTCCGGCTCCCTTTGCGGACCGTCTTGCGATAGAGACGCCCACCCTTCCGGCACTCCTGAAATCGGCGGGCTTCGACACCTTTTTTGCCGGGAAATGGCATTTGGGTCCGGAAGGCGCGTGGCCGGAAAACCATGGGTTTGACGTCAACCGCGGCGGCATCGACCGGGGTGGCCCTTACGGCGGGAAACAGTACTTCTCGCCCTATGGCAACCTGCGGCTTACCGATGGGCCACCGGGCGAACATCTGCCGGATCGCCTCGCCACGGAGACGATCCGGTTCATGGACGAGCATCGGAATCGACCGTTTCTGGCGTGGTACTCGTTTTACGATGTTCACACGCCGCTGCAGGCCCGGGAGGATTTGAAGGCCAAGTATGCCGCGAAACGGGAGCGGATGGGCCTGGTGGAGCATTGGGGACGGGAGGAACCGCGGGATGTGCGTCTCAGTCAGGATCATGTGGTGTATGCGGCCATGGTGGAGGCCATGGATGCGGCGGTGGGCAAGGTCTTGGATCGGATCGACGCCCTGGGTTTGCGGGACCATACGGTGGTCGTCTTCACCAGCGACAACGGAGGGCTTTCCAGCAGCGAAGGCTGGCCCACCTCCAACTCCCCTCTCCGCGCAGGAAAAGGGTGGGTCTATGAAGGCGGCATCCGGGTCCCGCTGCTGATCCGTTGGCCGGGCCAAACCCGGGCGGGAAGCGTGATTCCGACCCCCGTTTCGAGTCCGGACCTGTTGCCGACTCTCCTGGAGGCGGCCGGAGTGAAGCGTTGGCCGGGTCAAATGTCGGATGGAATCAGCCTGGCGCCGTTGCTCCAAGGCGGGCGAATCCCAGAGCGTGCCCTGTTCTGGCATTATCCCCATTACGGCAACCAGGGGGGCGCACCGGCGGCGGCCCTCCGCCGCGGCGACTGGAAGTTGGTGGAGTGGCTGGAAGACGGCCGAACGGAACTGTTCCGGTTGTCGGACGACCTTTCCGAGTCGCATGACCTCTCGTCCCGCGAACCCCGCCGGGTGAAGTCCCTGAAATCGGAGCTGCACGCCTGGCAGCGATCGGTGGGAGCCCGATTCCCCGAGCCCAACCCGGTCTACACACCCGTCAAACCCGACGGACGTGTCGCTGTTCGAAACGAGCCTTAATCCGTGTGGTTTGCCGGCAACCCCGAGGCCCTTCCGGGAAACGCCGCCACAGGACGCCGCCGTCGACGAAATGAATCTCCCAATTCCATGTCCCACCTGGGACACGGAATTGGGAGAGGTCAAACCACCGATGCGTTGGTCCGGTCATAGGGTGGGCTCATCGGTCGTCCCGCGCTGGGGCGAAACGGCGCAAAGGAATTCGAAGGTGGGCCTTGTGCCAGACGTCGTCTCTTGGGTAAGGATACCGCATGATCGCCATTCCCGGGACCTCTCGCCGGTTTTGTGACGGGATTTCCCGTCGCAATTTCCTGCGGATTGGAAGCTTGGGGATGGGCGGGTTGGCGCTTCCGCACTTGCTTCGTGCCGAGTCCGCGGGGAGCAAACGTTCCACGCGGAAGTCGGTGATCATGATCTACCTGCCGGGCGGGCCGCCGCATCAGGACACCTTTGATCTAAAACCGGACGCGCCGGCGGAGATCCGGGGCGAGTTCCGTCCAATCCCCACGAACGTTCCCGGCACGCAGATTTGCGAGCTCTTGCCCCGGCTCGCGCGGCTGGCGGACAAGTACACCCTGGTCCGGTCGCTGGCGGACAGTGTGGACGATCACTCGGACTTCATGTGCCAGACGGGCCGGCGCAAGAATAACCAGCCGCCCGGCGGTTGGCCCACCATGGGGGCCTGCATTTCCCGGGTTCTAGGCCCCGCGGATCCGTCGGTTCCCGCGTTTGTCGGATTGGAACCGCGGATGCAGCACCGTCCCTACAATGCCGCCAACGCCGGGTATGCCGGTGTGGCCCACGATGCCTTTCGACCCGCGGCCGACGCCAAGGGAGACATGGTGCTCAATGGAATTTCGGCCGAACGTCTTGCCGACCGACGCCAGCTGCTGGCCGCCTTCGATGGGTTTCGACGCGAGGTGGATTCCAGCGGGCTGATGGCGGGTCTGGACGGTTTCAACCAGCAGGCGTTTGGCGTGCTGACCTCCAGCCGGCTCCTTCAGGCGTTGGATTTGTCCACGGAAGATCCCCGGTTGCTGGAACGCTATGGCAAGGGGGATCCCAAGGTGCATGGCGATGCGGCGCCCATGCTGAACGAACAGTTCCTGGTGGCCCGGCGCCTGGTCGAGGCCGGAGCGCGGTTTGTCACGGTGGCCTACGGGTTCTGGGACTATCACGGCAGCAACTTTGCCAACGCCCGCAACGATCTGCCGCTGCTCGACCAGGCCTTGAGTGCCCTGATCGATGACCTGTACCAACGGGGGCTGGATCGGGAGGTCAGCGTCATTGTTTTGAGCGAATTCGGCCGCTCTCCGACCATCAACAAGGATGCCGGGCGCGACCATTGGCCCCGGGCGAACGGCGCCATGCTGGTGGGCGGCGGCATGCGGATGGGGCAGGTCATTGGAGCCACCGACCGTCTTGGGGGCGAACCCAGCGAACGTCCGGTTCGGTTCGGCGAGATGTTTGCCACGCTCTATCACACATTGGGAATCGATGTGAACCAGGTGACCCTCCCAGACCTGACCGGACGCCCCCAATACCTGGTGCCTGATGGGTGCCAGCCGCTTCGGGAACTCGTGGGGTAAATCCACCATCGCTATCCATCCAGAGCCCGATGACCCGATTTGAATCCATCCCTGACTTCCGGTGCCGGGCGCTGTTGCCGTCCCGTGCCGCTGCCCTGGGCATTGCAGTGGCGCTGTCCATGGCCGCGTCGACCTGCTCTTGGGCCGCCGGTCTGCGCCTGGAGTTTCGGGCGGGGGCGACCAACCTGGTCTTGAATTCGCAGGACGCCCGACAGCAGATGTTGGCCACCACGGAAGAGGGACGGGATGTGAGCCGCGCGGTGGCCTGGAGCTCGGAACCGCCGGGTGTCGTGTCGGTGGACCGGGACGGACGGGTGAGCCCTGTCCGGGACGGCGAAGCGGCGGTGGTGGCGAAGACGGCGGACGGCGCAGAAGCCCGGTTCCCGGTACAGGTGATCCATGCGTCCCAGCCGGCTCCGGTCCATTTCGCCAATCAGATTGTCCCGATTTTCACCAAAAACGGCTGCAATGGCGGTGGCTGCCATGGCAAGGCGGCAGGGCAAAACGGGTTCCGGCTTTCGCTCCTCGGATTCGAACCGATGGAGGATTACGACCATCTGGTGAAGGAGGCCCGCGGACGGCGATTATTTCCCGCGGCGCCGGAACGGAGTCTGCTCCTGACCAAGGGTGCCGCCCAGCTTCCGCACGGCGGCGGCAAACGGCTGGACCCGGATTCCGATGACTACCGGATGCTGGTGCGCTGGATTTCCCAGGGCATGCCGCTGGGACGCCCCGACGCCCCGACGGTGAGCCGACTCGAGGTTTATCCTTCCGAACGTGTCCTGCCACTGAACGGGGAACAGCAGTTGGTGGTGACGGCCCACTACACCGACGGATCCAGCGAGGACGTCACCCGCGGCGCCCTGTTTGAGCCGAATGACAAGGACATGGCCGCCACCGACGCTGTGGGGCGGGTGAAGGTGTTCAACCAGACCGGCGAGGTTTCGGTCATGGTGCGGTACCAGGGAAAGGTCGCGGTGTTCCGGGGAACCGTGCCGCTTGGACTGGCCGTCAAAGAGCTGCCGCCGGCACGCAATTTTGTGGATGACCTGGTCTTCAAGCAGCTGGTGAAGGTGGGCCTGCCTCCGAGCGGGATTTGTGACGACGCCACCTTTCTGCGCCGCGTGACCGTGGACATTGCCGGCCGGCTGCCGACTCCGGTGGAGGTTTCAGCGTTCCAAGAAGCCGTGGCCAAGGAACGCAAACCGGGGGGAGACGGAGTGGCCGTGGTACCGGAGGCCCGCGACGCCGTCATCGACCGCCTGCTGGCCACACCGGATTACGCGGAAAACTTTGCCAATAAGTGGAGCGCGCTGCTCCGCAACAAACGCACGGATCCCAAGCAGGCCCGCGGAACCTACGCCTTCAACGCCTGGATCCGGGATCAGATCGACCGCAACACGCCCTACGACCAGTTTGCCCGCTCGATTCTGACGGCCTCGGGGGACATGAACGAAAACCCGCCGGTGGCCTGGTACCGCCAGGTGCGTTCGATGCAGAACCAGTTGGAGGATTCCGCGCAGCTGTTCCTCGGCCAACGGCTCCAGTGCGCGCAATGCCATCACCATCCCTACGAGCGGTGGAGCCAGGCGGATTACTGGAGCTTCGGCGCCTTCTTTTCCCAGGTCTCCTACAAATCGGGCAGCCAGCCGGGCGAAGATGCCATTGTGCATCGACGGGGCCAGGCGCAGGCCACCAACAAAAAGAACGGCCAACCGGTGAAGCCGGCCGGATTGGGCGAAGCCGCCCCGGGATTGGGTCCCGATGATGATCCGCGGGAGGCGCTGGCGGGTTGGATGACGTCGCCCAACAACCGCTTCTTCGCCCGGACGCTGGTCAACCGCTACTGGAAGCATTTCTTTGGACGCGGTCTGGTGGATCCCGAGGACGACTTGCGCGACACGAATCCGGCGACCAATCCGGAGCTGCTCGATGCACTGGCGGCGAACTTCGTGAAGAGCGGATACGACCTCAAGCAGTTGGTGCGCACTCTGACCCAATCGACGGCGTACCAGCTCAGCGCGTTGCCCAACGAACACAACGGGCGCGACCGCCATCATTTTGCGCGGTTTTATCCCCGCCGGCTTCCAGCCGAGGTGCTGTACGATTCCATCAACTCCCTCGTGGGATCGGAATCCAAATTTGACGGCCTTCCGGCGGGCACCCGGGCGGTCGCCCTGCCGGACAACAGTTTCAATGCGGGTAACTATTTCCTGACCGTGTTCGGTCGTCCCGACAGTAGCAGCGCCTGCGAATGCGAGCGCAGCAGCGATGCCTCCCTGAGCCAGAGCCTGCATCTGCTCAATGCCAAGGATATCCAGGACCGCCTCGCGGCGGACAACGGCCGGGCCGCACGCCTGGCTGCGGATGCCACCCGGACCGACACGGAGAAGCTGAGCGAACTGTATCTGCAGGCGTTCGGCCGGGAGCCGCGTCCGGACGAACTCAAGCTGGCCGGGGAATACGTGGCCACCAAGGTCGGCGCGTCCAAGGAGGGCAAGGATGTCGCGGAGACCGAGGCCAACCGCCTGAAGGCGCGGCGCCAAGCCTACGAGGACACTCTTTGGGCTCTCCTGAACACCAAGGAATTCCTGTTCAACCACTAGCCGGTTCCCACGCATGGTCCGTGGATTCATTGCGTCGTTGATTCCACGCATGGCGGCGGTGCTGGTTGCCGCGTCGTTCGCCGCGGGTGCGGAGGTTCAAGACTCCCAGGGAAACCGCCTCGCCTACCTCGACGGGGCGGATCCCTTCCACGTCGGGGTTCAGTTTCCCAAGTTGACCACGCCCCAATGGGTGGGCGAGCCGGACGTCCAGGTGGTGGTGACGCTGGGCATCGACGACATGAGCCAGACGGCCCGGTACGAGACCTTCCTTCGACCGATCCTGGAACGCCTCAAACGCATCGGGGGTCGCGCTCCGCTCAGCATCTTTTCCAACGCGCTCAATCCGGCCGATCCGCAGCTCCAGTCCTGGCTTCAGGAAGGACTCAGCTTCGAGGTGCACACGCTCAGCCATCCGTGTCCGATCCTGGCCAAGCACGACTTCGCGGCGGCCGAGAAGACGTATCACGGCGGGGTGGACCTCCTGAACAGCGTTCCCGGCAACTTCCCGGTGGCCTTTCGGACCCCCTGTTGCGACTCCATCAATAGTCCGAGTCCCCGGCTGTACGCCGAGATCTTCGCGTGGACCAATGCCGCCGGCCAGTTCCTGCGCCTGGACTCCTCGGTGATGATGCTGCTGACGACCAATGACACGTCGCTGCCCCGGGAATCCCTGGTGGACGCCGACGGTCGCGGCCGCTTTACGAAGTATGTGCCGTTTCCGAGCTTCGTCACCACGGTGGAGAATTATCCCTACCCGTGGACGATTGGAAATGTGTGCTGGGAATTTCCCTGCACCGCCCCGAGTGACTGGGAAGCCCAGAACATTCTGGGTCCGACCAACGCCGTGTTGACGGCGGACTGGAAGGCGGCCTTGGAGCTCATTGCCCGCAAGGAAGGGGTGTTTAATTTTGTGTTCCACCCCCACGGCTGGAGCGCTCCGTCGCAGTTGGTGGAGTTCATTGATTTCGCGGAGGCACGATTCGGAAGCCGGCTCCGGTTTCTCAACTACCGGGATGCTTCGGACCGCCTGACCCGGAATCTCGGGGGCGGCCAGCCGCTGAGAGCGCCCGACGGATCGGACAATGGGGTGCGGTTGATCGATCTGGATGGCGATGGATTCCTGGACGTGATCATCGGCAATGATGCGGTCACGCGGACGCGCCTGTGGGATCCGGCGTCGCGGACTTGGAAGGAGGAAAGATTCCCGATGCCCTTAGTCGAGCGGACGCCGTCGGGTGTCCGTGAAACGGGGGTCCGTTTCGGAGTGATCCACAGCGATGGGCGCCCCTCACTGTGGGTTCGGTCGGAGACCCGGGAGGGAATGTGGACCTTTGAGAACGGCCACTGGGTGGCTGTCCCGGACGGATGGCGTGGACTGGAGTTGGACGGAGCACCGGTCATGACCCAGCGGGCGGGAATGGACCGTGGCGTCCGGCTGCGGGATGTCGATGGGGACGGCGTTTGCGAATTACTGGTGTCGAACGAAGCGCAGAATGCGGCGTTCCGGTGGGACGCGGGCCGTCGGCGTTGGGAGCGAAGTCCGTTGTCCCTTCCCGATGGAGTTTCCGTGGTCAATGCCCAGGGCGAGGATAACGGACTCCGGTTTGCGGATCTGAATGGGGACGGGCACGACGACGTGGTGTTCTCCAACGAGCAACGGTACGGCGTGTGGTTGTATGTTCCCGAACCCTTCCTGGGCTGGGCCAAAGGCTGGACCCGGAAACTGGCTGCGGGCGAACGGCCCCAACGGCCGGCTTCCGGGGAAACACCGCCCGGTGAGATCCCGCCCATCGTGCGCTCCGGTCCGCATCGGAACAATGGTGCGTGGATTCATTCCGGGCACCTCTGGGTCCAGAACGAGGACACCGCCCACCTGAAGGACCTGGTCGAACGCCGCTCGTTTGCCGAGTTGTTGCGGGGTAACCTTGCTCCACCCAAGTCACCGGATGAGGCCCTTCGAAGCATTCGGGTGGAACCAGGATTCCGCGTGGAGCTGGTGGCTGCCGAGCCTTTGGTCCAGGATCCGGTGGCCTTCGACTGGGATGCGGACGGGCATCTATGGGTTGTGGAGATGCGGGACTATCCGCTGGGCATAGATGGCCGAGGACGGCCGGGTGGCGTGGTGAAGCGGTTGGAGGACACCGATGGCGACGGGCGCCTGGACCACGCGACGGAATTCCTCTCGGGGATTGGGTTTCCAAGTTCCCTGCTGCCCTGGGGGCGTGGCGTAATCGTGGCGGCGGCTCCCGAGATTTTTTATGCCGAAGATACCGATGGCGATGGACGGGCGGATCGACGTCGGGTGCTGTTCACCGGATTCGTTGAAGGCAACCAGCAACATCGGGTCAATGGTTTCTCCCTCGGATTGGATGGCTGGGTTTACGGAGCAAACGGCGACAGCGGGGGGCGGATTGGCGCGGACGGGCGGGAAGAGATTCTCACCGGAACGGAGTGGAAAGTGGTTCGCACGGGTTTGAATCACCCGGGTCCCCCGACTTCCATTTCCGGTCGCGATTTCCGCTTCCGACCGGATTCCCTCGAGTTCGAGGCGATCGAAGGACAGACCCAATATGGGAGGAACCGGGACGACTGGGGCAATTGGTTCGGCAACGCCAATTACACCTGGCTTTGGCAGTATCCGATTCCATCCCGGTACGTCGCCCGCAACCCGCACCTCGTCCTCCGGGATTCCCGGTGGATGCTGGCGCGTCGGAACCAGGGAAACCGGGTCTTCGCCATCAGCCGGTCCCTGCCGAGGCCCAACGTCGTGGGTGACGAAAACTCGGTCACCAGCGCCTGCAGTCCGTCTCCCTATCGAGATGAGCTGTTCGGACCCGCCTTCACTGAGGCGGTGTTCATCAGCGAGCCCAGCGAAAACGTGATCCACTGCGAACTGTTGGACCGTACGGAACCGGGCTTTGCCAGCCGCCGGTTCCCCGTGACGGACGAACGCGAATTCCTGGCCTCCACGGACCATTGGTTCCGACCCATCCAGCTCAAGACCGGTCCGGACGGAGCCCTCTATCTGGCGGATATGTATCGCCTCGTGCTCGAGCACCCCGAATGGATTCCCAAGGACATGCAGGAGAGCATGGACTTACGGGCCGGGGAGGATCGTGGTCGAATTTACCGGATCGTGCGCGAGGGTGTGCCGCTGCGTGAAGTTCCCCGCTTGTCGGCCTTGGACGGTCCCCGGCTGGCCTCGATCCTGGAAAGTCCAAACGGATGGCAACGGGACACCGCCATGCGATTGCTGTGGGAACGTCGGGAGCAGACGGTCGTGCCCGTTCTGGCGCAGTTGGTCCGCGAATCCCGAAATGCCCGGACGCGGGTCCAGGCCCTGGCGACGCTTGGCGGACTAGCAGACGTTTCACCGGATGTCCTCCTCGGGGCATTGAATGATGCCGACCCCGATGTCCGGGTGGCCGCGATCCGGGCGTGTGAGCCGATGCTCCGGCGGGACTCGGGGTCCGGGAATATTCTGCGCGGAGTCTGCGCGCTGGCTTCGGACGAAAACGCGCGAGTGGCCTTTCAGGTGGCGCTGTCGCTTGGGGAGTCTCCAGGGCCTGAAGCGGGGGCGGCGTTGGCGACGGTGGGGAAGCGGTTTGGCAGCCAATCCTTGTTTCTGGACGCCATTCTGAGCAGCGCTGTCCCGCATCTGGATGGAATCCTGGCGAATCTGGGCGGAACGGAAGCAGTCCCGGGCGCGTTGCTGGAACGGTTGGCGGCGCTGGCGGTTTCCTTGGGAAAGACCTCTGCCAGTGGACCAGGTCCTCAAGCTGGCCGCAGGGTTGGATCCGGCGCGGGACGCATCGGCGTCGTTCCGGGTTCTGGCGGTGGTAATGGAACGGAAGCCGGCGGCGACGGGTCCGTCCCTATCGGTTCTGGGTCCGGTTTTAACCCGGGCCAATGGGACAGCGCTCAATGCGTCGCTTCCCGAGGAACTCCGCCTGGCGGCGTTGCGGGTCGCCTCCGCGGTGAACAATTCGTCCGGGCTGACTCCCGTGGAGCTGTGCTCGATGCTCGGATCGCAGGAACCGCAGTCGATCCAGTGGGCTGCCATGGAAGCGCTGTTGAAGAGGCAGGATACGGCTTCCTTCGACGCGGTGCTCCGTGTCTGGTCCGGACTGAGTCCGACCCTGCGGGCGCGATGGCTTGAGTCGGCCGGAGACAACGGAGGGCGGGCTTCAGCCCTGTTGGATGCCCTGGCCTCCGGGCAGATCGCGCCGC
Source organism: Limisphaerales bacterium (assembly GCA_044221235.1). Classification (GTDB taxonomy): domain Bacteria; phylum Verrucomicrobiota; class Verrucomicrobiia; order Limisphaerales; family UBA9464; genus UBA9464. Next base: position 12,171 of record JBGAPN010000047.1, read on the forward strand.
AGGAAGTGGGACCGGGTGCACGGCAACGTCTGCGTCGACACCCGGACCCGACGGTGCGGGAACGCGCGGAGCGGCAGTTTGCCGCCGTGCAATCGGATCGGCAGTCCGTGGTGGAGACGTATTCCGCGGCCTGGCAGGCCCCCGGCAAGCCGGATCGCGGACGTGAACTGTTTCTTTCGAATTGCGCATCGTGCCACGAGTTCGGTGACGACGGGATCGCCGTCGGTCCCAATCTGGGTGCGGTGGTCGACAAGTCCCCCCAAGCCCTGGCGATTGCGATTCTCGACCCGAACCGGGCGGTGGAAGAGCGTTACCTGGCCTACGTCGCGCGTGCGGCATCGGGTCGGGAATTCACCGGGCTGATTGCCTCGGAATCGCCCAACAACCTGACGCTGCGGTCGGCGGGTGGTGTGGAAGAGGTTTTTCTGAGGGGCGAACTGAAGTCGCTCGAAACAACACGTCGTTCGCTCATGCCCGAGGGATTCGAACACAGCCTGGACGTCGCCAACCTGGCGGACCTGATTGCTTATCTCAGTTCCAACGCGCCCCGGCCGAAATCGTTTCCAGGGAACCGACCTGAACAGGTCCGTGCGGATCCGAGCGGGGTGCTCCATCTCCGGGCGTCGAATGCGGAGATTCGGGGAGACTCGCTCGTGTATGAGCCGGCGTTTGGTAATCTCGGTTACTGGCAGAGTGAGAACGACGTGGCAGCCTGGACCCTGCAGGTGTCCCGCGGAGGAGAGTTTGAAGTCTGGTTGGATTGGGCACGGCCGGGCTCCGGAAGCACGGCTCCGTTGGAGATGTCAGCCGCCGGCGTCCCCGTTTTGCTGGAGGTGCCGCCCACGGGTTCCTGGGAGGAGTATCGGCAGCAAAAGGTGGGGCAGGTGAACCTGGCAATGGGTTTGCAGCGAATCTCCCTACGCGCGGTCCCACCGTTGGCGGGGGCGGTGCTGGATCTTCGTGAAATACGATTGGTTCCGCGCTGAGACTTCCCGCAACGTGGAGCTTTTCCCGGTCCATGGCTCTCGATTAGTTTTTGCTCGTGTCCCGTGGAATCCAAAATCGAGGCGCTCTCCACCGGTGGGGTCATCACCCGGCCGGATGGATTAGCGCCTTGGGATGGGCATGGCTGGCGTTGGTGCCCTGGTGCCCCGGCGTGGTGCAGTCGCAGTCGTTGCCGCTCGCCCGTTTGGCAACCGTGTTCCCTCCCGGCGCGGCGGCGGGGACAACCAACCTGATCCAGTTCACGGGAGCAGACCTGGAAGACCCCGTCGGCGTCCGCTTCTCGGATCCGCGTGTGACGGGTCGTCCGTCGGAGACCAATCCGGCCGTGTTTGTCGTCACTGTTCCCGACACCGTTCCTCCGGGAATGCTGGATGTCCGCTGGTACGGACGTTTCGGGATTTCCAACCCCAAGGGATTCTCCATTTCCCCGACTCCGGAACTGCTGACGTCAGGGACGAATTCGCGGCCGGCCTCCGCCATGGATCTCCCGCTGGACACGGTGGTGAATGGCCGTGTGAACGCGAATGACGTCGCGTGGTTCCGGGTCCCAGGCCGGGCGCATCAACGACTGCGGGTGGTGGTGGAATCGCGGGAATTGGATTCCCGCCTGGAGCCGATCCTGAAATGGGCCTCCAACGAAGGCCGCCCGATTGACTCATCCCGGCGTGGTTGGATCGAGGTGACGCCGCCCAATGACGGACCGTTCCTGGTCGGACTTCACGACGTCACCTTCCGGGGGGGGGACGAGTTTGTGTACCGCCTCAGGGTCACAACGTCGCCTCAAGTGGATTTCGCGATTCCATTGGTGTTGTCGGCCGGCGCAACGAACCCAGTCACGCTGTTCGGTCGCAATCTGCCCGGCGGGGTGATGGGCCTGGTTCGGGGGGCAGATGGCGGGCCGCTGGAGCAGGTGTCGGTGGACGTCGTGGTCCCGGCTGCTGGAAAGGGCACAGGGCTGCCGGCGGGCGCAGCCCGGCGTCCTGCCTCGGCCATCCTGGTGGATTCGACCCTGGCCTGGCGTTGGAAGACGACCAATGGGCCGTCGAACGAGATCCTGTTCACCGTGACCACCAACTCGGTCGTGGCGGCCGTCACCAACGGCTGGGTTGAGTTGATACCACCGGTGGAGTTTTCTAGTCTCTTTCCCGACAGGGTGGGCGGTGCTGGCGTGCGTTTCCCGGCCAAGAAAGATGAGGTGCTGTGGCTGGAAGTGTTTGCCGACCGGCTGGGATTCCCCTGCGACGCGTCGGTGGTGGTGCAGAGGGAAGGGCGTCGAGACGGAGGTGCGGGCGGGGTGGAGTTCGTGGACGTGATGGAGTTGGGAGAACTGGACACCAATCTCGGCGGCATCGACTGCAATACGGCCAGCCGCGACTGTGCCGGTCGATTTGTGGCTCCCGAGGATGGCGTCTATCGGGTGTTGATTCGCGACCTCTTTCACAACGGGCCGACGGCGCCTCAGTTTCCCTACCATCTGAGCGTCCGCCGCGAGACCCCCGACTTTGGGTTGGTGGCCGTGATTCCCCAGCCCCCCCGGCAAAACGACAATGACCGGGCCGTCCACACGCTGACTCCGTTCCTGCGCCGGGGGGAGACCCAGGTGATCAAAGTGCTGGCGTTGCGGCGGGATGGATTGGGTGGGGACATCGAGCTGGACGTTCAGGATCTGCCCGCGGGCGTGACCGCCGCCACAGTCCCGGTTACTGCAGGACAAAACGTCGGATATGTGATTCTGACCGCGGCTGTCGACCGGCCGGTTGAAGACCGCCTGTTCTCGCCCCGTATTCGAGGGAGGGTGCAGGGCAAGGAGGGGGCTCCTTGGCGTGGCGCCGCGTTCACCGTGCTGTCGCGTCCGATTCCGGATTCCAATGACCAAGCCATCCCCGTTCGGTTCGTCCGCGAATCCCAGGCGGGAATGAGCCCAACCGAGTTTGCCCCGGTGACGGTGAAGGCGGCGACGAACGCGCTCCAGGCAGTCACCAACGGGAAACTGGCCATCCCGGTGGAGGCCGTCCGGCGTGGGGAGTTTGCTGCCGCCGTTCAACTCAAGCCGTTTGGCCGGGCGGAATGGGACAAGGTCAAACCCGTGCCGCTGCCTGAGAAGGCCACCAACGCGATCCTCGAGTTTGATCTCGCGGACGCCAAGCTGCCCGAAGGCACCTACACCCTGTGGCTGCAGGGCAACGTGGCGGGCAAATATCGGAACAATCCTGAAGCGCTCGCGGCAGCGGAGTCCGAGCTGAAATCGGCGGAGGACGCCTTGAAGTCGGCCACTGACGCCGATAAGCCCGGCCTGGAGACGCGGAAAAAGCAGGCGGAGGAGAAGCGCAAGGCCGCTGAAGAACACGCGAAGCCCAGGGATGCCACCTTCGTCGTGTGTTCGAGTCCGATGGTGGTTCGCATTCTGCCGACTCCACCGGCGCCGAAGCCATGAGCCGATTCATCCTGTTTCTCCTCGTTTCGTTCGGGGGCGCCCTTTCGTCCGCCCGGCTGACCGCAGCGGAGGCCATCCCGGTCCAGAGGACCGCCCGAGCCAACCCGGTCGACTTTCGTCGCGAGGTCCTGCCGTTTCTCCAGGCAAGCTGCCTTCCCTGCCACAACCGAACCACCACCAAGGCGGACCTCATCCTGGAAACGACGGCGGACATGCTCAAGGGCGGCGAAAATGGCCCGGCGATTGTGGTCGGAAAGTCGGCGGACTCGCTGCTGCTGAAACTGTCCACACATGCCGAGAAGCCGCGCATGCCACCCCGGGACAACAAAGTGAACGCGCCCGACCTCACTCCGCAGCAGTTGGGCCTGCTCGCCCAATGGATTGATGAGGGGGCCAAGGATGGGGGAGGTGGACCCGAGGTCATCCCGTGGCTGGCGTCTGCACCGGAATTGCAGGCGATCTACGCCGCGGCGATTTCGGGCGACGGGCAATTTGTCGTCTGTGGACGTGGAAACCGTCTGTACGTCTACCACCGTCCCACGGCCCAGTACGTGGCGGAGCTTTCGGATCCCTCCCTTACCGCCGGAAACCGCCGCCCGCCGGCCCATCAGGACATCGTCGGGGCGTTGGCCTTCCGCCCCGACGGCGGCCAGATCGCCTCCGGCAGCTTCCGCGAGGTCAAGCTGTGGCGCCGGCTTGATTCGGCATTTCAGCCGGTATCGGAATTCGTGCCGGGAACAAACGCCTGGGCAGCGGTGACCCGTTCGGCCGATGGCAGCCGTGTCATCCGGACAGCCACCAATGGCTTGGTGGAACTGGCGGATGGCGACGGCAAGGTGGTGGCTGTCCTTCATGGTGACTCCCGGGTCGAACAGGATCGGCGGGATCGTGACCGGGAGCGGACTGCTGCCCGCAGCGTGGCCGCCGTAGTGGAAAAGCGTCTCGACGCAGCCGCCAAGGAGCTCAAGTCGCAGGAGGAACGTCTTGGACGCGCCCGGGAATCGATGGGGAAGGCGTCCGACGCAGTGGGGGAGCGGGAGAAGGCCCGCGACAAGGCGAACGAGGATCTTTCCCAATCCAATGACGTGGTTCAGAAGCTCGCGAAGGATGCGAAAGAAGAGGACCGCAAGGCTGCAAACCAGAAGGTGGAGAATGCCAAGAAGGCCGCGGACGAGGCTGAGGGGACACTGAAGGAGGCCGTTCGAAAGCGTACGGTCAGCGAAGACGAATTGAAGCTGGCGGGAACGGCGTTGGAACGAAGCCGGGAGGACTGGAGGCGCTGGCTGGACACCCGGAATGACGCCACGAACCGCGTGGATCGCACGGAGATTCACCTCCGCCTGGCTTTGGCTTCGGATCGCACCAACCGTCCGCCCGACAAGGCCACGATGTCTCTCGACGGGCGATGGGTTCTGACTGTGAATGAAGGCCGCCGGGTGGCGGTGTGGTCGGCCGCCAACGGAGAACCGCTGGAAACCTGGGATGCTCCCGGACGGGTGGAAGCCCTTGCGGCGGGCACCAACCCAGTGGCCCGATTCCAGTGTGGTGACCGGGTCTTTGAGCGGGACCTGCTTCCGAAATGGGAACTCCAAACGACACTCGGCGGGACGGCGCAACCCCTGGCGTTCAAGGATCGCGTGGGGGCGTTGGCCTATTCGCCCGATGGGCACTGGCTGGCCAGCGGATCAGGTGAACCCTCCCGCAGTGGGGACCTTGCGTTCTGGAGTCCGGCCGACGGCACGTGGCTGGCCGGAATGACCAATCTTCACAGCGATGCCGTTCTCTCGCTCGCCTTCTCACCCGACAGTCGGACGCTGGCATCCACCGGTGCCGACCGGTTCGTCCGTTTGGTCGATCCGCTGGGCCTTCGCCAGATCCGGGCGCTCGAAGGCCACTCGGGGCATGTCCTGGCGGCCGGTTGGAAGGATGACGGTTCCACGCTGGCAACCGGTTCAGCGGATCTGACCGTCAAATTCTGGGACACCGTGACCGGCGAAAAGAAGAAGCAGGCGGGCGGCTTCGAACGGGAGGTGACTGGGGTGGTTTTTCTGGGAGGAGATCAGTGGGTGACCACCGGAAGTGCCCGTGAATTGCGGGTGGTGAATGAGAATGGCGATCGGGTCCGGGCCCTGACAGGACCCACTGATGTGGTCTATGCGCTGGCCATTTCCGACGATGGCCGCTGGATGGCGTCGGGGGGAGAAGATGGCGCGCTCCGGCTCTGGGGCCGGGAAGGGGACGCACCCCGGGTGACATTTGCGCCGCCATCGATGGCCGTCGCGGCGGGGGGGAGATGAGGGGTGAAGGATGAATGTTGAATGTTGAAGTGGAATGTCCTCAACGCTCAACGAGCCACAAACCAGCTGAGCCGGAGCCATGCCGTCGGCCGAGGGGGAAATCCGCAGATGAACGGGATGAGCGCAGATCAGGAAACCGGGGGAGGAGCGGCCAAAGAGCTCACCCATCGGTGCGTTGTTTCAACTGCCTTGGTTTCCGCCGCCGCCCCCTCCCATCTGCGTCAATTTGCTGGAATCTGCGGATTCATCTGCATGGCTCCGGCTGAGAGCTGAGAGAAAGAGGCTGGCGCTTCCTTTCAACTTTCAACCTTCAACCCTAATTCGGGGTGAGGGCACGGTTCGTGGAGTGTGATCCTCCACGGATATTGGCATCGTGCATTCGCCTGCGCCGTCTCCGCCATTGACCCTTTCGCCTCCCGTCCGTGAGGGTTCGGCATGTCCGAGAGTAATTTGAAGATTGAGACGCTGGTGGCCGGCGCGGGTGCCAGTCCCAAAAAAGGTGACCTGGTCACGGTGCATTACACCGGCACCTTCACCGACGGCCGCAAGTTCGACAGTTCGGTCGATCGTCGGGATCCGTTCAGCTTCAATCTCGGCTTGGGTCAGGTCATTGCCGGCTGGGATCAGGGCGTGGCGCGGATGAAGGTGGGCGACAAGGTGCGCATGACCATTCCGCCCGAACTGGCCTACGGCACCCGCGGATATCCTGGCGCCATTCCGCCGAACGCCACGTTGATCTTCGAGGTGGAGCTGCTGGAGATCGGGTGAGTGGCAGCCGGCCGAACCGGTAAGATTGGCGTGCCGTCGCCGACCCCGCCGCAGGCGGATCCTTGGGGCGTGGAATGGAATAATCATGAACCCCAGCGGCACCCGGCCGCGAAGAGGGAGTCAATTTGGAACGCCGGAAGGTAGGAAGGGGAGCAGGC
>JBGAPN010000048.1:0-18794 GCA_044221235.1 Limisphaerales bacterium
CTTCGGCCTGGGCTTTGAGCTTGTTGGCCTCGGCCTGCTCTGCCTGGAGCTTGGCGCCTACGTTTTCGCCCACATCCACGTCGGCAATGTCGATGGAGAGGATTTCAAAGGCCGTATTGGCGTCGAGCCCCTTGTCGAGGACCGTTTTGGAAATACGGTCCGGATTCTCGAGGACCTGCTTGTACGTGTCCACGGAACCGATGGTGGAAACGATGCCCTCGCCCACTCGCGCAATGATGGTTTCCTCAGTGGCGCCCCCTACAAAGCGGTCGAGGTTGGTCCGGACGGTGACCCGGGCGCGCGCTTTGATGACGATGCCGTCCTTGGCGACGGCATCGATTGTGGTTTTTCCGCTGGCCGGATTGGGACAGTCGATGACGCGGGGATTCACGGAGGTTTTGACGGCGTCGACCACGTTTTTGCCGGTTCCCTTGGTGGCGAGGTCGATCGCGCAGGCCCGGTTGAAGTCCAGGTGGATGCCCGCCCGCTGGGCGGCGATCAAAGCCTGAACGATCATATCCACGGTGCCGCCGGCGAGGTAATGCGTGGAAAGGTCGTCGATGGTGAGCGGCAGCCCGGACTTCACCGCTGTAATGCGGTTGTCGACAATGTAGCCCACCGGGATGCCCCGGAGTCGCAAGGCGACCAGCTCGACGATCCCCACGGGAGCGCCTGAGGCGAGCGCGCGAAGCCAGATGGAACCGAAGCTGGCCAGCAGGAACAGCATCGCGAGCCCGAAGACACCGAGGATGGCGATGATGACGACCGAGCCGATTTCAAGTTGGGCAAAGAGGAGATTCATTGGGGGGAGAATGAGACTTGGGAAAACGGGCAACGATGGGATTAGCAGGCGCGGACAAGAACCCTGGGCCCGTCGACGCTGACGACGCGAACCCGTTGTCCGCGCTCCAACGGTTCACCCGAGGTGATGACGTCCACCCGTTCGGTTCCGAACTGGGCGAGGCCGCCCGGCCGAAGCGGTGTGAGGGCAAATCCCTCGGTGGACAGCAGGTGGGGCTTGGCCGCCGTTTCGGTCGGAACAACATGCGCAGATTGAACGATCCGGCCGAGGCGGGTCCGGGGCAGTCGCTTCAGATACCACCAGGTTCCGGTGAGGGCGACGGCAAGGACGCCCACCAGGCTCCAATGACCTGCGGCGGAGCCATACCGAAAATAGATCAAGACGACAGCCACGGCCCAGAAGATCAAACCGACCGTGCCAGCGACAAGATGAGGGATGACAGGCTCGATCAACAGGAGCACGGCACCGGCCACCAGGAGGAAGGCGATGGTTTCCATCGCCCGGGAGGCTATTGCACACCCCGTACCCAACAAGTGGAATCCGATGGCACCTTTGGAGAAGATGGCGACCGGATCCAGGGACGGTGGATAATGGCCTTGCCTGCCGTCCCGTCTGCGTCGAAATGGCGCCCGCTCTTCCGCGGAGCTCTAGAACCGACGCGGGATGAGACAGACCACCATGATGCCTTTGAACAAGCGCCCCGCCTGGAAATCCCTCGTCGCCCATCACAAAAAACTGGCCGACGTCCACCTTCGCGAACTGTTTGCCGCAGATCCAAAACGCGGGCAGCGCCTGACTGTCGAGGCCGAGGGATTGTTCCTGGATTACTCGAAGAATCGGATCACCGAACAAACGCTGGATCTCCTCATCGATCTCGCCGAGGAATGCGGCCTCCAGGAACGCATTGGGGCGATGTTCAGCGGTCAGAAGATCAACGTGACGGAAAAGCGAGCTGTCCTGCATGTGGCGCTCCGGGCGCCGGCGGACAAGGTTATCGAAGTGGACGGGGTCAACGTCGTCCCCGATGTCCACGCTGTGCTCGCCCGGATGACTGCCTTTGCGGAGCGGGTCCGGTCCGGTCGCTGGAAGGGATTCACAGGAAAGCGGATTCGGAACGTGATCAACATCGGCATTGGAGGTTCCGACCTGGGTCCCGTCATGGCCTTCGAGGCCCTGCGGCATTACGCGGACCGGTCGATGACGTTTCGGTTTGTCTCCAATGTGGACGGCATCGATCTGGTGGAGGCGGTCCGAGATCTCAATCCGGCGGAGACCCTGTTCATCGTTTCGTCCAAGACGTTCACCACGCTGGAAACCATGACCAACGCCCAGAGTGCCCGGGACTGGCTCCTGGACGGCCTCGGTGGAGACACCAAGGCCGTCGCGAAGCACTTCGTCGCGGTGTCGACCAACGCGGAGAAGGTGTCGGCCTTCGGCATCGACACCGACAATATGTTCGGATTCTGGGACTGGGTGGGCGGACGTTACTCGATGGATTCCGCCATCGGGCTGTCCACCATGATCGCCGTCGGACCGGAGCCGTTCCGAGAGCTGTTGGCGGGCTTTCACCGGATGGACGAACATTTCCGGACCGCGCCGTTGAACCGGAATCTGCCGGTGCTGATGGGACGTTTGAACGTCTGGTCCGCGGATTTCTTTGGTTCCCAGACGGTGGCGGTCCTGCCCTATGAAAACTATCTGAAGCGGTTTCCGGCCTACCTGCAGCAGTTGACGATGGAGAGCAACGGCAAGAGTGTGACCCTCGACGGCAAGCGAGTGACCTACGAAACCTCACCCATCTTCTGGGGAGAACCGGGAACGAATGGCCAGCACTCCTTTTATCAGTTGATTCATCAGGGAACGCGCTTGATTCCCTGCGACTTCATCGCCTTCGCCAACACGCTGACGCCGCTGGGACGCCATCATGACATGCTCCTGGCGAACGTGCTGGCCCAGGCGGAGGCCCTGGCCTTCGGAAAGACGGCGGCCCAGGTGGAGGCGGAAGGGACCCCGGACTGGTTGGTTCCTCACCGGGTCTTTGAGGGTAACCGTCCTTCCAATATGCTAGTGGCGGACCGTCTCACTCCGGGTGCCCTCGGCAGCCTGGTCGCCCTGTATGAACACAGTGTCTTCACCCAGGGCGTGATTTGGAACATCAATTCCTTCGATCAATGGGGCGTGGAATTGGGGAAGGCGCTGGCCCAGGCCATCATTCCGGAACTGGAAAGCGAGGTGTCGCCGCGATTGAAGCACGACAGTTCCACCAACAACCTGATCCGGCGCCTTCGAAAGATGAAGACGCGGGCGTAAGCAGTGGCGGGTCCGAGGGTGTCGGGTTGCAAATGTCGGAGGGTTCCGGATTCTTGGCCCATGCCCACGTCACGACGCGAGTTTGTCTCGTCGCTTTCCGCCCTGGCTGTGGCCGGCGGAGCCGGTCTCTCGGCTTCCTCGTCCGCCCGTGCGGCCGAGGGAGGATCGCGCACCGCGGCCAAGTCGCCGCTTCGGTTGGGTCTGGTCACCTACAATCTCGCGAAGGACTGGGACATTCCCACCCTCATTCAGAACTGCACGGCCGCGGAATTTGAGGGGGTCGAGCTGCGGACCACCCACCGTCACGGCGTCGAGGTGGGATTGACGCCGGACCAGCGGGCGGAGGTTCGGCGTCGGTTTGCCGATTCGCCGGTGGAGCTGATGGGGCTGGGAAGCGCCTTCGATTATCACACGCCCGACCCGGCCAAACTGAAGGCGGACATCGAGGCCACCAAGCAGTACATCGTGCTGGCGCAGGAGGTCGGCGCCACCGGAGTCAAGGTGCGTCCGAACGGGCTTCCGGAACAGGTGCCGGTCGACAAGACGCTGGAGCAGATCGGGCGGTCCCTGCTGGAACTTGGGGAATTCGCTCGGAATCACGGGCAGATGATCCGGCTGGAGGTCCATGGCAGCGGGACGTCGCTCCTCCCGAATATCAGGACCATCATGGACCACGCCCGCCATCCCAACGTGGGCGTGTGCTGGAACTCCAACCAGACGGACCTCTCCGGCGCCGGACTGGATTCCAATTTTGATCTCGTAAAGGACCGGATCGTATCCGTGCACCTTCGGGATCTCTACCTCGCCGAATATCCGTGGAGTCGCCTCTTCAAGCGACTCCGGGATTCCGGTTTCCGCGGCTATACCATGGCGGAGATTCCCGAGAGTCCCGATGGCGTGCGCGTGATGAAGTATTTCCGCGCGCTCTGGCTGGCCCAGCAGGCGGAGTGCTGAACTGAAGGCGTCAGATCCGCTCGAAGTACCGCTGCTTTTCCCAATCGGTTACGGCGTCGCTGAAGGCCTGGTGTTCCAGCCGGGCGTGGTGGACGTAGAACTCCACCACCGCATCGCCAAACACCTTCCGGGCGAGCGCCGACCGTTCGAAGAGGTCGGTCGAATCGCGCAGCGAAGCCGGCAGCCGCGCAAGCGCCGGATCCAGGTACGCATTGCCGCGATACTCATCGCCGCAGTCGAGTCCTTCCTCCACGCCGGCCAGACCGGCCGCCAGCATGGCGGAAAACGCGAGGTAGGGATTGGCGTCGGCACCGGGCATCCGGTTTTCCGGGCGCAGCGAATCGCCGTGACCGACAATCCGGAATCCGGTGGTGCGATTGTCGGTGGCCCACGCCATCCGCGTCGGGGCCCAGCTGCCGGGCTGGTAGCGTTTGTAGCTGTTGATGGTCGGCGCGTAGAACAGGCAAAGCTCGGGCGAGTACTTCAGCAGTCCACCCAGAAAGCTGCGGAACAGGGGTGAGAACGGGGAGTCATGGCCGCCGCCCCTTTTTTGCCCGCCGGCCGTCCCCGCTGCAAAAGCATTCCGGCCGCCCTTCCATAGGCTGAGGTGCAGGTGGCAGGAATTGCCCGCCTCGGACGGCGCATACTTGGCCATGAAGGTGACGGCCTTGCCATGCTGGGCGGCGATCTCCTTCACGCCCTGCTTGAATAGGACGTGCTTGTCGCAGATGTCGAGCGGCTCGCCGTAGGTGAAGTTGATCTCGTGCTGGCCCCGGCTCCATTCGCCCTTGCTGCTCTCCACGGGGATTCCGGCACCGGTCATGCCGTTTCGAATGGCCCGCATCAGGGTCTCGTCCCGGGTGGTCTGCATCAGGTGGTAATCGATCCGGTAATCGCTCGAGGGCGCCAGCTCCCGGTAGCCAGCGGCGAAGGCGGACTCATAGGTCTGGTTGAACAGATAGAACTCCAGCTCGCTCGCACACGCGCAGTCCAGGCCCAATTTCGCGAGGCGTTCCAGCTGGCGCCGGAGCACGGTTCGCGGCGCCTCAGCCACCATTTGGCCATCGGCCTTCTTGAAATCGCAGAGCACAAAGGCCGTGCCGGGCTGCCAGGGCAGGACGCGCAGCGTTGAGAAGTCCGGGGACATCCCAAAATCGCCGAATCCGGACTCCCAGTTGGCCACGGCAAATCCGTCGAGGGGATCCATTTCCATGTTCACCGTCAGGAGGTAATTGCAGCCGTGGGTGCCGTGGCTGGCGACGGATTTCAGGAAGAAGTCCGCGTGGAACCGTTTTCCCACCAGGCGGCCAAACGGATCTGGTATGGCCACAATGACGGTGTCGATCTGTCCTTGGCGGACGAGGCGCGTGAGCTGGGCAAGCGTCATGACAATGTTGGGACCGGAAACCATCACCATGGTTCGTTGTCCCGCGCCAAGGAGACACCAGGAATCCCATGCCGTCCAAGTGCCAATGAAACCAAGGGGGTCCTCCATTTCGGTGAGGCCCTGGGTGCAGGGATGCAAAGACGGGAGATTCCCGGCGGCATCCGCGTCCCATTCCAGATTGCACGAATCGCGGAATGCGGGAGGTTTGGGCATCCATTTCATGTTTTGCCGTCTCGTCCTCTCAACTCTGCTGGCGCTCGCCTTCGGGAAGGCCGTGGCGGCCGATGGCGTCCCCCGCATCCGGCCGGGATGGACGATTCAACTTCTGGCGGGCGCGCCGGAGATTCAGCATCCCGCAGCCATCGCCACGGCGCCCGACGGACGGATCTTCGTGGCCGAGGATCCTATGGACATCCGGACGGAACGCGCCGATGTGACGGAAGGCCGGATCCTCTGCTTCCATCCGGATGGCCGCCGGACGGTGTATGTGGAATCGATCGGCGCCGCCTTTGGACTCCAATACCTCGATGGCCGGCTGTACGCGCTTCACAACCCGTTCTTCAGCGTCTGGGAGGATGCGGGAGACCACGGCGCCCACCGGGTGGATTTGGTCCGGAACACCAATCCGAACTGGCATGCGCTGGGGTGGAATGACCATGTGCCGGCCAACTTCCGGCTGGGGCTTGACGGCCGGTTTTATGTGGCCACCGGCGACAAGGGGCTCTTTGGCGCGGCGGGAACGGATGGGAAGCGCTTCGACTTTTTTGGCGGCGGAATCTTCCGGATGCGTCCCGACGGCACCGCACTGGAATCGTTCAGCACCGGTGTCCGCAACATCCTCGATGTCGCCCTGGATGCCGAAGACAACGCCTTCACTTTCGACAACACCGACGAACACGAGTGGATGGGCCGGCTGACCTACATGGTGGACGGTGGGTTCTACGGGTATCCGCACGACTTCATCCCGCGGCGTCCTTACACACTCTGGTGTCTCGCGGACTTTGGAGCCGGCGCAGCCACGGCGGTCGTGGCGTCGTCGGATGACGCCTTGCCGGAGGCCTATCGGGGCAATTTGTTCCTGGCGGATTTCGGGAAGCGCAATGTCCTCCGGGTCCCGCTGGCACGTGCGGGAGCATCCTGGGCGGTGCGCGGCACAAATGGCCTGGTACCGGGTGTGGCGGGCATGAACGACGTGGAAGAACTGTTCCTGGATCCTCCCGAGGATTTCCGTCCTGTGGGTCTCGCGTTCACGCCCGACGGACGGTCGCTGATTCTGGGCGACTGGCAGCATCGGGATGTGAAGGACGCGCAGGCCCGGGTGGGACGATTGTGGAAGCTGACCTGGACCGGGACAGGGACCCGGGTGCCGGTCCCGGAATGGTACGTGCCGGCCGCCACGGGGAAGCCGTTCCGTGCGGACGACGCGGCGTTGATCGCCGGCCTTCGGCACCCGTCCAGGGACATCCGTCATTGTGCCCAACGACGCCTGAGCGAACGGGCAGGTGCACCGGGAACCGCCGACCTTCTTCTGGATGTGGCCGGGGATCGTTCCGAACCGTTCCTGGCTCGGATCCATGCGCTGTGGGCGTTGGTGGGGCAGTCCGGTGGGCTCTCCCGCGAACAGGCGGCGAGATGCCGCGAATGGGTACTCGATCCCGATGACCGGTTTGCGGCGCAGGCGGCCCGGTGGGTGGGCGAATCCGGGGATGCGTCCGGGGTGGAGCCATTGCTCAAGCGCCTGGCGGGATCTTCAGCCCCGCTCCGGTTTCAGGCGGCGACCGCCGTCGGGCGCATTGGCGGCGTCTCGTGCGTCCCCGCCCTTCAGTCGCTGCTCACCGATTCGGATGCCTGGGTCCGTTATGCGGCGTTCCATGCATTGAACCGGATCGGACAACGGCAGCCCGAGGCCTGGGCACTCATCGCGAAGGGACTGGCCAGCCCGATTCCCGCCGTGGCCGAGGGGACCCGGTTTGCCCTGCGCTCAACCCATGCGGAATCGTTGATGGAGGCGCTCGCGGTCATTCGTGCCGACCCGGGACAGCCGGCGGCAGCGCGGCTGGCCGCCGCCCAACTGCTGGCGGACGCCTGCCGGAAGTCCCCTCCGTGGAACGGCGAATGGTGGGCCTACCACCCATTCCGGACTCCCCCCCCGGCGCACACGATGGAATGGAGCGGCTCCCCACGCGTGCGCACCGAGTTGATCCGGGCATTGCAGGATCTGGTGCCCGCGGTCCGGCAGGTGGCCGCCGGGGCGCTGCAGGCCGAGTCCCAGCCGGAATCCCAGTCGGCATTGAGGTTCCTCCTGGATCGCGAGCCGGACGCCGGCGTCCGTGCCACGGTCCTCGAGTCGCTCGCACAACAGGGAGATCCGGGCGTTCGGTCGCGGGTGGTCACATGGCTGGCTTCGGCTTCGGCGGATCCCGCTGAAACCCGGGCTGCCCTGAGGGCGGCTGCGATGCTGGGGGGGGCTGATGTTTCCCAGTCGGTGGTGACGTGGCTGGATCGCGCCGACGCACAACGGGGTTCAGAACTGTGGAACTCCGCCGTGGATTCAGCCGCCCAACTCAAGGCGACCGGAGCCGTTCCCCGTCTCCAAAAGGCGGCGGAATCGGGAGGCGTTGCTGCGGAACCGGCAGTGCAGGCGTTGGGACGGATTGGCGGCGACTCGGCGCACCGGGCTTTGCTCGACCTGCTGAATACGGCGCCGATGGACCTTCGTCGGGCGGCCCTCGTGCAAATCGCCCAGCTCCCCGGAGCCCCTGATGTTCCCGAACTGCTCGAGGCGTGGAAGCAGCAGGAATTGCAGGCCGACGCACTGCTGGCGTTGGCGAAGACACCGGACATTCGGGCGCTCGACGCGTATCTCGTGGCGCTGGCGTCCAAGAACACCGAGCAACGTGCCGCCGGCCGGAAGGCGGTGGAATCGATCCGGGCTGTGGCCCGCGCGCAGATTGAATCCCGTGTCGCCGAACTGCCACCCGGCGCGCTGGCCGAGCTGCGGTCCATTTACCGGGATGATCCGGCAGCCGCGCAGGGACCGCTGTTCCGGGCACCTGCCAAGGCGGCGACTCCGGAGGCATATCTCGAATTTGCAATGGCGCATCCGGGGGACGCCACCCGCGGTGAGCGATTATTCCGGGATACCTCGGGTCTGAACTGCATGGGCTGCCATCGGATCCGGGGGCAAGGTGCCGACGTCGGGCCGGATCTCAGCACCATGGGCGCGCAATTCGGATCCCGGGAACTGGCGGAGAGCATTCTCTGGCCCAGCCGGGTGGTGCGGGAGGGGTACCAGGCGGTCCTGGTCGAGCTGAAGGACGGCGAGGAAGTGTCGGGTCTGGTGAAAGGCGAGTCGGGCGAGCTCTTGACCCTGAGGGATTCGGCGGGACGGCTGCGTCAGATTCCCAAGACCGACGTGGTGTCGCGTCGTGCCTCGGATCAATCCCTGATGCCTGAGGGGTTGCAGGCGGGCCTGACGTTGCAGGAATTCGCCGACCTGATCGCCTTCGCCTCCAGCTGCCGGAACGCGAATTGAGCCTGAACGGACCGCGGCCTTCACGCCGCTTCAGCCCAACCGTGGACTGGAGCCGTGTGGGGGAATCCCGCAGCTCGTGGCGAGGGGACAACTATCGCCACCGACGCCTACGGTGCCTCAGGGGGTTTCCGGTAGATATCGCCAAGGGCAGATTTCAATTTGGGAAACTTGAACTCGAAGCCTTCCTGCCGCAGACGGCGCGATACGCAATACCGCCCGTAGAGCGCCAGTTCCGGGTCCGTCCCAAAGAGCAAGGGTGCACCGATCAGGACCATCCAGGTGTAGGCGGGTAGTCCGAAGGGCATGCCCAAGGTTTGTCGGAGGCATCGCATGAACTCCGTGTTGCTGACCGGATTCGGCGAGGTCGCGAGATAGGCTCCTGTCATGGATTCGTCAGAGAGCGCACGGGTGAACAGTTGATTCATGTCAGCCTCGTGGATCCAGCTCACGCCGTGTTGCCCGGTTCCCGACTTGCCGCCAAGACCCCACCGCACCAGACGTGCGAGGCGGGGAAGCGCGCCTCCATTGCGTCCAAGTACGAAACTGGTCCGGAGGATGACGGGACGAATTCCGGGAAGAAGGGAGCGTGAGAGGGCCTCCTCCCATTTGAGACCCACGAAGGGGGCAAGTCCGTATCCAAACTCGGAATCCTCGTCGCACACGCGATCAGGTGAATCGCCATAGAGGTGGGCGGTCGACATCTGAACCCAGACCCGAGGGGGATTCCGTACCGCGCGCACCGCCTTGCCCAGGACGAGTGTGGACTCGACCCGGGAACGCAGGATTTCGTCGCAGTGGTCCGGCGTCTTCACGCAGTCCACGGTCCGGCCGGCGAGATTCACGATGGCCTTGGCTCCCTCAATCCCATCGGCCCACGTGTCCAACGAATGGCCGTCCCACTCAACGCACGGCCATGGGGTTTGGGTGGTGCTGCTCCGCCTCGAAAGAACGATGACCTGCTCTCCTAGGGACGCGAGGTGTCGCGCGAGATTCTCGCCCAGATAACCACTTCCCCCTGCGATGACAATGTGGTCGCGGACTGCCATAGAGATTCTTCGGTGCACCCACCCACCGGACAAGGCCGGTCGGTCGGTCATCCGGTCAAATAGCCCCGACTCCCAGTCCGCTTGGAGAGTCCCCTTCTCGCCGGGCGAACATTGACGATGGTCCTGTCCCTCGTCCCCGGCACTTCAAGGCGGGATCTGCCACCGTACTCCATAGAAGGCTCAACGGGTCTCCCTTGCAATGCTCAGGATGGTTCTGGTGATGTCTGGCTCGGTGATCCGGTGAAGTGTCACTTCAGCCAGCTTATTTTGATTTCCTTCTCCAGCGCTTTGAACTCCGGGTCACCAGTCACAAGTTCGGCTCTCTTCTCCTTCGCTAGCGCGGCGGCGAAGGCATCTGCCAGGCTGAAGGTGATGCGCGATTTGAAGTCGGCGGCGGCCTCCGCCAGCCCGCGTGTGGCGGGATGGAACTCGATGGGCAGCGTCTCCAACACCGTTGCGGCCGTTTCCCATGCTTCCACACCGTCCTTGCGGAGAATGGTGTATTTGACCTCGGAGTAATTGACCTCGGTCATGTGCAGGGGCTTGTCGGCTTGCGCGGCCTTGTGGAGCAGCTCCCTGACGGGCACGCCGTCCGGTTCGCCGCGGAAGTAGGCTACGAGGGCGAAACTGTCGAGGACCTTAACGGCCACGGCGCTCCTCCAGTTTCTTCTCCTGCTTCTTGTCCTCGGCCCATTCCTCAGCCAGCGGCTTTCCGCCCGGCTCGCGCTTGAGCAGACCAAACCCACGCTCGATGGCGACGCGGGTGACTGGCTTGAGC
This sequence comes from Limisphaerales bacterium, assembly GCA_044221235.1. Classification (GTDB taxonomy): domain Bacteria; phylum Verrucomicrobiota; class Verrucomicrobiia; order Limisphaerales; family UBA9464; genus UBA9464. Next base: position 10,813 of record JBGAPN010000048.1, read on the forward strand.
AGGATGCCGTCCGGTGTGGCTTGCACGACGGCTTTGGTACCGCTCTCAATGTGGAATTCCCGCCGCAGCCACGCAGGGATGACGACCTGGCCCTTAGTGGTAAAACGGACGGAATCCGATATTGTTGCGGTGCTCATCGTAAGCAGTCTTACTCCGAATGCATTTTTCCGTCCACCCAAATAGTTTCCTACTTATTGCCCAATCTTCCTACCTGAGGTTTGTGGGCAAGGGACAGGACGTGAGTCTGCTCGTCCTCTGCGATTTTCCGGCAGGCGGTGATTTGGAGAATTATTCCAGAATGCACAGACGGCTTCATGGAACGTGCTTGAATTCTCTATCGAAACGGTGCGCCGGACACGGTCAGATTCCATCTTGGACATGAACGTGAGCAGTTTGGCCTCGCTAAGGATGCGGGGTGAGCCCAGGGAGGACGTTTTTCCACCGGCGGACGCAAGGGTTGGAGTCGGCCAGGGGATATCACCTCACCGGTGGATCAACACGTTGGACTGTCCATTCTCGTCGTAACCGCGGACGGAAGGATACGCCATCCGAGTGCCCATCGCGCAACCTGCGAACTCGACGCCTTGGGTGGGGACATTGGTGTCCTGTTCCTTGAGTCCTGTTCTGCCCCGGCAGGAACGTCTTGGCGATTGAATTGTCCGTGAGTCCGATGGGCCGGCGGCGTCCAACCTTCCGGTGACTTGCTTCTCCTCATGCACCGGTGAAGTCCGCCAGCCCGGCCGCTTTCGTCCGGGGTTTTCGCTCACCGAACTCCTCGTGGTGCTGGCGGTTATTGGAGTCCTCGCCGGATTGATTCTGCCCGCGGTTTCGCGCGCCCACTTTGGGTCCAAAGTCACGCTTTGCATGAACCAATACCGGCAGTGGGGTGTTGCCGCCGGGGTGTATGCTTCCGATGATGGCAAAGGGCGGCTTCCTTCGTACCGGTTGCCCACCAACCAGCTGTCGTTCATCGACCCCTGGATTGTGGCACTGGATATGGTGACAAACATGGCGTCCTTCGGGGTGACAATGCCGATGTGGTTCTGTCCGACCCATGCATCGCCGTTCCAGAACCGTCAGGACAATTTTCGAAGGCTTCGGGGACGGAATCTTCTCACCCCGGCCGATTTGGTGGACGAGCAGGTCAATGTCCAGAAGGTAAACTATTACGGTGGTGACCTGATGTGGTGGGTGCCCCGCGCGCTGGGCGATACCGTGGAGTTCCCTGATCCCGAACTGTTGGAAGTGCGGACGCCGACGCCTTGGCCCAAGCGGCTTGAGGATCCGACCATTGCCGTCCAACCGATGATTTCCGACTGGTACCTGGGCAGCTGGGATGCGGATCGCAAGCAGGTTGAACTTCGGGACAACTTCGGCGGGCACCAATGGGCGGGGTCCTTGCGCGGTTTGAACGTCGGATTTGCTGACGGCCATGTGGAAAACCGTCCCAAAGCCAAACTGCAATGGCAGGCTCGGCGCCGTCTCAATTCGCCTTACCACGCCTATGTTTATTGATCGCGGAGCGCTGAACAGGGTTCCGACGATCGTTTTCCCTCGCCCTTGTTCAAGTGTCCTGCTGGAACGCGAAGTTAACGACTCCTGACCCACCTGCTGGACTTCGGCCCGACGGCGTCGCTGCGAGGCGGGGTGGGGAGCAGCCGTCCCGCCACCTGCGGGTGACTCACCGACTGGGGAGCCGGATGCGGGAAATCCGCCCGTCCAGTTCGGAGGGCGGGGTGGGGCCAATCCCCCATCCCTACCTCTATCTGAAGCCGTCGGCGCGCATGGAGTCACCGGTGGGAAACGGGGGAAGGTGCTGGCGCCAGAAGCTTCCCGCGATGCGCAGTGGGGTGGGCTGGAACGAAGAGGGGTTTAGATGGGGCCGCAGGCACTGCAGCCCTACCGAGGTAGGGACCGACTGCGTCGGTCCGTGACTGAATCCGTCGGCGCGCGTGGAGTCACCGGCGTGGAACAGGGGAAGGTGCTGGCGCCAGAAGCTTCCCGCGATGCGCAGTGGGGTGGGCTGGAACGAAGAGGGGTTTAGATGGGGCCGCAGGCACTGCAGCCCTGCCGAGGTAGGGACCGACTGCGTCGGTCCGTGAGTGAATCCGTCGCCGGGTGTGGAGTCACTGGCGTGGAACGCGGGAAGGCTCTGGCGCGAGAAGCTTCCCGCGATGCGGGATGGGGTGGGCTGGTGCGAAGGGGGATTCAGATGGGGCCGCAGGCACTGCGGCCCTACCTTGGGAGAGGGCGCGAAAACCACCTCCATTCCCCGGCTCCCTCATTGCGTCCCGGGCCGGGGTTCGCCATAACCTCGGGCCCGTTCACCGCGGTCATCATGTTTTTCGGCAAGAAACGGAATCCAGAGGAGCACCGGTACTATCTCCTTCCCGGACAGGGACGCAGCAACCGTCGCAAACACCGGCAGCAGTTGGTCGCGGCCATCGTTGCGGGGGCCATCTTTGCCGCCCTGATTGCCGGAGTGATGTGGATCATGAATGACCTCCGGTAAGGCTCGTTGGACTCCCGGGCAGGATGGGAGCCGGCGAATCCCGAGGGCCGAACTTGTGCCCCGGGGCCCGTTTCTCTCTACTCGGCGCGCAACTTTTCCGGGCTTTCGCCATTAAACCTCCCGGAATCCGCCATTTGCATGGCCTACCGGTCACTACAGTCCATCCTGGAACGCGCGGCACTCGTCACGCCAGTGCAGTTTCGTGACTGGACGGCGGCATGGCGCCGGGCGGTGGAGGGCGGGGGCACCGAGAGCCAGCTCGCCTTCTTCGCTCGGGAATCCGGCCTGACCGAAGATCAGTTTCTGCACCGGCTGTCGGACGCCTTGGGTTGGCCGTTCGTCGAGTTGGGGAAGCTCAACATCGAGCCCGATGTGCGGAAGCGCGTTTCCACCAAGGTCGCCTTCCAGTTCTCCGTGATCCCGGTTCAGGCCCAGGAGGGTGTCCTCCAGGTGGCGTCCCACAATCCGTTCGACCCTGCCATGCAAGCGGGGGTGCAGTTCGACGCCAAAGGACCGGTGCAGTACGCCCTGGCGTCCAAGGTCGACATCGAGAAGGCCCTCAAGAAGTACTACGGCGTCGGCGCCGAAACGCTGGATGAGATGGCCGAGGATGAGCCCATGGAGCTCATTGTGGGAGATGACCGGGAAATCACCGGCGATGACCAGGACGCCAGCGTCATCAAGTTCGTCAACCAGGTGGTCTGGGAAGCCTTCAAGGAACGGGCGACGGATATCCATTTCGAGCCGTCGGAGGACGAACTGCGGATCCGCTATCGCATCGACGGCATTCTCCACCAGACGCCGCTTCCGCCGCAGATCAAGCGGTATCAGGCCGCGTTGATTTCCCGCATCAAGGTGATGGCGGGCATGAACATCGCCGAAAAGCGCCTGCCCCAGGACGGCCGGATCAACGTCCGGATCAAGGGTGAGGAGATCGACATCCGCGTTTCGACGGTGCCCACGGTGTGGGGTGAATCTGTTTCCCTGCGGCTGCTGACCCGCGGCAAAATTTTCTTCGGTCTCGACAAGCTGGGCTTCGGCGGCAGCGAGGATTCGGCCATCCGGGAATTGATCGTAAAGCCGCACGGCATCTTCCTGGTGACCGGGCCGACGGGCTCAGGAAAGTCCACCACGCTCTACGCCTTCCTCTCGACCATCAACTCGGTCACCAAACGGATCATCACGATCGAGGAGCCGGTCGAGTATGAACTGAAGGGCATCAATCAGATCCCGGTTCGCGGCGAAATCGGCCTCACCTTTGCGGTGGGACTTCGCCACATTCTCCGCCAGGACCCCAATGTCATCATGGTGGGCGAAATCCGCGACCTTGAGACGGCCGAGATCGCCATTCGGGCGTCACTGACGGGGCACTTGGTTTTCAGCACGCTCCACACCAACGATGCGCCCAGTGCGTTCACGCGTCTGATCGACATGGGCATCGAGCCGTTCCTGGTGGCCTCCTCAGTGGAGGCGGTTATGGCCCAGCGGTTGGTCCGCACCATCTGTCCATCCTGTGGCACCCCGCAAAAGGTGGATCGGGATTACCTGCTTCGAGTGGGCTTTCCGGGCGACGAAATTGCCGGGACCACCTTCCTGAAGGGCGTGGGGTGCGAGGAGTGCCGTCAGTTGGGATACCAGGGTCGCACCGGGATCCATGAACTCTTGGTCGTGGGCGAAGCCATCCGGCCGCTGGTGATGAACCGCGCCCCGGCGTCCAACATTGCGATGCTGGCCAAGCAACAAGGCATGCGGACGCTGCGTGAGGACGGTTGGCGCAAGGTGAAGGCCGGGATCACCACGGTGGAGGAAGTGCTTCGTGTCACCCAGACGGAGGAGCACGTCCGGAGCCTCATTGGGGACGAGAAATCCTTCGTGAAATGAAGTCCGCCAAGCCTCGCCACCAGACCTTTCAAGTTCTCTCCGACCGGGTTGACGGACGGCGAATCTGGCGTTTCCACGCCGGGAAGCAGGACACGGTGCCCGCCGGGGAAATCACGCTGGCCCCGGATGCCAAGCCCCCCAAATCCAAACCCACCGACGATTGGAAGGCGCTGGTCAGCCCCCAGCTGAACATTGCGTGGCTTCCGGCGGACAAGGTTTTCGTCCGGGCCCTGCAGGTGCCCGCCTGCGAGCCCGGTGAACTTCCGGCAATGATGGAGTTCCAGATCGACAAGGTGTCGCCGCTTCCGGCGAACCAGGTCGTCTGGACGGTCATTGGCGTCCCCCACGCGGAAGGGCAGCAGCAAACCGCTCTGGTGATGCTCGCCTCCCGCGCGGAGGTGGAGGAGTTTCTCGACCGGGAAGTGGCGGCGGGATTCCTGGCCGACCAGCTGGATCTCCCGCTGGTGCGCTGGTGGAGCGGACTCAAGCCCTCGGACAACGGCCTTTGGCTTCTTTTCGATGCCACTCCCGAACGCTGGCTTTGCCTGGTGGCATGGTACATCGGCGGCGTGTGGCAGGATGTCACGCTGGTGCACCTTCCGCCTGGAAACGCCGCGGCCGAAGCGCTGACGGCCCAGTTGGGGCAGACCGCCTGGGGTGGCGAAATGGAAGGGTGGTTGGCAACCCTCCCGGAAGTGAAGCTGGCGGCGGAGGATGCGGTGTCGACGGTCCTTTCGGGCCCGCTGGCGGAATGGTCGGGCCGGCCGGTGCAGCCCGTTAAAATGGCTGACCCGGCGGCTTTGGCCACTGCGAGTGCCCGGGCCTTTCGTGCGCCCCCGGCTGCCACGCTGATTCCCTCGGAATGGGTCGCGTCGCAGCGGCAGAAGTTCATCGACCGCCTCTGGATGAGCGGGCTGGGCGCCGTCGGGATCACCTACCTGATTTTCCTGTTCGGCTTTCTCATCTGGCTCAACGTCCGCAAATATCAGGTGGATGACCTGCGGTCGGAAGTCGCCGCGATGGGCCTGAATTTCACCAATACCCTCCAGCTCAAGGCACAGGTGTCCATCCTGGAGGAACAGGTCGCTTTGCGGTACGCGGCGCTGGAGGCGTGGCAGGCCGTCGTGAATTCCCTGCCCTCGGAACTCACCCTCACCCAGCTGGACTTCCAACGCGGCCGGACCGTCCAGCTTGCCGGAACCGTCAGTCCGGATTCCACCAGCGAAGTGACCAAGTTCAATTCCGAGCTGAAAAAGGCTCAGCTGAACGGCCAGCCGTTGTTTGCCGCGGTCAAGCCCGCCCAGATCAGTTCACGGCCCGGAGCTCCCTCGGCGACCTGGAATTTCGAGGCCGAACTGCGGAGGAACGAGTCGCCATGATGCAGTGGCTGGACAAGTTGAACCTGCAGCCCCATGAGCGCCGATGGCTGTTGGTGGGAGTGGTGGTCCTGGCCGTGGTTTTGAACTACTGGTTGATCTGGCCCTATTTCGGTGAGTGGAAGCAGTTGGCCGATGACGAACTAAAGCTGGTGGAAAGCCGGACCCGCTACCTGTCTGAGATCACCAAGAAGGGCGCTTACGAATCCAAGTTGAAGGAGCTCCAGAAGGTGGGAGCCGAGGTCATGCAGGAGGATCAGGCGAACCGGCTCCAGAGTGCCATCATCACTCAGGCCGCCTCCACCGGGATTCAGGCCAGCAATTTCAGGCCGTTCATCGTTCCGGCGCGGGTAGCCGGACAGACCAATGCCTTTTTCGATGAGCAGCAGATGACCGTGGACATTGCCGGAAACGAGGGGGAGCTCGTGAGCTTTCTCTATGCCCTGGGGGCGTCGGATTCGATGATCCGGGTCCGGGACATGTCGAAACTGCGGCTCGATCCCAGCCAGACCCGGTTGCAAACCACGCTGACCCTGGTGGCCAGCTTCCAGAAAAAGCCGAAATCCGCCGCCCCGACGCAACCTTCGCGCACGGGAACGGTTCAACCCAAGGGCCCGCCTGCGACGAATTCGCGCCCGGCCACCCCCAAGAAATAGACGGTTGTGAACATGCTGAAACCCCACTTCCTGGCCGGACTGGCCTGCTTGCTGACCTGCCTCGGCGCCGTGGCGCAGCAGCCGCAGACCCAGCCCGTGCCCGATCCCGCCGAGCAGCCGGCCGACGCGAATCCGGCCCAGCCCGACAATCCGGCGGTTGTTCCGCCGGCCCCGGTGCTGGTGACCAACCAGGCTCCCACACCGCGTATTCCCCCGCCGGGAACTCAACCCGCCCTGCCTCGCCAGTTTCCCCGCCCGCTCGGAACCAACTTTCCCACCCGAACCTCTCCGGCCTCCGCCACCAGCCGTCCAGGCTTTCCATCCGGACCCATCAATCCGGCCGGACCCGGGGCAGCGCCGGGCGCACCGGGCGCCGGCGCCACCGCTCCCACGGTCGTCACCAACACGATTGTCAACGCGGAGGGAGAATCCACGGATGTCGTCAACTTCAAGAACATGCCGCTCGACCAGTTCCTGGATGAGTATGCGGCCATCGCCAAACGCACCGTGCTGCGCGGAGCCAACCTTCCGCTGAGCACCCAGATCAACTTCCGACCGGCCAGCCCGTTGTCCCCCGAGGAGCGGCTGCAGATGTACGACACCATTCTGGCGCTCAACGGAGTGACCATGATTCCGACCGGCGACAAGGCCGTGCTGGCGGTCTCGTCCCAGACGGCGCTCCAGGAAGGGGCCGCTTTCTCAAGCCGCAAGACGGAGGACTACGCGGAGGCCAGCCAGTTCGTCACCCACGTGGTGAAGGTGGAACACGTGAACGTCCAGGAGGCGTCGGAGACCCTGAAGCAATTTGCGAAGAACCAGAAAGGCATCCAGGCCCTGGAGAGCACCAAGACGCTGATTCTCCGGGATTATGCCATCAACGTGAAGCGCATGCTGGAGGTCCTGAAGCGCATCGATGTCGAGGTGGAGCAGGAGTACCAGTTCGAGGTCATTCCCATCAAATTTGGCAAGGTGGAGGAGCTCTACCAGACCCTCACCAGCGTGATCAATGGTGGTGGCGGTGGCAGCATCGGGGCCGGAGGAAACCGGTCCGCGTTTGGACAGGGCCGGACGGGTAGTGGACTCGGAGGCGGCATGGGAAGCGGCTTGGGCAGCGGAAGCCGGCTGGGCGGATCCGGCAGCTTTGGAGGACGATCCTCCTACGGTTCGGGGTACAACAATTACAACTACCAGTCCCAGGGCATTGAACCGTTGGCGGACGGGATGGAGCCGCTCATGCCACAGCAGGTCGCCCAGCCGCGAGCCACCACGCCCACGACCGGTACCACCGGGTCGTTCCAGCAACGATTCAATTCGGTCAACCGGGCCGGCGGCGCCGGACAGAATCCCGCACAGCCCCTCATGGGTGAGGCCAACATCACACCGGATCCCCGATCCAACTCGCTCATCATCTACGCGACCAAGAAGGACCTCGCCCAGCTGAAGAAGATCATCGAGAAGGTGGACACGCTCCTCGCCCAGGTGTTGATCGAAGGCGTGATCATGGAGGTGGGATTGAACTCCGGTTTCAGCCTCGGCGTGAGTGCCGCCCAGACCGGC
>JBGAPN010000049.1:0-17703 GCA_044221235.1 Limisphaerales bacterium
TCTTTTGCCGGAGCGCTGGTGGGTCGGGTGGGATTTGAACCCACGACCAACGGCTTAAAAGGCCGCTGCTCTACCACTGAGCTACCAACCCGCGCTCCGAAAAGAGGTCGGAAACTACCGGGAGAGCCTTTCCACGCAAGCGTTTTGAGAGGTATTTTTCTGTCGGGAATCCGACGGCCGTCTCCGGTTTCCGCGGGCAAAACCGAGTCGAAAGGGCGGAGGAGGCCTCACGGCATCGCGCCTGCCTTTCCTCTTCCCCCTTCCCCCGCTCCCGTCGCCGGCCCACGAAGCGAGGAACCACGAAAGGCACGAAACACACCAAAGGGAATGAAGGGCCCCTGAAACCCAGCCCAACCTGTAACCCCCCCCACCAAAAGTGTTACCCATGTTCTGAACCCGGAGTGTACTGACTGCGCCCCTGGGCCCGCTCTCCCAACGCTGACCCCTCAACGACCCACAAACCCGCTGAGAACTAATTGCTGAGAGCTGAGAGAAAGAGGCTGAAAATCAGGTTTGCAGAACGCTTGCCGGGGTCCTTCAACTTACCCCGAAGTCCCTCACCCCGGCCCACTCCCTTCTTCCCCGAGTCGGAAGGGCGAGGGGGAGGTTTTCCCGAGCCGTGTCGAAATGCGGGCCGGTCATTTTGGTCTTTGAGCTTTGGGTGTCGCTGCGCGCACTGTCCCGGCATGCGTCACGATCCCATCGATCCCCAGTTGTTCGTCTCCAACCGGGAACGCCTCAAACGACTGCTGCTTCCAAAGTCGCTGGTCATCGTCAACGCCAACGACCTGGTCCCGACCAATGCCGACGGTCTGGTTCGGCCCGTGCCCAATTCCGACCTGTTCTACCTTTCGGGAGTCGAACAGGAGGAGAGCATCCTTCTTCTGTTTCCCGAGGCCGATGATGAACGTCAGCGGGAAATCCTGTTCCTGCGGGAAACCAGTGATCTGATCGCGACCTGGGAGGGACACAAGCTGACCCGGGAGGAGGCCAAAGAGAAGACCGGCATTCGCCGTGTGGAGTGGCTTTCGGAGTTCCCATCCTTCCTGCACCGCCTGATGTGCGAGGCCGAGCACGTTTACCTCAATTCCAACGAACACAAACGGGCCGCCATCGAAGTGGAAACCCGGGAGGCCCGCTTCGTCCGGTCCCTGCAGGAACGGTATCCGCTTCACCATTATCAGCGGCTGGCGCGACTGATGCACCGGCTTCGGATCATCAAGTCTCCCTCCGAGGTCGACCTGCTGCAGAAGGCCTGCGACATCACCCGGGCCGGATTCGAACGTGCGGCCCGGTTTGTTCGGCCCGGGGTCAATGAATGCGAGATTGAGGCGGAGTTCGCTCATGAGTTCATCCGGCGTCGTGCCACTTTTGCCTACAGCCCGATCATTGCGGCAGGAGCCAATTCGTGCGTGCTGCACTATATCGACAACCAGCTCCCCTGCCGCGATGGGCAGGTGCTGTTGCTGGATGTCGGGGCCGCCTATGCCAACTACAACGCCGACCTGACCCGCACCATTCCGGTCAATGGACGGTTCACCCGGCGGCAGCGTCAGGTGTACAATGCGGTCCTGCGGGTACTTCGGGCCCAGATTGCGGGGCTCACTCCGGGGAAGAAGTGGATGCAGTGGCAGCAGGAGTCGGAGGAACACGTCGCGCGGGAATGCGTGGATCTGGGACTGCTCAAACCCAGGGACCTCCGGCAGAAGCCCGAGGACCCGATGAAGCACCCGGTGAAGAAGTACTACATGCACGGATGTGGACATCCCCTCGGCTTGGACGTCCACGACGTTGGGTTCCTGGGTGAGCCCTTCGCCCCGGGATGGGTGATGACCGTGGAGCCGGCCATCTACATCAAGGAGGAGGGTTTGGCGGTGCGGTTGGAGAACGACGTCCTGATCACCGAAAACGGCGTGGTGGATCTCATGGCCCACATCCCGGTCGAAGCCGATGACATCGAAGCCCTGATGGCTGGAAGGTCGCGCCCGAAGAAGCGGTGATCGCCGCCCTGCCCCGTGGTAGGGACCAACTGCGTCGGTCCGCGACTGAGACCGCCGAAGCGTGTGAGGTTACCGCCGGGGAACTGGGGAAGCTCCTGGCGTCGGAAGCTTGCCGCGATGCGGAATGGGATGGGGCCGCGGGGTGCTGAGGCCCTTTTCTGGACGACATTTGCTACCGGCGCCCCGTGACGCTTCCCGATCCGGCCGGTCGAACGTAGTGTGATGGCCATGGCCGAACCGCAGGAGTTGGATCCTCCGCTCCCTATGTCCGCCGGAGGGGAATTCCCGCCGGGGACGCTGCCTGCAGATTTGGCGGCGCTGTATTCGGCCCATGCCAAGCCGGTTTATTACCTGGCATTGCGTCTCCTGGGCGATCCCGAACAGGCGGAGGATGCGGCCCACGACGTCTTTGTGAAGGCGTTTGGGAAGCTGGCCGAGTTCCGGGGCGATGCCGAGGTTCGGACCTGGTTGTATCGGATCACCCTGAACCATTGTTCCAACCTGCGTCAGCGCTGGTCCGCCCGGAACATCCATACCACGGCCGAAGAAGGAGCCTTCGATGACCTGCCGGGACCTTTCGACCATCCGCTCCGTGTGCTGGAAACCAAGGAACTGGGGGAACGCATTCAGCGGACGCTGGATTCCCTTCCCCCGGAATACCGGCTGCTGCTCCTGCTGGTGGCGGACGAGGAACTCAGCTACGAGCAGGTCGGCGAGTTGACCCAACAAACCGCCGACGCCGTCCGGGGCAAGCTCCACCGGGCCCGACGCGCCTTCGCCAACGCCTTCGCCAAAACCGCCTGATCGCCCATGAAGCCTGATCCGTCCCCCCTTCGACAGACCGCCCGACACGAGGTCGAGGCTGAAACCGTTGCGGAGAACCTGCACCAACAGGCCGGAGTCGAGTTCGAGTCGGCCGAGGCGCTCCTCAAGCAGGACCGTGCCCAGACGGTGGTTCCGGGACGGCTCGCCCAACGCGTCGCTGAAAGTGTGGGAAATCCGGCGTCGGCTCCCTCTTCCGCGCCCTGGTGGCGACGGATCTTCTGACCGCGAGTTCCCCATGACCTCGCTGTTTCACCACCCGGTGGGCGATCCGGTCCTGTGCCGGTCCCGGCCGGACCTGGCGAGGGCTCGCTCCCTTCAGGCCTGGGCGAACCTCAACCATTGCTCCCTTTGCGCCCATGAGTGCGGGGTGAACCGGATTGCGGGGGAAACGGGTCCCTGCCGGGCGGGAGCGGTGAGCCGGGTGTTCCATGCCCAGACGGAGGTCAGCGATGAGCAGGAGCTGGCACCGCTGTTTGCCCTTTCCTTCAGCGGCTGCGATTTGCGCTGTGACTTTTGCAACACGGGACGGGAGAGCTGGGATCCGGCCGCTGGCAGCGCTGTTTGCGACGGCCCCTTGCCTTCTCCGGCGCTGGAGGCGTTGGCGCGTCGGGCCACTCACGCACTGGAACGGGGTGCCCGCAGCATCATGATTCTCGGAGGTGAACCCACGGTGCACCTGCCGGCGGCGCTCCAACTGGCATCGCTGCTTCCCGCCGAAGCCCGGTTGGTTTGGAAGACCAATGCGCACGGATCCGCCGTTGGCCGGGAGCTGTTGCACGGGGTGTTTGATACCTGGGTGGCGGATCTCAAGTTCGGGCAGGATGACTGCGCCTTGCGCCTCGCGCGAGTGCCCGACTACTCCCGGATTGTCCGGGAAAACCTGCAATGGGCCCATCGCCACACGGACCTCATCGTCCGGCACCTCCTTATGCCGGGACACTTCGACTGCTGCTGGCGGCCCGTGGCGCGTTGGATTGCAGCGGAATTGCCCGGGGTCAAGGTCAGCCTACGCGCCGGGTTCTGGCCCGGATGGTTCAGCGCGCGTCATCCGGAACTCCGGTCCACCACCTCCCGCGCCGAGGAATCCGAAGCCCGGGAATTCGGGCGTCACCTCGGCCTGAATCTCATTCCGTGAACACCGCCGACTCTCCCTCTGCGCTTCCCTCGGAAATGCCTTCCGCAGGTCCGTCCGACGCTGCAACGAGCCCCGCAACGGAATCTCCGGCCGCTTCGGAGATCCTGCTGACCCCGGACGGCCGGATACTGGCCCATCACCTGACTCCCGAACTGGCTGCCGTGCTCCATCATCTTTCGGCTCCGATGCAATCCCTGGCGACCGAGCCGCAATTGCCGGAGGCGTCAAATCCCAACCGCTCCTGAATCGTCCCACTGTTCCACGTTGTCCTGATCCCGCTGCCATGTCGTTCTCTTCCGAACTCGAAGTCCTGATTCGCGCCCGGTATCCGATCCTTTATGTGCAGACCTCCGAGGAGATGAGGGTGCTGCCCATCGTAACGGAGATCGCCGGCCGGAGATCCAAGAAAGTATTTGAGTGGGCCCACTCGACGGGTCTGATCCCCGCGGGCACGAATATCCAGAGTCAGAAATCCCGCAGTGCGGCCACCAAGGATCCCATTGCGGCGCTGGACCAGGTCCTCGAGCAGGTCGAGCCGGCGATTTTCGTCTTCAAGGACTTTCACCCGTTCCTGGTGAAGTCGAATTACGCGGTCATCCGGAAACTGAAGGATGTGGCCCTGCACCTGAAAAACCGTTTCAAGACGATCATCCTCATCTCGCCGGTGGTGGAGATTCCGGCCGAGCTCGACAAGGAGGTGACGCTCCTGAATTTCCCGTTGCCGGCCAAGGAGGACCTCTCGCTCCTGTTGGACCGCATCCTCCTCGACCTGCGCGAACTGCGGCAGGTCCAGATCGACCTCGACGACCACGGCCGGGAGCGGCTGGTGCAGGCGGCCTTGGGGCTGACGCTGGGTGAGGCCGAGAATGTGTTCGCCAAGATCATTGTGAAGGACGCGCGGCTCAGCGCCGAGGACGTCAATGAAGTCTTCGCCGAGAAACAGCAGATCATCCGCAAAAGCGGCCTGCTGGAGTACTACGCCAGCCAGGAGACGTTCGACAACGTGGGCGGCCTCTCCATTCTCAAGGACTGGCTCAACAAACGGTCGGCCGCATTCACGGTGGAAGCCCGCGAATTCGGACTTCCGGCGCCCAAGGGGGTCCTGCTGCTGGGCGTGCAGGGCTGCGGAAAGAGCCTGTGTGCGAAGGCGGTCTCGGCCCTGTGGCAACTGCCGCTGCTGCGGTTCGACATGGGACGGATGTTCGGGAGCCTGGTGGGTTCCTCCGAAGAGAACGTGAGGCGTGCCATCTCCGTAGCCGAGTCGGTCGCTCCGGCCATCCTGTGGGTGGACGAAATCGACAAGGCCTTCGCAGGGTCGGGATCAAGCGGAGCCAGCGACGGCGGAACCACCGCCCGGGTATTCGGGACCTTCCTGACCTGGCTGAGCGAAAAGACGGCGCCCGTGTTCGTGGTCGCAACGGCCAACGACATCTCCCATTTGCCGCCGGAACTGCTGCGAAAGGGACGTCTGGACGAAATCTTCTTTGTCGACCTTCCGGCCCAGCCCGAGCGCCGCGAAATTGTCCGGGTGCACCTTCGGAAACGGGGACGCGCCGACGAGGGATTTGACTTGGATGTCCTGGCGTCGGCGGCCGAGGACTTCAGCGGTGCCGAGATCGAGGAGGCGATCAACAGCGCCCTGTACGAGGCCTTTTACGCGCGTTCTCCGCTGAAACAGGAGCACGTGCTGTCGGCATTGCGGCAGACCGTTCCGCTGGCCCGGACCATGGACGAGCAGATCAGCCGGTTGAGAACCTGGGCCGAGGGCCGGTCGCGCAATGCGAGTGTCGAACGGGCGCCCGAGGTGCAGGAACAGCGCCGCAAGGTGGAGCTGTGAGGGAACGTTAGTCCACCGGCTGGACTTTGTAGCCGCCGGATTTTTCGTCGGGCTCCAATTGGACCAGACGTTTCTGCTGGGCCGCAATCAGGAGATCGTTGAACGAGCGGAACCCATAGGCCCGTTCGTTGAATCCGGGATGGCGGCGTTTGATGGCTTCCTTGATCATCGAGCCCCAGACCGTGCCGCCATCATCGCGCTCCTCGGACAGCGCCTCCACCGTTTCCACCACCATCTCCAACGCCCGGGCCGGGTCCGGCCCGCCCGAAGCGGCTGGCGTCGATTTCGGCGTGGCTGTGGTGGCGCCAGACACCTTGCGGGATCGGTTGGGGGCCGCGCGGACCAGGTCGTCGTAATAGATGAACTGGTCGCAGTTGTTCAGGAACAGGTCCGAAGTCGACATCTTCACCCCCACCCCGATCACGGTCTTGGCATTCTCGCGCAGCTTGCTCACCAGCGGTGAGAAATCGGAGTCGCCCGAGATGATGGCAAAGGTGTCCACATGACTCTTGGTGTAACAAAGATCCAGGGCGTCCACGACCATCCGGATGTCGGCCGAGTTCTTCCCCGACTGGCGCACGTGGGGGATTTCGATCAACTCGAAGGCGGCCTCGTGCAGGTCGCGCTTGAATTCCTTGTAACGATCGAAGTCGCAGTAGGCCTTCTTGACCACGATGTGCCCCTTCAGCAGAAGTCGCTCCAGAACCTTGTTGATGTCGAATCGGGAAAGCTTCGCGTCGCGCACGCCGATGGCGAGGTTCTCGAGATCAAGGTAGACGGCGATCGTGGCGTCGGAGGCGGCGGGGTCGGGCGTACTCATGTCGGGAGGTTAGTCGGTCCCCGCTGCAATCACAGGAGGAAACCGGCTCTTTTCCGGGTGATTCGCCCGTGGACATTCCACTGTCGCCACCGATTCCTCCTCCCGTTACGGGCCATCCATGGGGACTGGCGTGAACACGGCCTGCAGGTGCCCGTTCGCCGGATCAAACACCCGCACCAAGCCGTCGAACCCGCCGGTGAACAGCCTCTTTCCGTCCGGCGTGAACGCGAGGGCGAAGACTGCGCCCCCGAGATCCCCCAGTGTGCTGGCCCGCGCACCGTCCGCGGTCTTGTACAGCCGCACCTCCCCGCCGGTCCCGCCCACGGCGAGAAGTGATCCGTCGGGACTGAAGGCGACCGATTGCACTGGACCCGTCTGACGTTCGAACTCGCGGACGAGGTTGACGTCGTTGTTGCCCGCCGTCCGTTCCTGGTTTTCCTTCATCCGGTAAATACGGACCCCGCCTTCCGCGCCGCCGTAGGCCGCCCAATCCTCCTTCGGGTGCCGGGCCATGCACACCACCGGCTCCAGCAGCTTGTTGATGTCGTCGATGAACTGGCCGTCGGCGACGTTGATGAGCTTCATGGCCCGGTCCCGGCTGCCGCTGAGGAGACGCTTTCCGTCCGAGGTCCAGGCAGTGCGGAAGATCCAGTCGCTGTGGTTGTCGAACTTCATGAGTTCCTTGCCGTCCTCGACGGCGACCAACCGGACGCTTTTGTCGGCTCCTCCGAAGGCGAGACGGTTCCCCTCAGGGGACCACGAGATCCCGTACAGGGAGTCGGACGAAAGCTTCCAGGAGCGGAGTTCATTGGTTTCCGCCACGTCCCAAATCTGGATCTCGCCGAAGCGGCTGGCGCGCCCCGGGCGCTGACCGCGAGCCGCCGGGAATCGGGCGAAAAGGCGAGGGATTCAATCCGGGGTGACTCGCCGAGCAGCCGGGCCCGGAGGGTCAGCGAATCGGAGTCGAGCAGGAACACCTCGTGGTACCCGGAGATGGCGAGGCTGCGGCCATCGGGAGAGACTGCGATGCTGGTGATGACGGCCGGCGCGGTGTAGGTGGGAGGCTCCTTCAGACGGGTTGACAGCGCCTCGGGCGGCGTGTCGTCGTGGGCGCCCTCCTGGATCCATCGCCGCAGCAGAGCCACCTCGGCTTCGCTCAGCGGATCACCCTCCTTCGGCATCTCCGGCTCCTTGCCGCTCACCTGCTCGATGACCAGAGACTGGGCGGGATCCCCGGCGATGAAATTGGGTCCGTGCTTTCCGGGTTTGAGAAGGCCCGTGTGAGTGGACGTGTCGACCCCGCCCTTGAGTTTGTTCGGATTGTGGCAGCCGTTGCAGGAGCGTTTGAAAATCGGGGTGACGTCGCGATACCAGGACACCGGCTTCTCGGCGGCGACAAGCCCGAGGGAGAACCCGACTGCGCAGGCAGCGACGGCGGCGAGGCGTGGCATCACGGGAATCACACGCGACCGGAAAGGGGGGGGGCGGTCGGTATCGGAAGCTGGGTCAACAAGGGCGGGCATCGGGATTATTTGGCGGGCGGGACTGGCGTGGCTGGGGCCGCGGGTGCGGCAGCGGTTTCCTTCTCCGGCGCGGCGATGAACAGGGTGACCGGCTGGGTCTTCTGGCGCCAGATGCGGTCATTGTGGGTTGCATTGCCGGTCACATGGAAAGTGTGTTCCTTACCGGTTTCCGCCGCATCGGTCACCCGGAGCCGGATGGCGGCCTCATTCTTGTCCGAGGCGATCGGGTTTACGGTGGCCATGACGCCCGCCGGAAGTCCCTCCAGGGCTAGCGCAATTTCGCCGGCGAGCCCGCGGCGGTCCACCTTGACCACGAACTCGGTGGTGCTGGCCGGAGACGGGGAATTGGTGGGCAGCGCGACGGCCGAAAGCCGGAAGGAATCCGTCCGGAAGAAGGGTGATCCTGGCAGCATGGCCGTCAGGAACATGGCAATGCCCTGGGTCTGGAGCGGGACCGCCTGCGACGCGTAGGTGACGTTCGTCACCCCCGGTTCAATCGCCTCGGCCCGCACCATCAAGGGACGAATGCCCACCTCGGCATTGTAGGCGGGTTGGACCGCGAGGCGGGCCCGGGACTGTCCCCGGGGGATGGTGACGGAGGGGATGCTGACGCCAGGGAGATCTTCAGCCAGGACGCGGATTTCGCCGTCGAAACCCTCCCGTCGGGTCACGCCCACGTCGAGGCTGGTGCCCGCATTCTGTTCGGCAAGAAGGGTGGACTGGGCCACCTCCAGGCCAATGGCGGCGACCGGCAGCACGGTGAGCCAGGCGCCTTCGCCGAATGAGACGGGTTTCCGGACCTGACGGCCGGCCTGCTCGCCAATTGTGGTCAGCGCCAGCGGATGCGGCCCGGCATCCGCGTCATCCGAGGCCGTCAACACCAGCCAGCCAAAGTTCGAGCCCAGTCCCAGGACCAGGGGAGCGGCCGAAACTCCCGCAGGCAGTGAATCCCCCTGCACCCGAATGATGCCGTCAAAGCCATTCCGGCGATCCACTTCGCATCGGATGGCAGTGCGGGCTCCGCGCGCGATCCGGAACCGTCCGCCGGGAACACGGACTCCAAAATCGGGCGCGGTGTTGGGCGGCTGAACGGTAAGACGGTATCCAAACCGGTTGCCTCCCCGGTCGGTGAGATCCCGGAGGGCCAGCCGGTACTCCACGTCCTTCTTGGCATCGAATTCGATCCGGGCATCGGGTCCTCCGGAGTCGTCGTTGCGCTGCAGGACCGTTCCCTGCGCGTCGGTCAACGTGAGCAGGGCGTCCAGCGGGGAGCCGAACCGACGGGCCTGGACCTCGGCGACCAGCTTCTGGTCGACGGCGGAGGTGAACCGGAACTGGTCCACGTCGTTGGGTTCGCCAATCACTCCGTTGACCACGCCTGGCACCTCGATCGCAGTCGCGTTGTTGGTGGCGTTGTTGGGTTCCATTTCGGCTGTCTCGGGCAAGTCGCCGGCCTCAAACGGCTGGGGATTCGAAAGACCCCGGGACGTCCGCGCCCGGATGTCCTGGCGTCCGAGTGGAGCGTCCGAGGCCACCTGTAGGCTCATCGTTTCGGCACCCTCGAGGTTCCGGCCGTCGAGCCGGAGCTGGACCGTGGAGCCCCGGCGTCCGCCAAACGGAAACAGGAACTCAAGATACGGCAGATCGCCGGCCAGGATCCGATACCGGTAGTCCCCGCCGCCTTGGAAACGCAGATCGTGGATCCGGACTGAGTACTCGCCGTCGGCAGGAACCGTAAACTCCAGGAACGGATCCAGTCCGTGTGCGTCCTCGCTGCGGGCCAGTTCCTTTCCGGAGGCATCCATCACCACCAGGGTGGGATCGAGCGGCGACCCGAACCGGTTGGCCTGGACGTCGAAGGAAAGCTTCTGTCCGGCCCGGGCGGCGAACCGGAAATGGTCCGTTTCGGCACTGCCGGAAATCACGCCGGACACCGCGGCGGGCAGGGCGATCAGCGGGCCTTCGCCGGGCTTCTGGTTGGGCTGGGACTCCTGGACTTCGGAAACATCACTGAGGTTGACGGTGATGGGGTTGGACACACCACCGGGCCCGGTGGCGCGGAGTTCGCGTGAACCCAGCGGAGCGTCGGCATCCACCTGCAGACGGATCGGAGCGACTTCGCCGTGTCCGCCGCCCGGGGACTCAGCCCGGACCCCGACGTTCCGTCTGGGGTGGTGGCGGAGACCGGGAGACCCGCATGGTTCAGGCCAGTTGGAAACACCTGCGTGACGCTTCCCAGAGATTCTGAAGCCACGGTGACTTCGGCAGTGTGTGCCCCGCTGGAACGCGGTGGTCGTGACCGAGTCGAGCCGCGGCACGGCCTGTCCCTGCGCTGCCGGGAGCAGGGCAAGGCCGCACAGCAGCCAGAGGTTCCGGAGGGAGTTCACCAGGAATCATGGGTGGGCGGCCGGCGCTCTGGCAAACTTCGAAAGCGAAGGACGCCGCTTCAGTCGCCGAGGCCGCACTTGCGTACTCGAACAGGACGGATGAAGGCGCCCAGCGGTCCTTGAGCTTGGCCAGTTCGGTGGCAGGACCGTAGACCTTCCAGGCGGGCCACGGAAGCGTGCTGGAGCATCTTGCCCAGTTGCTCGGTGACGTTCGCCAAATGGGCCAGCGTCCCGTCGCCATCGGTGTACGCCTCGCGACAGAACACCATGTCGCCGTCCAGGGTGAACTCGTAATACAGCACCTTCTCCTCCGTCCGGGTCCTGGCCACGAACTCGCGCAGCAAGTCCTTTACGGCGTCGAGGTGGCCGGGGTGGACCTTGAAATAGGGATGCAGGGAGACAGAACGATGGATGGGCTTCATGGAATGGAGAGGGGTCACTTGTGGTCGATGGCCGCACTCGACGGTCCCGCAAGGGGAATCACTTCGAATCGGGTGAATCCGGTGTCGCCGCTCTACTGACGGAAGTCGGCGCCGGAAAAATCAAAGGCGTCGCCAAAATTCGTTCAGCATGTTGGAGAGCCAGAACCCGAATGCGGTCTGGAGGATAGGGTAAACATCGGGCGTGCTCACGGGAGCGCATGGGAGCAGTTGAGCCGTTGGGAATCAATCCTGGGTGGTGAAGGCTGAATGATGAGGTGCCCAAGGCGGAAAGTGGGCCCGTAGTCCCGTTGAGCGTTGAGAGAAAACGCCCTGAAATAGGGCGGCCGTGCCGGTTGGACGCCTTGACCGGCCTGGGGTCCCGATGCGCCCCCGTTTCCGGTTTTGGCCGCCCTCAACCCTCAACGTTCGACCTTCATCTCTTTCGTCACGGCTCTTCGGCGAAGAGGCGGAGCGCCTCGGCAATGAGGATCTCGCCGGTCCGTTCGCCCAGGGACGTCCGGCTGACATACTCATAGCGTTTGAAACTGTTCCAATCGACCGGAGTCAGGATGTAGCCGAAGGCATCGTTGGTGAGACCGAGCAGAAAGTTCTGCTGACCGCGCATCTTGCGCTTGAGGTAATAGCCGATGTTGGGCAGCGCCTCGCCTGGGATGGTGAACATCTGCGCGGTCCCGATATGGACCAGGTTCAGCGTCGTGGAGACCCGGCCCTCGGCATCGGTGGAATAGCCCAGCGGCGAACCCCGCAGCACGGCCAGCATGGGTGCGGATTCCACCGGAAAATGGACCGTCCGGGCAACCACCCGCAGCGGCGGATCCTTCTGGACCGGCGCCCCGGAAATCACCCGAAGGGCCTCATCCGCGAGGAGGTTTCCGATCCGCTGGCATTCGGCCCAGTCGTTGGCCTCGCCCCCGTTGGGACGCCGGTTGTCGGCGGTGACCATGCCGCCCTGGGCCGAGTTCATGAACAATGCGATGCCGCCGGCGCGTTCCTCGATCCGTTCACACAGGGGACCGATCAGGTCCGGGCTGCAAATCCCCTGGCTGTTGCCCAACACCTCGGGATGGATGGCGTAATTCACCAGGGTGCAGATGGCCTTGCCGTCGGCACCCGTGACCTGGAGCACGTTGACCCGCGGGTCATAGAGGTCAGGTGCGTAGTAGTTGTAGGCAATGGCCCCGCGGGCTTCGTCTGTGGCGATGCGAAGCTCCGCCGGCTTGAGGTTCCGAATCGCCTCGTTTACGGCATCCGCAGCCTTGTCGACCACGGTGGCCAGGTAGTTCAGGTCGGCCGAGGTTCCGCCCTTGCCGTCGGGAAAGGCATACATGTCCGGCGCACTGTGGGTGTGGGAGGCGCCGATCAGGATGTGGTCCGCCGGTATTCCCGAAACCTTCTGGCGGACGCGGTTGCCCAGCACGGCCGGAAATCCCAGGAAATCCACCCCCACGAAGGCGACCCGTGTTCCCCCGTTCTCCAGCACCAGGGCCCGTACGGTGAGTTCGCCCTGCTGGGCGTGGGCCGGCTTGGACGGGCCCATGCCCCCGGAGACGGGGAGCAACGGATCGGGCGTCACAGTCCGGGCTGCGGCACCGGCCCGAAACTCCGCGCGAACGGTCCCGACAAGCAACAGAAAGCAGGCGACGAACAACCCTCGAACGAGCATGAGAACAACCTGCGGAACCGCCGAAGAAAGTCCATGGCGAATCCAGTCCGTCCGGACCGGGACTACGAGCCTTCAGGCCGGGGATCCCGTCGGTCCCGGCTGGCCTCCGTGACCGGTCCGGTGGCAGGCTGTCGCACGTGAAGTCCGCCCCCGAGTCCCTTCCGCCGGTTTCGTCCGCCCAGCGCCGGTTCCTGTACCTGACGGCTGCGGTCAATGGGGCGGCCATCATGATCGTGGAGATTCTGGGGGCGAAGATGCTGGCGCCCTACCTGGGGACCTCGCATTTCGTGTGGACGGCCCAGATCGGAGTCGCGATGGCTTCGCTGGCGCTGGGGTACTATCTCGGAGGAAAGCTGGCGGACGCCGCAAACCATCTTGGCCGTCTCTACGCCGCCATGTTGGTTGCCGCTGTGTACCTCTGTCTGACCGTGATCGGGGTCCGGCCGGTGGCCCTCAACTGCCTGGAGTACTCCCTGCCGATCGGTTCGCTACTGGCCTCGACATTCCTGTTCCTCGTCCCGTTATCCCTGTTGGCGATGACCTGTCCGTTCCTGGTGCGATTTGTCACCAGCCATCTCCGGTCCGTCGGCGGCCAGGTCGGCCGGTTGTCCGCCATCAGCACCGTGGGCAGCTTTATCGGCACTGCCCTGATCGGATACGTCCTCATTCCGCTGTCGCCCAATTCCGTCACCATGTTTGTCACCGCAACGGGAGTGGCCCTGGTGGCACTCGTATATTTCCTGGTGTGGGGACGGAACCGCGGCGCGGCGGCGGCGGGGACCGTCGCCGTCCTGGCGCTGGGCTCCCTGGCCGTGTACCTCGACAACCAGCCCAGGTTTTCGCTGGTGAAGCAGCTTTACCGCGGCAACTCCAACTTCGGTCAGCTCCAGGTGGTGGAGACCCAGAACGGTTCGATGCGATTCTACGTCAACGACTATCTGATCCAGAACACTTACGCGCCGGAGACGCGCCAGAGCGCCTCGCTGTTCACCTACGCGTTGCACGGTCTCGCCCGATCCTACGCCACACAACTGGACTCCATCCTCTGCATCGGCATGGGCATTGGAATCGTTCCCTCCCTCTTCGCCGCGGAGGGATCCCGAGTCGACGTGGTTGAGATCAATCCCGCTGTCGTGCCCGTCGCAGAAAAGTACTTCGACCTCGATGTTTCCCGGTTTCATCTGACGATTGGGGATGGTCGCCAGTTCCTGAACCGGTCCCGGAACCACTATGACGCCGTCGTGCTCGACGCGTTCCTGGGGGATTCGTCGCCGGCCCATCTCATGACCCGCGAGGCCTTCACAGCGATGCGCGACGTCATGACCCCCAATGGCGTGCTGGTGATCAACTGTTTTGGGGACCTGAGGCCTGGGCGCGATTTTTTTCTGGCGTCCCTGATGAAGACACTGCGGTCGGCCTTTTCCGAGGTGCGGCTCCATCTGGCGGGCAACGGCAATGCCTTCTTTGTGGCGTCCAACGCCCCGCTGCAGGTGCACCGCCGGGTCGACCTGAGTGCGGTCCATCCCCGGGTGATCGACGACCTGCGGGTGGTGCTGAACCAGTCGCTCGAGACCGACCCCAAATCCGGAATCGTGCTGACCGACGATTTTAACCCCGTCGATTTCCACGATGCCGCCAACCGGGAGCGATTGCGGAGAACCCTGGCGCGCTCGATGCAGGAACTCTGAGGGGCGGCCCCGTCCTTTGCTTCGCTTCCCGCCTTCCTCTTTCCTTTTATCCAACGATTCCCAGTTCCAAGGCGACCTCCGTCAAACTTTGGCGGGACGAAGCCAATCGCAGCCACATCCGAAGGCGGTCACGGTCGCTGCAAGCTTCAAGCGCATCTGCCATGGGTTCCGGAATCTGATTGAAGCGCGCCAGCAAGACCTCGCGAATCGCTTGGCGTAGGCCTTCTTCCCGACCGCGCTCAAGACCTTGCTCAAGACCTTGAGCAAGGCCTTCTTGTCGTCCCTCCAGTCGGGCGTATCGTTCGAAGCTGGTGACAAAGGGCATAACTATTTCCGGTTTCTGTTCCGCCAGTTCCTGGCGCAATTTTATCTCCTCGGCTTCCGACAACTGCAAGAGCCAATCCAAGAGCCGCAATACGGGAGAAACCTCTCCAACGCCTCCTTCCAGGGACTGTCGAAGTCACTGCGTTCGTCGTGATCGCTCCCGCTCACCCCGTCACCACAGCAGGTTTCCAGACGACTCCGCCATCGCCAGATTTAAGAGGCGAGCCGTATCTGCCGCCTGCCTTCCTGGGTCCCAATGCATCCTTCCCCAAACAGCCGGCGGAAGTTGCAGGCGACTTGCTCTTGCAGTTCGCCCAGGGGCCGGTCCAGAACGGTCGCCAGGCCGGCGTAAATTGCGGGCAGATTGGCCGGGTGGTTCAAGGGGCGTCCGTCGGTGCGGGAGCACGGGTGTGGGGCGTATTCGGCGGGCGGCAGCTGGTCCGGTGCATCGGTCTCCACCAACAGCCGGTCGAAGGGAACCTTTCGAAACACGTCCCGTTGCCGCGACTTCCGTGCATGGAGAAAATATCCCGGGAAACTGAAATAGCCTCCCAGTCGCGTGAATTCGGGAATCATCTCGGCGGGTCCGCCGTAACTGTGCAGCAGGAATCCGTGGGGCATTCGCTTCGCGCCGAGGAGTTCCCTCAACCGTCCAAAGGCCTGCAGACAGTGGATGCTGACCGGTCGATTCAGTTCAACCGCCAAGTCCAACTGGGTCGAGAACGCGTCCTCCTGCTCGGCCAACGTCGCGGGTTCTCCGGCAAAGGCGCAGTCCGCGCCGCGGTAACAGCGCCACCGGTCGGGATTGTCGAGCATCCAGCGGTCGAGCCCAATCTCACCCAAACCGGATTCCGGGCACTCGATGAGATGGCTCCGAAGACGATCCCGCCAATCCGGAGATCGCTCGCCCACGTACCAGGGATGCAGCCCAAAACTGGGCAGGACCATCGGGTGACTCCGTGCGAGCCGGGCCACGTCGGGCCAGTCCGATTCGCAGGCCCCGTTCACCACCATCCGTTGCACGCCGGACTGACGCGCCATGGACAGCAGCGCTTCGGTATGACCTCCGAAGCGTTCGTCCTGAAGGTGATTGTGGGCGTCGAAACAACCGGTCATCGGCGGGGTCAGGAACGATGGGTCTGCGCGAACGCCCGGATCTTGTCCGCGATGCGCAGCACTGTGGCGCGCCGGTTGTCGGCCAGTTGCCGGAGCAATCCGAGGCGTTCGAGGAAGTCGGGCTTCCAATCCGCCAATTCCCCGGGAGTCGAGCCGCTGGCCAGGTCGCACAGGATTCCGCTCATGGCGCGCAGGGTCACGGCGTCCGAATCGGTCTGAAAATGGCAACGACCCGCCTCAAACCTGGGGACGAACCAAAGCCGGACCTGGCAGCCTTCCACCCGGTTTGACTCGGTGCGCAAGGGATCCGGCAGATGCGCGCGGTGTTTCGCCTGCTCCACGGCCCAGGCAAAGCGGGCCTGCGGATCGCGCAGACGGAGCAGGTGATCCACCAGTTGGTGTTCGCGCTCCTGGAGGGTCTCGGACATTCGGTAGGGATCTTCGCGGCCGTCCTCAATCAGCGGAAGAAAAGTCGTAAACGCCAAACCACTGCTGGCTGCTCGAAGCGGAACCGCGGACTTCAAGGTCCACGGGACGCCCCGCCGTCAGCCAGCCCTGGCCCAGCCGGAGCTCGAGCACGCCGCAACTGTCCTCGGCATTGGCCTCCGCCACCCGATAGCGGAGTTCCACCGCACCGTCGGCCCGGGTCCATTGGGCGTCGTCCAGCGTGACGTCGAAGTCGAGCGCGTCGCGGCCGTTGATTTTCAAAGTGAAGCGGCCCGGCGGCTGCGAATGGAGTCCCATGGCGGCGGGAAACTGGAGCACCGGTCCGTCCGAAACGGCCTGCCAGCGTACCTCCGAAGCGCCGTCGGTCGCCCGGCAATAATGCAGCGGCAGGATTCCAAGCCAGCCCGGATAGGGCAGGGGTGCTGCGGAGGACGTGAGTCGATCCACGCGGGACGGAGGGGCGGCGCGGAAGCGGGTCATCGAGGCCCGGATGGCGTCCGCGGTCGCCTGCCCGAACACGCCCGGGCCGGATTGGATCCAGGCAATGAGATCCGCCAGTTGTCCGGGGGACAGTCCCTGCTCGAGTCCCTCGGGCATCAGGGAGTGCGCCGAAGCGGTCAGCCGGGTCACCTCCGACCGGGGAATCACCGTGGAATTTCCCCCGGGTTCCACCAGGCGCAGACTGGAGGAATTCTCGTCGCGAATGAGTCCCGTACGGCTTCGTCCATCCTTGAGGTCCACCGTCCAGGCCACAAAGCGCGGCTCCACGGCGGCATTGGGATCCAGGATGGCCACCAGGAAATCCGCGGCGGGCTTGGGACGGAACGGCGCGAGGTCGGGACCCACGTCGTGTCCGTGTCCGCGCAGCCGATGACAGGACGAACACAGTCGGTCAAACGTCTCGGCACCATGGGTGGCGTCCCCGGGGTGATCCGCCGCGGCCCGGAACTGCGACACCACGGAGGCACGGTCGGAATGCGCGACGGGAAGCAGGGCGACCGCTTCCTTGCGGACTTGCTCATTGGCGTGCTGCAGAAGCTGCTGGCGTTGATTCGGGGAAAGTTCTGCAGGCATCAGGAAGCCCTGGCGGATGGCGTCCAGCAGCGCCAGGGTCCACACCTCCCGTTCCATCAGTAGGTTCAAGAGTGCCAGACGTTCGCCGGGCGGGCGGGTTTCCCACCGGGTGAGAATCTCCCCGGCCAGTTCCGGTCGTGTCACGCCCCGCAGGGCCTCAACGACCCCGTTCCGTGCGGCTTCGGGAAGGTCGGAACCCAGAAGTGCCAACAGGCGTTTTGCTGCTTCCGGGGATTGCCGGGCCCGGAATCCCAGCGTCGAAATCGCGTCGGGCAGCAGGACGGCCGCGAAATCCGCCGGATCCCCCGCCAGGGCGCGTTCCAGGGCCAGGGATTCCACTTCGCCCCGCAGCCGGGCGAGGGCCGCGGCTTCGGCGGGCGTCGCGGCCTGATCCAGCAACCGGGCCGCCGAGTCATTGCGA
>JBGAPN010000049.1:17744-19108 GCA_044221235.1 Limisphaerales bacterium
ACGCGCGGCGGCCCAGAGTTCGGACCGGTCCCAAGGCTGCCCGGCCGGCGGGACGAGGCGTAGCAAGATGACCCGCAGATCGTCGACAGTTCCCGATTGCGCCATCTGATCCAGCAACGCACCGACGGCATCGGAGGCCCCACCTTCTGGCGTCAGCGCCCTGCCAGCGGCGTGCCCGGCATCGAGTGCTTGGAATCCGGCCAGGGGCGCTTGGGCGGCGGCCATCAGCCACGACGTTCTCAGCCATGGATCTCCGGCCGGGACGGCGTGGCGCTTCAAAATGGACGCCACCTGGGTTCCCGGAGAGGTGGAAAGCGTCAGCCAGTATTGGAATGCGGTCCGGGGGTCGACCGGCAACGGGAGGTCGGACAGCGGTGCCCAGGCTTCCGGCTGTCGTTCCGATGCCATCAACGTCACCTGTTGAACCCGGGGATCCGGATCGCGAAGTCCGTGGTTCAGGACCGCAGCGGGAATCGTCCCGCGTCCGGCCAGCACCGCGATGGCCTGGGCGCGACCTGCTGGCGTCCTGCCTGAAGTGGCAACGTGGCCGAGGGCCTCGGTGACGGCGGGAGCGCCAGCCTCGGACTGCAGCAGCAGTCGGTGCGCGAGATCCCGTTCGACCCCGTTGGGCGATTCCAGGACGGACACCCATTGGGCCGGGGTCAACCGGGACAGGTCCCGGATCGGCCGTGCCGGGCTCCCGTGCGGCAGGATCCGCCAGATCCGGCCCCGATCGGATCCGGCCCGCACATCCAATTCGCGAAGGCGCTCGGGCGTGATCCAGCGTGGATGCTCGATGACGAACCGGTAAAAATCCACCACCCACAGGGCGCCGTCGGGTCCGGTGCGGACCTCTACCGGCCGGAACCAGTTGTCGGTGCTGGAAAGAAACTCCGAAGTCGTCTCGCCTGGGGCGCGGCGTGCGCGCTCGCCGATGCCCGAGGGTTCCAGCACGGCGCGGCGCACCAGGTTGTGGACCGGTTCGCAGACGAACGCGTTGCCAGTGACATCCCCGCCCAGGAGCGTGTCGCGGTAGATCTCCGGTCCGCACGCGCTGGTCAGGCGATTGGCGGCCTGCGGGTCGTTGAAACGGACCAAAGTCCGGCTGGCCGGATACACGCGTCCGATGTCGCCGTCCGAAGTCAGCACCCAGCGCGCCGGTGGAAGGGGAATCTGCGGATGCGAACGGCTGTAGGCATCGGCCAGGGGGAACTCCCAGAGCAGGGTGCTGTTGTCGTTTCCAAACCAGCGCCCAAAGTCGTCCCGTACGCGTCCCTGCTGGCTGACTCCCGACAGCGCCTCGAATTCCCCGGTGTCGGGCCGAAACCGGAAATCGCGATTGCGGCAGTCCACCGTCCGCCCGG
>JBGAPN010000564.1:0-2840 GCA_044221235.1 Limisphaerales bacterium
TGGAAGGAATGTCCCGATCGTGGTGATGACATTGAAGCGGTGGGTAGGGATCCGAAGGTAGCGAACTCCGGCGATGCCCGCGTCCTTCCAAGTGTTGGCATGGATGTCAAAGGAGACCTCCCCCTGCAGTCGGCGGACAAGTTCATGGCAGTAGCGTCCCTGACCAAGATTTGGGTCAAAGTCGTGGACCACGATGGCCACACGAGGGAGCGTGGAGGCGGGGCCGGCCATTGCGATCGAACTTAAGTTCGTGGATTCGACTTGGAACCGCCCCGCGTATAGAGGAATCGCTTGGGTTTGGAGTTGGCGGGAAGGCCGGGTGTCGGTGGTGGCTTGGCGGGTTGGCCCGTCGGACGAACGGAGTGCGCCACCTTCGCGGGCGGGGGAAGGCGAAGCCTGGCCTTGGGATTTTGAACTGGTTCGGGTCCTGGGGACAAGCCAGGCGGACTCGCGGCTTCCGCGCCGGGCCTGACGGTGGTCGGGAGGTGGGCCTTGTGGTCGTCGTAGAGCCGGTTGAGTGCTCCCAGATAGAACCAGATGATGGCTCCCATGGGGATGGCAAGAAACGGCGAACCGGTGGGAAAAGAGATGAATGCCGTCACAAACATCGCTCCAGCCGTGACCGCAGCCGTATCGAGTTCGGTTCCCTTCAGCTCTTTCATCCAGAGGAAGGAATCCTGCGTCCCAGCGATAAACATGGCGGCGAAAGCGACCAGTCCGAAGACCCCGAAGTCCACGGCAACACGTCCAATGTCGCCATCGACCGGTTTCCATTTGAACCGCAGACACAGATAACCGAGCGCCGCCGGCAAACCATGACCGGAACGCCCCAATCCGCCGCCGAGAGGCGCTTCCAGAAGGCGGTTGAACGCGGGCCGGACAACGATGCTCACCCGGCTCATGAGGGCATCGGGATCCGCGGCGACCGACATGCGGCTGACCGACGAACCGCCGGATCGGCTGGTCGCAACCAGCAGAATGCCGAGCACGATGCCCGGCAGGATGGCGAATTTGACCAATGCCTTTCGATACCAGGCGATGAGTAGGATGCTGATGCCAGCGATGATGGCTGCGGAACGGGATGCGCTCAGCAGAATGCCGTAGCTGATGGGCAACATGAGCGCGGCTAGCAAGATGCGGGTCATCATGGGCGTCCCCGGGCGGGAGAGGCGGCCCAACCCGATCAGAACGCTATATGCCATCGTGGCTCCGAAAGCGCCGGCGGAGACGAATGTTGAAAACACCCTGAATTTGGTGCCTTCCTCATCACCGTAGAAGGAACCCTTCATGACGTTTTCCAGGGTCTGGTTCTCCATGGCCATTCGGCGCAATTCCTCCGGATCCTGGCGGGCGCCGTAAATGACGGTTCCGACGCTGAGAATCATGATTAACCATCCGTAGAGGTAGAGCTGCTCTCGGCTTCGAAACAGGTGGTACCCCATCAGGAAGGTCAATGGAACCAAGGCCCAGCCGCGGAAAGCCGCCAAGCGCACGAGAATCGGAATCTCCGTCGGCAACAGTCCGTAAACGATGCAAATGGCCAGCACGACCTGAAGTGCCGAACTGGTCCGGCTCTTCGGAAACAGTTTGTGCCCCGGACTGATCTTGGAAATCGAAAGGGCCAGTGCAGCCATGAGCGGGATATCGTAGGCAAACACCATGATCCCGCCCGGGAACCGCATTTTGAGCCACCCATGGAAAAACCCGATCACGAGGGCCAGGATCAGGAGGGTGTTGGCCGGGAGATTGTCCCGAATCAGGCTGAGCAGGTAGCTCGGCCTGAGGAGATCCCTCCAGTGGGGTGCCTCGGTATCCGCGGGATCAGCGACGGGTGCTTGGAGGGCGCGGGCCGGCATCTCAGTGGGGACCTCGTCCGGCGGACCGGCTCAATACTTCGGAGTAAACCTCCTGGGTTTGCCGGACGTGTTCGTCGATTCCAAAGAGCCTTCGGCTGCGCTCCCGTGCCGCCTTGCCCAGGGCAGCAAGCTGCTCGGGGTTTGAAATCGCGCGCTCAAGAGCCTGATTGAGCCCTGCTTGGTCGCCAATCGGCACCAGCCAGCCGGTCTTGGAATCTTCAATGATGGCCGACGGCCCCACGGTGGCAAAGGCAATGGTCGGGACGCCCAGCGCCTGCGCTTCCGCAACGGCGAGACCGAAGTCCTCTTCGAATGCCGGATGCAGGGTCAGACAGCTCGCACCGAGGAATCCGGCAACATCCAGGTCGGGAATGAAACCGGTGAACGTGATGCGGTCAGCCGCATGAAGCTCCGATGCCAAGGCACGCAATTCCTTCTCGTAATCCGATTCCTGGCCGAAGAGGGAACCACCCACCACGATGCCGTGGATGCCTGACGTGGGGGGGAGACTGGCAATAGCACGGACAAACTCACGCTGCCCCTTGAACCGCTGCAACCTTGCCCCCATGGCCACCCATCTCCGGTTCTCGGGGATTCGGTACTTGCGGGCGAGTTCGGAACGGGGAGTTCCACGATCCAACTGGGCCGTGTTGACGCCGGGCCAGATCATTCGTGTGGGTTTGCCGGCTGTTTCGAAGAACTGGGCCGTTCGCGGGCAGTTCGCAATGACCTTGGCGGTGGGAATGGCCAGAATTGCCCGGGTTGAGAGCCCGGGAACCTCGGCCGTATGTCCCGTCCAAACTTCCGGAATGCCAGCCAGACGGGCGCCGAGACCTCCGTAAACATGGGCGCGAAATCCGTTGCTATGAATCAACGAGAAGTGGTGTTGCTTCGCCAGACGGGCGACTTGGAAGATCGTCCGAGCCACGGCGAGGACATTCCTCATCCGGTGCTCATTCAAGACGTAATTGTCGACCTGAAGCT
>JBGAPN010000565.1:0-2831 GCA_044221235.1 Limisphaerales bacterium
CCGCCGATCTGGTCGCCGCGGGGGCGGACCTGATCGTCAACCTGTCCGCTTCCCCCTGGCATGTGGGCAAGGACCGGACCCGCCAGGCGATGCTCTCCAGCCTTGCCGCCAAGTGCGGAGTGCCGCTGGCCTATTGCAATCTCGTCGGGGGCAACGACGAACTGATTTTTGACGGGCAGAGCTGCGCCTTCGACTCGAAGGGTCGCGTCCTCCAATGGTCCGGCGCCTTCACCGAGGATTGTGCGCTGGTGGACATGTCCCGCACCGGCGCCGAGGGCGGTCCCCAGGGACCGGTGGAAGCACAGCTCTACGAGGCCCTGGTGCTGGGAACACGGGATTACCTGACCAAATGCGGTTTCAAGTCGGCGGTATTGGGCCTGAGCGGCGGCATCGATTCCGCCGTGGTGGCCTGTCTCGCGGTGGCCGCGCTCGGACCCGAAAATGTCCGGGGGCTTTCCCTGCCCTCCCAGTTCAGCTCCCAGGGCAGCCTCGACGACGCCCGGGCACTGGCCAACAACCTGGGCATCGCCTACGACGTCGTCCCCATTCAGGCACCCTTCCTGGCGGTCAAGGAACAGTTGAAGCCCCTGTTTGCCGGCCGGGGTGAGGACACCACGGAGGAAAACATCCAGGCGCGATTGCGCGGCGTGATCCTGATGGGCATGTCGAACAAGTTTGGATCGCTGCTGCTCACCACGGGCAACAAGTCCGAACTGGCGGTCGGCTACTGCACGTTGTACGGCGACATGTGCGGCGGACTGGCGGTGATCAGCGATGTTCCCAAGACCCTGGTCTATCGCCTGGCCCATTGGATCAACGAGGAGTCCCAACGCAGGACGGGCCGCGCCTGGATTCCGCTGCCCAGCATCACCAAGGCTCCCAGTGCCGAATTGCGTCCCAACCAGACCGACCAGGACAGCCTGCCGCCCTACGACATCCTCGACGCCATCCTCGAAGGGTATGTGGTGGAGGAAAAGTCGCCCGCTCAGCTGATCGCTTCCGGATTCGAGGAGGCCACCGTCCGAAGGGTCGTCCGGCTGATCGACAACACCGAATACAAGCGTCGACAGGCGGCCCCCGGCCTGAAGGTGACCACCAAGGCGTTCGGGGTCGGACGTCGCGTTCCCATTGCGCAGCGGTGGCGGGAATCCTGAAGAACGGGGTTCGAAAACGGGACACTTTGCAGTTCCCGGACAGGCTTTCAGCTGCGGGTGCCGGCCGTTCCCATCCCGGGCACCTTCGCCCGGGAGAGCACTTCCACCGCACGCAGGGCCGCCGCAGTGCGGGTGCTGACGCCCAGTTTGTCAAAAACCTGTCCGGCCAGCTTCTTCACCGTCGCTTCCCGGTTCCCCAGGATGGACGCAATCTCGGCGTTGGTCTTGCCCTGGGCGATCCAGAGCAACGTCTCTGCCTCGCGTTCAGAAAGTCCAAAGGCGGACGCCAGCGGCGCGTACGATGTGAAGTCCGGTCCCGACGTATATTGGCTCATCACGTGCCGAAGCCACTGTTCATTCAGACGGTGCCGTTCACACCGGGCCTCAACCGCCTCGAGCAATTCGACCCGGGCCACCGGCTTCACCAGATAATCGTCGGCTCCAAGGTTCATGCCGGTCCGCACGTCGGATTTCCCGCCGCGCGCCGTCAGGAAAATGAACGGCGTGGCGGCGGTGGAGGGCTGGGTGCGCAGGGCCTGTAGAACCCCGTAGCCGTCACCGTCGGGAAGCATGATGTCGCACAGGACAACATCGGGGATGGTTTCGCTGGCCGCCCGGATGCCGGCCTGGGCGCCTTCCGCCTCGATGACGGTGTAGCCCTCCAGACGCAGGATTGTCGCAGTCTTCCGGCGCATAGTGGGCTGATCCTCGATGACGAGTACGGTGCTCATGCTATGAAGGGAAGTTCGACCGCTTCCGGGGTTTGGACCCAGGGGAGACCATTGGACTGGGGCGGTGGAAGGATGGGAAGAGAAACAACGAACCGGGTTCCTTCCCCGACGGAACTGGTCACCTCGATCCGGCCGCCCAGCAACTGGACACAGTACCGGACAACCGCGAGGCCAAGACCAGTACCCGCGATCCCCCCGACATTGGAGCCCCGATGGAAGGCCTGATACAGCTGCCGAAGGTCCGGTTCGGGAATTCCAATGCCGGCATCGCGGACCGTCATCAGGACCCAGGGTGCCCGTGCATGCAGCGCGAACAACACGGGTGAGCCCGGCGTGGAGTATTTCACCGCGTTGTCCAGCAGGTTGATAACGATGTGACGGAGGATGGACTCGTCGGAAACCACCTCGAGGGACTCTGCCGGGAGTGAAAGCCGGACCGGACATCGTTCGTGGGTGGCGGAGGCAATCTCCTCGACAAAGCGCCGGCAGGCCGCCGCGACATCCAGGGGCACCGGATGCGCCACCAGCCTTCCGGCCTCCCCGCGGCCCAGGAGAAGGACCTGCTCCATCAGGCTCACCATGTGCCGGGTCGCATCAAGGATGTCCTTCAGGTTCTCCTGACGTTCCTCGTCGGTCATCCGGTCGAGATACGCCTCCAGAATCTCCGTGGAGCTCATGATGATCCCCAGCGGGGTCCGGAACTCGTGGGAGACAATGTAAACAACGCGACTCTTGAGCTCACCCAATTCCCGCTCATGGGCCACCGCCCGGACCAGGTCCTCCTCGCGGCGTTTCCGCTCGATGGCCAGGGCGGTCTGCCCGGCGACAAACTCCAGAATCCGCTTCTCCTCGAGCCCGAATGCCTTGGGATCATGCTGGTCCTGGACCGCCATGACCCCAAAGGTTCGGCCCTCCACCGCCAGCGGAACCCCAAGCCAGATCGCCG
>JBGAPN010000566.1:0-2800 GCA_044221235.1 Limisphaerales bacterium
GATTGGCTGCCGCCGATCCAAGCCCAGATCCCCGGAGGTGAAACCAGTTGGCGGCCGTACTTGTTCACGTACGCGGGCAAGAATGCACGAATCTATGACTGTCCTGCCGAACGCGAGGAAATCTATTCCTCCGGGCGCCCCGCCGGGATGAAGAAGGGTGCCGGCAACAAATCAATCGTCGGGACCTTTTCTCCCTCGGAAATCGACATCCCCAGCGGCATTGGCGCCGTCAATGTCCATTGGACCCCCGGAGGCGCCCCGCCACCGTTTGGGCGGCCAAAAGGCTATGAGGACAATGTCTGCCGGTGGAACCAGATCGAGTCGCCGTCCAAGCTCATCCTGTTTGGAGACGGTCACAGCGATATCAATGGCGTGTGGCCGCGGGATCGGTGGTGGATTTGGAAGGAGATCGGCGATGCACGAAGCCCGGGATTTAACCGGGTGGCCCAGGGCGACAAGGGAGCGGTTCGCCACGACCGGAAGTCGAATTACGCATTCGCGGATGGCTCGGGCCAGTTGCTGAACGCGGGGCGCATTCCCTGCAACACCAACGAATGTGCGTGGTCGGCCAAGGCGGATCCCCATTGAACGGTCATGGCGGAAAACACAACCAACGCCCTCAAGCTTGCCTTTGCCCTGGTGCTCCTGGCGATTTCGGGTTTTCTGGGGTGGCGCTGGTTCAGCGCCGGCAGTGGTGTCTCCGAAAAGGCATATTTTTACGACCTCAGCGAACGCCAGTTGTTCGTGTCGGACCGTGGGTTGATTCCGCCGATTCGCGGCATCAATGACCCCACTGAAGACGGAGTCCGGGCCGTGGTGGTATCCACCAACGGACACCCGGAACAGAAAGCCACCTGGGTCGTCGCCTATCTTGAGACCTGTGCGCCGGAGCTGAAACAGCAGTTGGCCGCCGCTAAGGCAGCGGGAACGGCACCGGAGATCAGCCGGACCTCCGCCCAGGGATTGCGGTTGGTCAAGCGGCCGGGAGATTCCCACTGGGTTTCTCTGGCGACTCCGGAGGGCGAACAGGTGGTCAGCGAATGGCTGCAATGGGGTACCGACAAGGAATCCCCGGTGATTTGCACCCCTTGAAGATTTTCAATTCTCCTCTCCATTCTGATCCTGGAATCCGCTGCCGCCCAGTCTCCGGCGGTGATCACCGACCACGATTCCTACGCCGTCGGCGAACATATCGTGGTCAATTTCTCCGGTGGCCCAGGGAACCGCGTCGATTGGGTGGGAATCTACCCGGTCGATGTGGTTCCAGGTCAGCAGCCTTCGACTCGCTGGCAGTATGTTGACGGTACCCAAAGCGGATCGACTGGGCTGCGGGAGGGATCGTTGACCTTTACCGGAGGACTCGACTTCGCCGGAGACTGGAAGGTCGTGTTCCTGAAGAACGACGGTTACGAGGTTATGGCTGAGTATCCGTTCAGCGTGGTGGACCTCGGGACTCCCCTGGTCCATGCGGACAAACGGCACTATGTGACCGGCGAGGCGGTTTCAATCCGCTTCGCCTTTGGGCCCGGGAATCCGAAAGATTGGATTGGCATCTACAAGGTGGGTGAAGTCCCGGGCGGAGGGCCAGATTCCACCGTTTGGAGCTATTTGGATGGCGCCGGTGGTTCGACCGGCAAAACGGATGGAACAGTGACCTTTAATTCCGGCCTGGCAGCCGCCGCCGAGTACGTTGCGTATCTGCTTCAGGATGACGGCTACACCATTCTGGCCTCGGAAAAGTTCAAGGTGGTGGCCCCGAGCGGTGATTTACCCCGCCTGCTGTCCGTCAGCCCGGCAGACGGGGCAACAGGAGTTCCTCCCGTCTATACGTTCCTCGCCAAGATCACCAACGGGTCCACTCAAGTCGTCCTGTCCAGTGTGGCGCTGAAAGTGGACGGCCAGGCGGTTCAAGCCCAGTCGAGTGAATTGGATCGGGTGGTCACCGTGTCCTATACAGGCACCTCGCTGGAGTCGCCGCTCTCGCAACACAGCTACCTGTTGACCTACAGCGACAATTCCAGCCCTGCGAAATCCTTTGAAGCGGCCGGGACGTTCACCATCGCATCCTACGAGAACATCGTACTGCCGAGTCCCATTTACCTGGAGACATTCGATTCGGTTCCCGAAGGGCAGGTGCCGGAGGGTTGGACCCTGAAGAGCTACACCGAAGTGTCCAACGAGGAGTTGGACCTGAGCAATCTCGACTCCAAGTCCTACGCCGACTGGGTGGTGGTCAAGGTCAGCCGGTTTAACGGCTCGTTTGTCACCTACAGTAACCCGGACAATCCCGACACGTGGGAAAACGACTATCGCCGCGTTTTGACGCCTAATCCCCTGAACGTGGTCAATGGCAAGGTCCTGGATGGGCCGCTCGCCTCCGGCCAGATGTTGTTCGGGGATTCCGGTTACCGCAACGGTGCCGGGCAGTATCTCATCGTCTACACCAAGGATTTTGACCTGACGGGTAAGACGGATGTGTATTTATCCTTCCACAGCCTCTACGAACAGAATCAGGACAGCCAGGGTGCCTTGGAATACTCGATCGACGGTGGGGCGACCTGGCTGCCGATCCTATACCTGATGGACTCCCGGGACATTATCTACAAGGAGTCCGATCAATCGGTGGATGCGGTGGAGACCTTTAATGCGGCCCGGGGTGATGTGGCGGTGTTGCCAGACGGAAACGGCGGCGAGGTTGGAGGCACTTACGGGTCCTATATTGGAGCCGCCATCAGTGATGACCTGGCGCCGTACATCCACGGTCGATCGGATGACAACTCGGTCGAATCGAAGCGGGTGG
>JBGAPN010000050.1:0-20186 GCA_044221235.1 Limisphaerales bacterium
GGGGCCGAAGGTCGTCTGAGCGCCTACGATCTGGACTCCGGCCAACTCCGCTGGATGAGAAATACAGGAACGGAGTTTGACGTTCCGGAAGCGTTTTTTGGAGTGGGTTCCACCCCCATCCTCGAGGATGGGAAACTGATTGTGATGTTGGGAGGCCAGCCCAATTCCGGTGTCGTTGCCTTCGACCCCAAGGATGGACAAACACTCTGGCAGTCTGTCGGGGAAACCAACTGGCAGTCGCAACCCAAGTTGGGATGGCCCGGGGAACCGCCGGTGGAGTGGAGACGCACCGACAAACAGGCAAGCTACGCTTCCCCGGTGGCGGTGACACTCAATGGCGAGAGGGTCGTTCTCTGTTTTATGCGCCAGGGACTGGTTGGGGTAAATCCCACCAACGGTGCCGTCCGATTCCAGCGTTGGTTTCGGGCCCGGGTGGAGGAGTCGGTCAACGCCTCGAATCCGGTGGTCAGAAACAACGACGTCCTCATCTCCAGCGCCTATTACCGGTCCGGTGCCCTTCTCCTCCGGGTTCACGCGGGCAATCCGCCCCTTCAGGAGATTTGGAAGGGCCTGTCCCTTGAAATGCATTGGAGCACTCCGGTCCGGGTCGGGGATTTCGTCTTCGGTTTCAGCGGACGCAACGAACCCGACGCCCGGCTCCGGTGCGTGGAGTTCGGAACCGGGCGGCTCGCCTGGGAGCGGGACGAACACTGGGGTAAAGGTTCAACGAAACAGCCCGATGTCTTCGGCCGCGGCTCGTTTATCGTGGCGGACGGGCGTCTTTACGCATTGGGTGAAGGGGGCCTGCTCGGAATTTTTCGGGCGGATCCACTCGCCTGCGTCGAACTTGCCCGATGGCAGGTTCCTTCCCTTCACTACCCCTGCTGGGCCGGACCTGTCTTGTCCAACGGCAGGGTATACCTGCGCAGCGAAGATCGGCTCGTCGCGCTCGACCTGCGACGCTGACGGCTCAGGGCCTTCCTGAGTCGGGGATGGCCTTTCTCCGGCACCGAATTACCCTTCCAAAGGAACGTCTGAAAACGCCAACAACATGAGCCTCCTCGATTCCCTCAAGAAGTTCACCACGGTTGTCGCCGACACGGGCGACATCGACGCCATTGCCCGCACCCGCCCGCAGGACGCGACAACCAATCCTTCCCTGATCCTGGCCGCGGCCCAACTCCCCCAATACCGCCCCCTGGTCGATCAGGCCCTGGCCGTGGCCCGAAAGGAATCTGCCTCGGTGGATGGACGCCTGACCGTTCTTCTTGACCGCCTGTTTGTCCTGTTTGGCACCGAGATCTTGAAGCACGTCCCCGGACGGGTTTCCACCGAAGTGGATGCCAAGTTGAGTTTCGACACAGCAGCCACCATGTCCAAGGCGCGCCAGTTGATCGGTTACTACCACGAGGCCGGTATACCCCGGGAACGGGTGCTCATCAAAATTGGCAGTACTTGGGAAGGAATCCGCGCCGCGGAACAGCTCGAGCGTGAGGGAATCCACTGCAACCTGACCTTGTTGTTCAGTTTTGCCCAGGCGGTCGCCTGCGCCGAGGCAGGCGTCACGCTCATTTCACCCTTTGTCGGACGCATCTACGACTACTACCGGAAGGAAAAAGGTTCGGAGATTCCCCCGGAACAGGATCCCGGAGTCGAGTCGGTGACCCGGATCTACAACTATTTCAAAAAGTACGGCTACAAGACCCAGGTGATGGGCGCCAGTTTCCGTCGGGTCGAACAAATCACCGGGCTGGCCGGATGCGATTTGCTCACCATCAGTCCGGACCTGATCGAGAAACTGGCAAAATCGGAAGGGACACTCTCACCTGCCCTCAGCCCGGAAACGGCGAAGGCCAGCGCCGGGGACAAACTTCACCTCGATGAGAAGGCCTTTCGTTGGCTGCACAACGAGGATGCGATGGCCACCGACAAACTGGCCGAAGGCATCCGCCGCTTCAACGCCGATGCCCGCAAGCTTGAGAGTCACCTCCGGCAAAGCCTCGCAACGTAGTCAATCCGCACCGTTCCGGACAGGCCAGCCAGGCCCAGTACCGACGGCGGAATCCTCCTTGCCGTGACCGAGCGAACCTACGATCTGGCCATTGTTGGATCGGCGTTCGGCGGGGCCCTTCTCGCTGCGACGGCACGACGACTGGGGCGAACGGTGCTGCTGGTCGAACGCGGACGGCATCCCCGTTTCGCCATCGGAGAATCGTCGACGCCGCTCACCAACCTGCTGCTGGAAGAAATTGCGGCAGAATACAATCTGCCGGAGCTGGCGTCCTTTTCAAAGTGGGGAAGCTGGCAACGGCACCATCCCGATATCGGGGTTGGGCTGAAGCGGGGATTCTCCTTTTACCACCACGCCTTCGATACGCCCTGGGTGCCCAGGCTGGATCGCTCTAATGAACTCCTGGTCGCCGCAAGCCCCAACAACGAGATCGCCGACACTCACTGGTACCGCCCTGATTTCGACGCCTACATGGCAGGGCTCGCCTGTTCGCTCGGAGTCGACTACCAGGATGAAACAAACCTGAACAGCATCACCGAGGAACCGGACGGCCTGCGTCTGGCCGGCACTCGGCACGGAGAAGCGGTGGAATTCCGGTGCCGGTTCCTTGTCGATGCCAGTGGAGCCCGTGGTTTTCTCTGGAGGTCCCTGAGCCTGCCGGAGACACGATTCGAATCTCTCCCGGACACGGAGTCGCTGTTTGCGCATTTCAGGAAGGTTCGCCGGTGGGACTCCCTAGCCCCTTCCGAAGTCCCCTTCCCTTAAACTTCCGTGTCCCCGCAGCCGCGAGAATCGGCCCCATTCCCGCCCGATGACGCGGCCCTGCATCATGTGTTCCCGGGCGGCTGGATGTGGGTCCTGCGCTTCAACAACGGTATCACCAGCGCGGGAGTGTCATTGCACCGATCTCTGGCACGCGAGCTTCGAATTGAGGAGGGCGCCGCCGCCTGGAATCGGTTGATGAGCCGCCTCCCCTCCGTCGCCCAACAGTTTGATCCCGCGGAAGTCGAGGGACGATTTCATCATCTACCGCAGCTCACGTTCCGTTTGTCGGTGATTGTCGGTGAACGGTGGGCCTTGCTCCCTTCGGCCGCCGGGTTTGTGGACCCTTTGTTTTCCACCGGCTTTCCCCTGACCCTGCTGGGCGTTCAACGCCTGGCCCGATTATTCCGGCTGGAAACCGTGCCTTCCCCGTCCGCACTTCAGCAATACGGCGCGGAAACCCACGGCGACCTTCAATTCGTCGCCAACCTGATCGGAACGCTCCTGGCAAATCTGCACCGCCCCGCCGTCTTCCAAGCCATTTCGATGGTTTACTTCGCCGGCGCCACGTTTTCCGAGTCCTGCCGCCGGCTGGGTCGTCCCGGGAATGCCCCGGGATTTCTCCTTCGGAACCACCCCGATTTCACGGACAAAATCACCGACCTGTGTGAACCTTTTCGACCGGGTTCGCGCCATCATCGATCCGTTCAATGTTGCCGGACTGGCCGACCCAACCCGGCAGAATTGGTATCCGGTCGATCTGGAACCTCTCCGTACGGGCTCCCAAAAGCTCGGAGCGGATTGGCCGGAGGTGGCCGCAATGTTGAGACGGTGCGGGATGACTGTCAGTACGAAGTAGTACGATGCCCTTTGACGTTGCTGGTTCGCCCCTCAGCGCTGCGAATCAGAGCCCGGTGGCGGCACTCTCGGACCATTTGCGCCTCCCCCAGGTCCCCTGGGAGTCCGGTTGGTGCCCCCACCTTCACCCGGACGATGGT
Organism: Limisphaerales bacterium; assembly: GCA_044221235.1. Lineage (GTDB taxonomy): Bacteria > Verrucomicrobiota > Verrucomicrobiia > Limisphaerales > UBA9464 > UBA9464. The sequence continues at coordinate 3,772 of JBGAPN010000050.1, forward strand.
CGCGTCCCTCGAGGCGCCTTGGGCGCTCCTTCATCATCCGGTCGAACTTCTCCTGCTGTCCGGGACTAAGTTCTGCCCGGATGCGATTCCGGACCGACTCCAATTCCGCCCGCACTTGGGGAGCCACCGGTTCCCACAGCGCGCGAAACCGCTCCTGGCTCTCACCGATAAAGCCTTCGATTCGCGATCGCTGCTCCGGGCTCAACTCCAGCTCCCGGTGGACCCGTTTCAGGAACTCAAGCCGGTACCAGATCGGAGAAGAGACGAGGTCTGGACGAGTTCGTTCGGTACGCGCACGCGCCTTGTACCGCAGGTCGGTCAAGGCCACCCCGCCGGCGAGGCCCGCCGCAAAGATCACCGCCGCAGCAAAAATGAGTTTGGCCGACTTCACGGGTCACCAGGACTCCGGGATTGGGTCTGCGGAGGCCACCAAGGCCGTCTCCAATGGGTCCGCGGAGATCCCCTCCTGCCCGCCGTCGGTCGTCACCGCATTCGCACCAACCAACACAACAGCGACAGCGACACTGGAAAGCGCCGCCCGCCAAAGTCCGGCTGTCCAAAGGACCAGCGGATCGGCAGGCCGAAGCCCCCGCACTGCGGTCATCACCCGCTGCTCAAAGGCATAGGGAACGCGGTCCGACGGACAATCTCGTCGGGCGGCGACCAGCAGGGACTTCTGCAGACGATCGAGGTTCATGACATCAATCCGTTCTTTTCGACGAACCGCACCCTATTCCGGTTACAGGTACTTTTCCATATCCATTCGAGAGAGGATTCGTCGCATCTCGGCCCGGGCACGGAAGGCACGAACCTTAACCAAGGGCACGGACCAACCGGTCAACTGGGCAATCTCCTTGACCGACTTTTCCTCAATCTCAAGGAGGGTGATGACCAACCTGTGCGCCGGCGACAACTGGTCCAAGACCTTTGATACCAGGGTGCGGGCGGCTTCCGCCTCCTTCCCAACGTCAGCGGTCCCCGACGCCTGCTTGCTGATCCAGTCTTCTTCCTCATCGGTCAGGTCGGTCACCGGCATTTCACGGTTTCGCCGGTGGCTCCGGAGCGCATCATAGCAGGTCCGGACTGCCAGACGCATCAGCCAGTGTTCAAACGGCGCCTCACCGCGCCAACTGTCGAGACGCGTGTAGGTCTTGACGAAAATCTCCTGCACAATGTCTTCCACCTCCCGTTCATGCCTGGAGTACCGACGAACTGTCGCAAAAACACGGGCCTGATAACGGCGGACGAGTTCCTCGAACCGGGCGGTGTCTCCCGCCCGTATCTCCGCGATCACCTGACTGTCGGAATCGGGCTCAGACACGTCGGCAAAGATTGACAGGGATTCCGCTGGAACGAAAGCCCCGGTCCCGGGATCGGTCCTCCCGACGCCAGGGCGGCAGGCAGCCTGAGTCGGCCGCCCAAAGATTGTCCGCGAACGTGTCTCTGTTAACGTCCCGCCATGAGCGACGTGCTGGTGGGAGCCCTGACAGTTCTTCTTGCGACGAACCCTCCCAGCGCCCTGTCCAACCTGGTTGCCCAAACGACGGGGATCGCCGTTCCCGCCGCCACGACCAATGACCCGGTCACCCGGGAACTCGAATCCATCATGGCTGAGGATGACCGGGCCCAGGAGGAGATCGACCGATGGATTGAAGAGGCGGATCAACCGGACGATCCGGCGGCCATCCTGGCCGGGGTTACGTTGCGTGGACGGATCCAGCAGCGGATCGAACCCATCAAGGAACGCTATCGTCGATTCCTTCAGGCGCATCCGGACCGGGCGGACGCCTTCCTCGCCTATGGCAGTTTCCTGAATGAATTCGGAGAGGAGGGGGAAGCCATCGAAAACTGGGAAAAGGCCCGCAAACTCGACCCCAAAAACCCAGCCCCTTGGAACAATCTGGCGAATGCCTACGCCCACGTGGGACCGGTTGAGAAGTCCTTTGGAATGTATGAGGAAGCCATCCGGCTGAATCCAAACGAGCCGGTCTATCTCCACAATTACGGGACGCTGGTCTTCCTCTTCCGGCGGGATGCGACCAACTATTTTCACTGTGACGAACAGTCGGTGTTTGAGCGGGCCTTCGGGTATTACAAGAAGGCCATTGCCCTGGACCCAAACAATTTCCAACTCGCAGCGGACGTCGCCCAAACCTACTACGGCTGGAATCTGGGGAAGGATCTGAAAGGATCCAACGCGGCCGAAGCCGAACTAAAACTGGCCACGACCGCGCTCCAAGCCTGGACCAACGCGCTGACCCTCGCGCCGTCGGACCTGGAGCGGGAAGGCGTACAATTGCACTTCGCCCGCTGGAACATCCGTCTGGGGCGATACGAGGCAGCGCAGGATAATCTTCTGGGCGTCACCAATGAGACCCACGCCATCGTGAAGGGCCGCCTTGAGCGCACACTGGCAGAGCTCCAGCGGGCGCGGGATAAGTCTCGGGTCCCCTGAGGAAGGAAGGTCATATCCCTGGGAAATCTCCGGCGACCGCTTCTGCATTTGACCTCTCTGAGGATCGGGCTCCCAATGCCCTCCGGACTCCCTTCATGAAGCCCGCCAGCCTGCTGCACATCGCCAGCACCGACCAGGACGCCGATATGCGATATGCGGTGGGGATGTCCATCCCCGACCGGATCATTTACCTGAAGACCGCCGGACGAACGGTCGCTCTAGTGCCGGGCTCGGAGTTGGCGCGCGTGAAGGAACAATCTCACGTCGCCCGGGCACTTTCCCTGGAACGGTATCTCCGTCGAACCGAACGGAAGGGTGTCCGGAAGCCGGGACTGGCGGAGGCAGCCGCCGAATTCTGTCAGGAACAAGGAGTGCGGAAAGCCACGGTTCCCAATCATTTTCCCCTTGGGTTGGCCCGACAGCTCCGGAAACTGGGCGTTCGTATCAAGGTTCGCGAAGGTCACTTTTTCCCCGAACGACAATTCAAGTCGGCCGCCGAGGTGAAAATGATCACGGCGGCCCTCGGAATGGCGGAAGTCGGAATGTCCGAGGCGATCCACACGATCAAAAGATGCCGGATCGGTCCTGAACGGAAGATACTGCACCACGGCGTGCCTCTAACCAGCGAACGTCTCCGGGCCATCATTGAGACGGCCGTCCTCCAAGCGGGGGGATTCCCGCTCCGCACCATCGTGGCGTGTGGTGCGCAGACCTGCGATCCGTCAGAGTCAGGCCACGGTCCCTTATACGCGCACACCCCCATTGTCATCTCGATCACGCCTCGATCCGCACGAACCGGATACCACGGCCAGATCTCGCGGACTCTGGTTCGCGGAGTGGCCTCCGATGCCGTGCGGCGACAATACCTCACGGTGCTCAAGGGCCAAGCGATCGCCTTCACGCTCCTGCGCGATGGTGTTGCCGGTTCGGAGGTTCACGGAACCGTGGAGCGGTATTTCAAATCCGAGGGCTACCGAACCACGATCCGCAGCAAACGTCCCACTGGTTTTCTCCAAAGCACCGGCCACGGAATTGGTTTGGAACACTGCGAAAGCCCCCACGCCAGTGCGGGATCTAGCTCCACACTTCGTTCCGGCCACGTCCTGACTGTCGGTCCCGGGCTCTACTACGCCGGAACCGGGGGGGTGCGCATGGATGACATGGCCCTGGTATCCCACGGAGGGCCACAGGTTCTCACCCAGTTTGAAAAAATCCTGGAACTCTAGACCGGCCGGAATCCCAGGACGTCCCGGGACTCCGGTCGCCATGGATCAGACTCGCGCCTCTGCTGGGACCGAAACGGGAATCGCCGCGCCGGTTCCCAGGGCAGGACGCTGGCCCTTGTACCACCAGAAGACGATCGCACTGGCGATGTAGATGGACGAATAGGTTCCCGTGATGATGCCGCAGAGAAAGGTGAAGGCGAAGTTGTTGATCGTTCGTCCACCGAAAAGGTAGAGGGCCGTCGTGGCAATAAACACTGTACCCGATGTGATGATCGTACGGCTGAGCGTTTCGTTGAGGGCCCGGTTCAAGATCTCCTTGAACGAACCGGGGATACCCAGTTTTAGGTCCTCACGGATTCGGTCGAAGATCACGATGGTGTCGTTGATCGAAAAACCGATGATGGTGAGGAGTGCCGCCACAAACGTGGCGTCAAACTGACGGGCCTCGATCCATCCTCCGGTGAGCGTACTGCCGAGCCCCGTCAACGCGAAGAGGGCTATCGTCATCAGGACGTCGTGAACGACAGCCAATACAGCGCCCACGGCGAAACTGAACTCATATCGGAAGGCAACATAAACCAGGATGCCGAACAGCGAGAGAAGGGCCGACAGAATGGCCGACTTCTGGATCTCCTGGCCGACGACCGGTCCCACTTGGTCGAACTGGACGCGTTCGAATTTGGCCTCCGGAAAGTCTTTTTTCAGCAGCGATTCCACCTTCAGCCCCGTGTCCCGCGGAGACACAATTCGAAGCACAGCATTATGTCCCGCTTGTCCCGCGACATCGCGCGGGTAATCCACTTCGGCATCTGTAACAGAAATGGTCTCCATGGATTTGCGCAGTTTGGCGATGTCCACCTGCTGGGCAAAACTCATGGTTAGGGTGTCACCACCGGCAAAATCAATGCCGAGCAGTTTCTCGCCACGCCCAAAGACGCCATAAATCAGCCCTGCAATGATCAGCAGCCAGGACGCAGTAAATGCCGGCCGCGCGATTTTCATAAAGTCGATCTGACTTCCATGGATCAACTGGAGCATTTTGAAGCCGCCCTTGAGCAGGGAGGTCTTGGCGAGCAAGAAGTCGAAAATCAGCCGGGTCACTGTGAGTGCCGTGAACATGGAAACGCACAAACCGACCGTCAGCGCGACGCCGAATCCCTTGATCGGCCCCGTTCCCAGCAGGATCAGGATGATGGAGGAGATCAGCGTGGTGAGATTGGAGTCGAGAATCGTCCCGAAGGCCTTTCCATAACCCGCATTGAGCGCTCCCCGGACCGACTTGCCGGCAGCCTGCTCTTCACGGATGCGTTCAAAGATCAGCACGTTGGCATCCACGGCCATACCGACGGTGAGCACCACACCGGCGATTCCCGGGAGCGTGAAGGTCACGTCCAGGGAGCACATCACGGCCAGCAGAATGAGGATGTTCAGCAACAGCGCGACATTGGCGACCAGGCCGGCCAACAAATAATAGACCAGCATGAAGGCGGCCACGGCAGCCACCGCTAGAATGCTGGCGCGAATGCCGCTCTGAACCTGCTCCGCACCCGTGCGCGGACTGACGCCCCGCTCCTCGATGATCTGCAGCGGTGTTTCCTAAGGATTCTCAAGGGCAGTTGCCAGCTCGAAGGCCTCCTTGTCGGTAAATTGACCGGTGATCTGACCGGACCTCCAAGAATGGGTGTATTGATGTTGGGGCGGATATCACGACGCCGTCCAACACGATCGCCAGGCGCTGCCCCACATTGTTCTTGGTAATCTCACCAAAGACTGATGCCCTCCGGTGTTGAGGGTGAAGTCAATCTCGGGCATTCCGGTCACCGGATTGCGGGCGACCCGGGCGGACCGGATCGATTTTCCGGTCAGGGGTTCTGCCTGGCGTTTGACGATGATCGAGGACGTTGTTTCCTGGCCGTTGCGCAAACGGCTCTTCATGGGAAGGCGCATGTAGCCCGGCGGGACCAGTCCGGTAGGGATATGGTCATCGCTCTCGGGATCCACCATTCGAAACTCCAAAAACGCGGCTTTCTTCAGCTGCTCCCGGGCGGACTCCTTGGTCGCCTCGTCGACGCCGGGAAGTTGCACCAGGATGCTGCGCTCTCCCGACGGGGTTGGATGATCGGCTCGGCCACGCCAAAGGCATCGACACGCTTGCGAAGCACCTCGACCGCCTGCTCCGCGAGAAACTGTCCCCCAGACAGGGACTCGGTCCCATTGGTGGCCCGGCGGCTCAGATCCATCTCCAGCAAGAACGACGTCCCGCCCCGCAAATCCAGTCCGAGCCGGAACTCTCTCCCGCGGCTTCACGCTGAACCCGGTTAAGGATGGCTCGCGTGGGATTCAATTCCGCTCCGGCAAGATAATTGGTCGGAAAGTACCTCCGAATGTCGTTCGTGCCGATCGCTTCGAGCAGGTTCCGATACCCGCCGCGGTCGGGGTACTGCTTTCGGGCACCTTCGCCGCGGAAATGATCGAGCTGAAGTTCGTATCGCTCGAAGTGGCCAGCTGATCGAACTCGTCGATGAGATTCTTCGGCCCCGGAGGCAAAATCTCGGAGAACGACCAGATGATGACAAAGGCGACAAACAACGCCTTCCAAAGATGGGAACGGTTCATGGAACGGACGATCTACAAAATAACTCAGGCGCTGCGCTCGACGATCTGGGCGATGCTGGCCTTTTGAAACTCAATCTTGGTTTCAGCGGAGCGGAGCGTAACCGCGTCATCGCGCACACTGGTGACCACCCCGATGATGCCGGAACTGGTGACCACCTTGTCTCCCGCCTTCAGGCCTTTCAGAAGATCCGACTGCTCACGGGCCTTTTTCTGCTGGGGCCGAATCAACATCACCCAAAAGATGACGAGCATGAAAACGATCATGCCCACCTGCATCAGCATCGCCCGCTTCTGGTCCTCAGGAGAAGCGTTGGGAGCGGGCGGAGCCAGCGCCAACAGGGAATGAACAGCCGTAATACCCATGATTTTCGACAAATGAGGCTGAAGCCTAGAAACGAAGTTCGCTTTGGCAAGAACTCGCTGGATCGAAATGAAGGATCCCTGCGGGCTCCCACCATCCTTTCGGGACTTGTTCCACCCCTCGCCCCTCGAGCCACCGGACCGCTGGAACCACCCCCACGGTCATCCCTCAGCCCTCGGGGAACTCGAATTCGACCTTCCCTTTATCGGTCATCCGCAACCGGGCCGAGAACGGTTTGCCCGACCGGCCCACGAAGTGATTGAGCACCTCGCTTGAGCCCGTGGAGAGGATTTTCGCAGCCTCCTCCCGACCAATCGGTTGCTGCAGAATCACCTTCCCAACCTTGAAGGTGCATCGCTTGGAGTCCCTCTGGCTGTTCTCGCACAGGTAATCCTGGGGGGACTCGAATACCCGCCCCCCGCACTTTGGACAGGTTCCAAGGGGTTCCTGCCCAGTGAAGTCCAACTTTTCCGCCGGAGCCGCAGGGCCTTTGGCCGCTCCTTTCGCCCGGGACTGACGGGGTGCAAATTCAAACACCACCTTTCCTTCCTTCAGGGCGAGGAACGCCTCAAATTTTCGCCCCGTCTTTTTCGATACGAAGCCCCGAAGCAGATCTGTCTTTCCTTCGGACAGCAGCTTGCCCACCTGGTTGGAGTCAATTGCCTGCTGTAGGATGATCGCACCCGTCTTGAAATCGCAGGTTCGATTGGGACCCACCGACTTTTCGCACACATAATTCATCCCGTTCTCGTAGACGGGAGACTTGCATTTCGGACACTGCCCCAAGGATTTCTTGCCACTGAAATCGGGTGCTGAATCCGCACCATCACCGTCCCCCGTGGATTCGTCCTTCCCAAAATCGAACTCCACCCGGAGGTCGGTGTTTAACTTCAACACCGCCGCAAACGGGAATCCCTTCTGGCTTCGGAAGCCTTGCAGGGGCCCCAACTGTCGATCCGTGATCAATCGCTCGACCTCCTTCGGCTCGAACATGCGTCCCGACAGGATTTTTCGGACGGAGAAATCACAGCCTAGGCATTTGAACTCCCGGTATTTCTCATGAACTTCCCCGCCGCATTTCGGACAAGGCACCTCAAGCACACCGAAATCACCCGGGATCGTGTCCTTGTCGAACTGTTTTGCCTTCGAGACAATTTCGCCGGTAAAGCGGCGGATCTCATCCATGAAGCTGGAGCGCTGCAACTGGCCGCGTTCCATTTTTTTCAGCTGAAACTCCCATTCCCCGGTCATTTCGGGCCGGGTCAATTCGTTGATGCCGAGCCCACTGAGCAGGTGCATCAACATGATCGCCTTTGCGGTCGCCACCAATTCCCTGCCTTCACGGTGCAGGTATTCCTCGGAGATCAGTCCCTCAATGATGGCCGCCCGAGTCGCGGGAGTTCCAAGTCCCCGTTCGCTCATCGCTTCCCGGAGTTCTTCGTCGTCCACCAGTTTGCCCGCCCCTTCCATGGCGCTCAGCAGCGTCGCTTCAGTAAACCGGGCCGGCGGCTTGGTCTGGGCGCTTTTCACCTCCACGTCCGAAGTCTCCACCCGTTCGTTCTGGTCGACCGGAACCAGAGTCGGTGATTCGCCTGAATCCGCTTCCTTGCCGTACACTTCCAGCCATCCGGGTTTGACCAACACTTTGCCCACACTCTTGAAGGGTTCGCCTTCCACCCGGGTGATTCGAATGGTTTCCAGGAATTCCGCCGCGGGAAAGAAGACGGCCAGGAAACGGCGCGTCACGAGATCAAACAACTTCTGTTCGGCTTCAGAAAGACTCCGGGGAACCTGCCCCGTCGGAATGATTGCAAAGTGATCACTAACCTTGGCGTTGTTGAAGATGCGCTTGTTGGGGCGGACCCAACCTTCCTGAAGGATGCGTTGGGCATGGGTGCCATAGGGCGTGTGGCCCAGGGATTCCAGCGTTTGCCGCACGGTCCCCAAATAATCTTCAGGCAAATGGCGCGAATCCGTCCGCGGATAGGTCAGAGCCTTGTGCTTTTCGTAGAGGGACTGGGCAATCGCCAGCGTGTTCTTCGCGCTGAATCCAAAACGGCCATTGGCCTCCCGCTGCAGGGTGGTCAGGTCATACAGAAGCGGGGAAAGCTGGGTCGACGGCTTGCTCTCCTCGGTGACAACCCCCGGCTTCCCAAGGCATTTGGAGCGGATGGCCTCCGCCTTTTCCCGGTCCCAAAGGCGCTCGGCTTTGAGTTCAGCATCCGCCTCCTTCCCGTCCGGCCTCTTGAAGGATTCGTCGAACCAACGGCCGCTGTAACCGCCCCGGCTGGCGGCGAAGGTTCCGACCACTTCCCAATAATCACGGGAGACAAACCGGCGGATCTTCTCCTCGCGCTCCACCACGATGGCCAGAGTCGGCGTCTGAACCCGCCCCACCGTGGTCAGATAGAACCCCCCGGCCCGGTTGTTGAAGGCGGTCATGGCCCGGGTGCCATTGATCCCCACCAACCAGTCCGCCTCGCTGCGGCATTTGGAGGCATCCGCCAGGGGTTGCAGCTGTACGTCCGAACGCAGGTTCGAAAATCCGTCCCGAATCGCCGCCGGGGTCATGGACTGGAGCCAGAGACGTTGGATCGGCTGCCGGGCTCCCGTATACGCAACGATGTTCCGAAAAATCAGCTCGCCCTCCCGGCCTGCGTCACACGCATTGATCAAGGAATCGACGTCTTTGCGCTTGATCAGGCGGGCCAGAATCTTCAGTCGGTTCTCATTCTTCTCAATCGGCGCGAGTCCAAAATGCGGGGGCATATGGGGCAGTTGCCCAAAGGTCCACCTCCCCCGTTTCACCTCGAATTCCTCGGGCACTGTCAGTTCGAGCAAATGGCCGACAGCAGATGATATGACATATCGGTCGTTCTCGTAGAACTCGCCCGATTTGTCACGGGATGTGACCCCCAATGCCTTGGCGATATCCGTGGCAACGGAGGGTTTCTCAGCGATGATGAGGGACTTGCCCATGGAGCCTGAAAGTGCGGACGTGTAGTCAAGGCGTACGGTTCCCGGCAAGTCTTTGTTCAAGAAGTTCACTTCTCAAATTTCGCGATACGCCCTCTCCGCCCCTGGTGGCGGGAGGTCAATCCACCTCATTTTGCCGCTTCTTACGTGACCTTCCGGCGAGGGTGTCCCCACCCGATTGGAGACTTGCGCGCCGTCAAACGGTTTGACACCAACACCGGCGAATGAGTGCTGACCCGCAACCATCACCCGCCTCGTCCCCATCCAATTCGGAGTCTTCGACTTCCCTCATACCGTCCCCGCGCACACAATGGCTCGCAGCGCTTGGGTTGTTTCTGGTCTTGGCCGCTTGGTATCTCTCGCTGCTCGGGAAACATTACGACGGCGATGCGATCAAAAACGCCGTTTGGAATCGGGGCCGCCCCACCATCGCCGAGGTCAATCACCCTTATCCCGGCGTCTGGTACTGGGTGTGGTGGAAGGTGGGTTCAGGCTTTGTCGCGGAGGACTTTGATTCCCGGATGGCGTGGATCGAAGGGCTGAACGCGCTGCTGGGTGCGGCTTCCGCCGGCCTCGCCTGTTCCACCTTGTTGGCACTGGGTGTCCGCCTCAGAACGGCCTTTGCCGGAGCACTTTTGATGGGGATGACTCACGCCTGGTTTTATCACAGCACGCAGTCAACCGAGCCCATGATGGCCCAATTCTGGATGATGATTGCCTATCGATTCGCGGCGGCAATTCCCAGGCGTGGCGTGGCCGCGGCCGTCGGATGTGCGTTCACCTGGGCCGTCGCCGTGGGTGCCTACCAAAGCTACATTCTGGGTGGTTTGGGATTGCTCATCATCGTCGCCCAGGATCGACGCAACATCCTCCCCTGGCTGGCCACCTCCGCCGTGGTGGGTACCGCGCTGTATGCCGGCGCCGCCATAGCCGATGGCGCCCGAAGCGTGGGCGGGATCATCGCCTACATCACCCACAAACCTGACGGTGAGTATTGGGTTCATCCGACCGTCGGTCCTGCTGCAATTGCCGTTCGGTTTGGCAAATGCCATCACCCCGCCGTGGCCGGTCACCCGCGACTGGCCGGGCTTGCGCCTGGGTTGGGCAGGACATGCAGTCCAATGAAAAGGCCATCACTGTCCTGATCGTTCTGGTGACCTTGGTCTCGACACTGTTGGTCGTATTCCTGTGGCCAACCGCTCCCCCAGCGCCGGATGAAACTGGGGCTGGTCGTGATCTTCTGCGGGTTGTTCGCCCCCTTCTACCTCCTTCCCCTACTACAACAAGTTGTGGCTGCTCCCGCTGGGTGCCCTGGGGATCGCCGCCACCATTGTCGCCGATTCCTCCCGTCGGGGCTGGCCCATCCGGCTCGTCCTATTGGGGCTCCTGGTCTTTCGGAATGCCCAGCAGACCTATTTTCAACGCAACAAGGCCGACAATCCGATCACCCGCGGGGCAGTCGCCCTGGAATCCTCCCTGACACCCAAGGACTTCCTGGTTTCGGACGGCTGGGATGCCTCGAACTCTACAATGTCCGGAATCCAGGAGGAGCATCATCCGACTTATCTACGCACCGGTTTCTGCCGACAATCTCGCCCAGAAAATTGCTGAAACCCGAAAGGCTGGGGGCGCGAGTTTACGTCTTGCCTCATCGAATTGACGCCCGAACGATTTGAACTCGGATGGCGAAGCGGGGAAAGAAGGGCTGGTATCCAATTATTCAAAGCTACAAACCAAAGTCCTGATTGGTTTGGCAGGGAAAGGATAAGGAGCCATCGGCGACCTTTACGAGATCGTCGGAGTAACGGGTTCGATCCGTTCAGGGGCGGATCTGGTGTCGATCGCTGGACCCCGGGGTTCCGAGGGCGGGGTCCGGCTCGATGTCTTCAGACCGAGCACACTGAGGTGGAAGCTGGCGAAGATGGTCTGCAAACCGAGGAGCGAGAGGGTCGCCCCGGGGATCAGTCGGCGCAAATTGGCTCCGTAATCCAGCGGGCCAAAGCCTGCTTGCTGCCACTCCCAAACCGCCCAGCCGAGCACACTCAGGCCCGCCAGGATCAACGCCAACCCCACCAGGCATCCTTTCTCCAGGTTCCAATGGCGAAACACCTTTGAGAAATCCGGGTCATTGGGAAGGAGACCTTCTCCAATGGCAAACACCTTGGCATAGAACGCTTGCGCAACAAGCTGAAACCCAACCAGAAGGGTCATTCCGGCCACCAGCATTGTCCCCACCTCCATGGTGGCGCCACCGATTCGAACCGGTCCGAGCAGGGTGGCGGTCATGCCCAACGCCCCAAGGAGAAACAGCGCCACTCCCGGGAACAGGAACAACCATTTCGGAGAGTAGATCAACATGAAGCGGAGGTGCCGCCATCCATCCCGCCACGGTTTCAGGTGCGGAGGACGGTTCCGGCCATCCTTATGCAAGGTGATCGGAACCTCGGTCATCCGGAGACCCTTGATCGTGGTCTTCATGATCATCTCGGAGGCGAATTCCATTCCGGTCGTCTTGAGGTCCATCTTCCGGTATCCTTCCGCGGAGAATCCCCGCATCCCGCAGTGGAAATCATGGATTGGGGTGCGGAAGAAGAGCCGTCCGAGGAACGAAAGGGACGGGTTTCCGATCCACCGATTCTTCCAGGGCATGGCACCCGGCTTGATGGTCCCTCCCCCATTGGGCAGACGGCAACCCATCACCAGGTCATACCCCTCCCGAAGTTTCTCCACAAATCCCCGGATATCGGAGAAATCGTAGCTGTCATCGGAGTCCCCCATGATGATGTACCGACCCCGGGCGGCCTGAATGCCGCCGCGAAGGGCATTTCCGTATCCTTTCTCCTTCACCCGCTCCACCCGGGCCCCCAATCGCTCGGCAATCTCAATGGAACCGTCCGTCGATCCATTGTCCGCAATCAGGATTTCCCCACCCTGAACCCCGGCCTGGGAAAGACCGCGATGGGCCTTCTCAATGCACCGGGCAAGGGTTTCCGCCTCATTGAGGCACGGCATTACGATGGTTAATTCGATGGATTGGGACATGGCGGGTTGTCTGGCCGTCCGAAATTGCCCAATCCGGGACGGTGATTCAACCGCTAGGTGCATGCGGTGACGCCCTATTCCGCTAAGGAGCCACCCCATACGCCGGTTGGCCCAAGACGGCCCGGCGACGTCCATTCCCTGCCGATGGCCCGGATTACGATGACGGAAAACTGACAATCCTGATGCTTTTACTTGAACTGCGAACCGGTAAACACCCACTCTCGACACCAGTCTCCCAACGTCATCGCTAGCCCGGTTCACCAAGAGCCACTCTACACAGGCCTGAACAGCCATATGGTCATCTATACGCATTGGAATGCGTCGGTCAGCGCGGTCCGCTTTGCCGGCCCTTCAGTTGAATTGGCCTCGTTGGCAGTGCCTGTGGGACCCCAGAAATCCGCTGAAGTGTCAGCCGCGCTTTTTTCGAGCTCGCGGTTTTGCGCTCCCCCTTCAGCTCGAGGGTCGTCCAGTGGCGAAGGAACTCCATCACAGTAGCGATCCCATCACCGCAGACGTGTGAATCCCGGCGTCGACGCGAGACTAAGAACCATAACCAGTATCCAAGTGATATGATCAACATTACCAACCAACAACGGCTCCGATTGAGCCTGCTGGCCGCCTTGTCGGCCGGTTCCCTAATCGGTTCCGCCCATGCCGCCGACCTCGTCGCGGGATGGGATTTTGAAAAAGTCGAAGCGGACGGCACGTCCATCAAATCGGTCGTTGGCAACTACCTCGGCGTGATCGAAGGCTCTGCCATCCTCACCGATGCCGGCGGCGGAAGGCCGGGAGGGGGCAAAGGATTCGATGTTTCCCAAGCGAACCGTGGTCACCTCCTCATCGAAGCCTCGGGCACAGACAACCCGATGAACGTCGCGGCGGACGGTGACTCCATCACGGTCGTCCTGTGGCAGAAGAACTTCTCCAACATCAACAGCAGCTCGTTCTGGGCGGTGGCCGAATCGTCGGACCGATTTTTCCAGTTCCACGTCCCCTGGTCGAACGGGACCGTCTATTTCGACACGATGGGCTGCTGTGCCTCTCCTAGCCAGCGCCTCAATTCCAATCCTCCCGATGGATGGGACTACAATGAGTGGCATCATTATGCCTTCGTGAAGGACAAGGAGCAGAAACGCATCTATCTCGACGGCGTCCTTTTGATTGAGCAGACCGAGGGTGTAGCTGAGTTCACCACCGATGTGACGCGCCTGTACGTCGGCTCGGCCAGCGATTCAAACGCCCCCGACGGCATCATCGACGACGTTGCCATTTACAAAGGCGCGCTCTCTCAGCAGGAGATCGCAGCCCTGGCGGGCGGCGCCTCTCCGTTCGCTCCTCCCACGGACACTGACAAGGACGGAATGCCGGATGACTGGGAAACCCAGTACGGCTTCAATCCCAACGACCCGTCGGATGCCCCGTTGGATTTTGACAAGGACGGCGTTTCCAACCTGGACGAATACAAGGCTGGAACGAACCCCGTCGACGTGACTCCCCCGACGCTGAATTCTGCCGCGGGATCCCCCTCGTTCGACACGGTGACCCTGACGTTCTCCGAGGCCGTTGATCCGGTTACCGCCGGCGATAAGACCAAGTACACGATCACACCTGCCCTCGCGATCAACAGCGTCGCGGTGAAAAAGAACGTCGTCACCCTGACCACCGCGGCCCAGACCCCTGGCGCCACGGCCTACACGGTCAATGTGGCAGGCGTCCTCGACACCTCCAAGAATCCGGTTCCTGCCGGAACTTCCGCCAAGTTCTACTCCTACCTCCTCGCTACTGACGGAGTGTTGAAGTTCTCGTTCTGGGGCGGCATTGCGGGCAATGCGGTGACCGCCTTGACGGATGATCCGCGATATCCGGCCACGCCAGACAAGGTAGGCACGGTCTTCTCCTTCAACAGCCGGGACTACTTCCCCAGCGATGCGACGGAGGCCTACGGTGCCACCATCGAGGGATTCATCACCCCGACTGAAACGGCTGACTACGACTTCTTCCTGAAGAGCGATGACGGCTCTGAGCTGTACATCAGCACCAACGAATCGGCGGATAATCTGGTTCTCCAAGCATACGAGGAAGGCTGCTGCGACGCGTTCAAGGAGCCTAGCCCCGATGCGACGGAAACCACCCAGGCCCCGGTTCGCTTGCAAGCGAACAAGAAGTACTTCATCCGTGGCATCTACAAGGAAGGTGGCGGCGGCGATTATATCCAGGTTGCCTGGCGCAAAGTCGGGGACAAGACCGCAGCCGCGAGCCTGAATCCGATTGGTAGCGCCTTCCTGAGTTCCGCCACGGCGCTGCCCGCTCCGCCGGAAGGGGCCTTCACTTCCGTGTCGCCGGCAAACGGTGCCAAGAACGTGTCGCCTTACGCCAAGGTCGCCATCTCCCATCGTGACGGAAAAACCGTCTGGACCTCCTCGAACGTCTCCATGAAGTTCGATGGCCAGGACGTTCAGGCCACCATCACCAAGGTTGGAAATGTACTGACGGCCAGCTATGAGCCGGCTGCTCCTCAGGCCAGCGCTTCGGCCCACACGGTGACGCTCAATTACCTCGATGCAGGCGGAAATCCGGCGAGCTCCACTTGGACCTACACCGTCTTGACCTACACCGGTTCCACCAAGGACAAGGTCGCGAACTACCCGGGCCTCATCCAAGGCAATGCGAAGTATTCGGCCGACAAGGGCGGCCACACGGGCAAGGCGGGTGACTACGCCATCGACCTCACCACCAAGGGAGGTCC
Organism: Limisphaerales bacterium; assembly: GCA_044221235.1. Taxonomy (GTDB): domain Bacteria; phylum Verrucomicrobiota; class Verrucomicrobiia; order Limisphaerales; family UBA9464; genus UBA9464. Next base: position 19,194 of record JBGAPN010000050.1, read on the forward strand.
GGTTGTCGCCTACGACAAGGCCTTCGCCGCCGCGGTCAATGCCGCCACCGCCAGCGATGAAGTCACCGTTTCGTTCTGGCAGAAGAAATACGACACGGCCGACAGCTCCGCCTTTGTCCTCAGCACGCCGTCGATCTCCGGCAACCGTGCCTTCCACGCACATGTTCCGTGGAGCGACCAGAGCATCTACTTCGACACCGTGGGCTGCTGCGACGCCACCACCCAGCGGATCAATGCGAACATCGACACCTTCCCGGGTTACACCGGAGATGCCGGATTCTGGACCAATAATTGGAACCACTTTGTGTTCACCAAGAAGGGTTCCACCAAGACGGTCTATATCAACGGTGCGTTCTTCCTGACCGGTGATAACACAGGAGTGCTCCCAACCGACATCGATTCCTTCTACATGGGATCTGAGTCTGGTGGCGGTGGCGTGGCCCACGCCCTCATCGACGACTTCGCCGTCTTCGGCAAGGCGCTGACCGAGGCAGACGCCAAGGCCCTGTTTGACGGCGCCCTTCCGGGCTCCCTCACTGGCAAGGGTCTCATCGCCTACTGGGATTACAACGACGCGGCCACCACGGTTCCGCCGACCATCTCGGTCAACGGGAACGTGATTACCTTCACCGGCACGCTCCAGTCGGCCTCGTCGCTGAACGGCTCGTTCGGCGCGGTCGCCGGTGCCACCAGCCCGTACACGATCCCGGCCAGCGTTCCTGGCGACAAGATCTACTATCGTTCGTCCAACTAACGGAACGAACGCATAGCGAAAATTCTTACAGGGAGGCCGGACTTGGGTCCGGCCTCCTTTTTGTTTCTACTTCACGACGGAAGATGAATTCCCCGGAACAGGCATTCGCAGCGCCGTTTCGGACGGCCGTTTTGCCCCGACCCCCTCGCTCCGCGTTCAATGCCGCGAGAGAGATGGTCCATCTGGCGGCATGCGCCCAGTTGTCCCTCGCAGCCGCAGCGGTCTCCGGCCATGCCGAG